>MFFV01000055.1 GCA_001777995.1 Candidatus Falkowbacteria bacterium RIFCSPLOWO2_02_FULL_45_15 | reverse complement strand
CTTTTTGGTCGTTAACGCCTTTCGTATTATTGGCAGTATCAGTCTCGGAGAGTTTTTGTTTGGCGCGGTTTGGAATCCAACCTCCTACCACGCGCCGCTCTGGGGAACGCTGTCGCTCGTATATAGTACATTTATCATATCAGCGCTGGCTTTGATCATCGCGCTTCCTTTCGGTTTGGGGACGGCGGTGTATTTGTCGGAAATCGCCCGCCGGGCAGTCAAAGAATTTCTGAAACCGGTGGTGGAAATGATCGCCAGCATTCCCTCGGTGGTCTTGGGTTTGATTGGCCTGTTATTTTTGGCGCCGGTTACCGCCCGCCTGTTCGGGTTATCCAACGGACTAAACGCTTTAACCGCCGCCGTATTGGTTGCTTTTACCGCTCTGCCGACCATTGCCAGCATCAGTGAGGACGCGCTATCCAGCGTGAGTCCGCGACTGCGCGAAGCGAGTTACGCGCTGGGAGCCAGCCAGTGGGAAACGATTTGGCGGGTGAGCGTGCCGGCGGCGCTTTCCGGCATCGTTGCTTCGGTGATGCTTGGCTTTGGGCGCATTATCGGTGAAACCATGATAGTGTTAATGGTGGCCGGCAACAGCTTGGCCTGGCCGCGTTCCCCGCTTTCCCCGGTGCGGCCGATGACCGCTACCATCGCGATTGAAATCAAAGAAGTCGTTGTCAACAGCCTGCACTGGCACGCTCTGTTTGCCGTTGGCTTGCTGCTGTTTTTGATAACTTTTTTGTTAAATATTTTCGTTGACTTTTGGCTGAAGAAAAAATCAATATAATTATGTTGAAAAAGAGCGAAACAATTGGTTTTTTCTGCATTAAAGCCAGCGCCTACGCCGGCATTTTATTGTTATTGGCCGCGCTGGCGCTGATTGGCCTGGCCGGCTACCGGGTAATCAGCTGGCAGTTTTTGACCGGCCTGTGGCAGCATCAAGACATTGCGGCCGGCGGCATTTGGCCGGCGATACTGGGCTCGTTTTACCTGGGAGTGGGCGTTACCTTGTGCAGCTTTCCGCTGGGCATCGGCGCGGCGATTTATTTAACCGAATACGGCCGTCAGAATTTTTGGCGGCGCAGCATTGAAGTGGCCATTCGCAACCTCGCGGGCGTGCCCTCGGTAGTGTACGGTTTGTTTGGTTTGGGGGTTTTTGTCTACCTGATGCGTCTGGGCACTTCGCTGTTGGCGGCGGTTTTAACGCTGTCGGCCATGACCTTGCCCTGGATTATTACGGCGGCGGTTGAGGCGCTGCAGGCGGTGCCGCCCGCCTTGCGCGAATCCAGCCTGGCGCTGGGAGCGACTAAGTGGCAGACCATTAAGCAGGTTGCGCTGCCTTTGGTGCTGCCGGCCTCGCTCACGGGAGGCATTGTCGGCATTGCCCGGGCCATGGGAGAGACAGCGCCAATTATTATGGTCGGCGCCACGTTTTACCTTACTAAATTACCAACATCGCCGCTTGACAAATTTATGGCTCTGCCCTATCATTCTTTTATTTTAGCGACACAACACAGTGATCCTCGGGCGGTAGAGTACGCGAGCGGCACGGCGCTGGTCTTGATTGTTTTGGTTTTTATTTTGAGTTTGGGGGCAATTATTTTGCGTTACTATTTTCGTTCTAAATATAAAATTCAATAACTATGGATACCGTAATCGCGGTCAAAAATTTGAATGTTTGGTATAACCATTCCGTCCACGCCGTAAAAAACGTCTCAATAGACATTCCGCGCCATACCGTGGTCGCGCTGATCGGCCCTTCCGGCTGCGGCAAGTCTACTTTTTTGCGTTCGCTCAACCGCCTGCTGGATACAATGGAAAACACCAACATTGAAGGCGAGGTTATTTTTAATGGCAAAAACATTTATCATGGCGATGTTGATGTTACCGCGTTACGAAAACAAATAGGCATGGTGTTTCAAAACCCGACCCCATTTCCCAAGTCAATTTATGACAATATTGCCTACGGCCCGCTGGTTAATAATGAAGTAGGCGGATATTGGGGGTTGTCCGGTATTATAAAAAAGTTTAAAAAAAGAAAAAGCGCGTCAGAAGTGGAAGCAAGCAAAGACAAACTGGACGGTATCGTCAGAGAAAGCCTGAAAGAGGCGGCGCTTTGGGGTGAGGTGAAAGATCGTTTGTTTAAATCCGCTTACGGACTCTCCGGCGGTCAGCAGCAGCGTTTGTGCATTGCCCGGGCAATTGCGGTTAAGCCCGAGGTCATACTTCTGGATGAACCGACTTCCGATCTTGATCCGATGGCGACCAAAAAAATTGAAGAGCTGGTTTTAAAACTCAAAGATAGCTACACGGTTATCATTGTTACGCACAACATTCAGCAGGCGAGCCGTATTTCTGATTATGTCGCCTTTTTTCACTTAGGCGAATTGGTGGAGTATGACACCAAAAAAAATATTTTTACCAATCCCCGGCATCAGTTAACCGCCGCATACGTCAAGGGGGAGTTTGGCTAATTTATCTTGAGTATGACTACTTATTTTGCTATAATAAGCATATATGTTAACTCGAAAAATTCAACAAACAGGCGGATCCAGCTACATTATTACTTTGCCGAAGAAGTGGATTACGCAGCACAGCCTAAAAGAACAAGATGAGGTAAATGTTTCTGTTCGTAGCACCGGCGAGCTTTTAATTCATCCGAATTTTAGTCAGTGCGATTATCAGCGTACGCTCAATGTTCATGCGTTAGCTTTGGATGATATCGCTCAGGAAATAATCGCGCTGTACATTGCCAGTGCGGATCATATTACCATAATCGGCGTAAAGGGTGAGAAAAAATCAAAGGTTAAAGAAGTCATTGGCGGTTTAATTGGTTTTGAGATTCTTGAAGATATGGCGGATAGTATAGTTGTTCAAAGCGTGCTGAGTTCGCGCAGAATTACTTTTTTACAAACAGTAAATCAAATTTGTGCCATGTCTGAAGCCATGGCCAATGAGGCAGTCGCGACGTTTTTGATAAATGACAAAGTTTCAGCGCAGAGCATCATTGACCGTGACATTGAGGTGGATAAATTATATTTTTTGATGCTGCGTAACTTTTGGGCGTTAGTGCAGGGTAAAACTACCGAAGAGCAGGTTGGCTGCACCTTGTCGCGCGCGATATACTATCGCAAAGTAGCGACTCAATTTGAACGGATGGCCGACCATGCCGTTAAAATCGCTGCGGTTGCCAAGCTCAACAAGCAAGCGCCGCCGGGCTTTAAAAAGAAATTTCAGCAGACCGCTGATAAAATTTTGCCTTTGTTAAAGCAGGCGATTAGTTTTTCCAAAGACATAAAAAAAGAGGGAGCGTACGGCGCTCTGAAAGTGGTTAATCGCGCCGCGGCTGAAATTAGCCAGTTGTATAAAGCCGCCGTGAAGAGCGATTATTTGGAGGCGGCTCTGGCTTGTGATAGTTTGAACCGTTTGCGCGCCTATACTTCTAACATTGCCGAAGTAACCATTGACCTCGCTATTTTGGAGGATAAATAATTTTTAATTGCGGTAAAAAAAAGAAAGCACGGGGAAGCGTAGAAGCGCCTGTGCTTTTTAGTTTGTACGAGATTAATGTAGTTGATTTTGCTCATTGCTTATGCTGTAATAGGTATATTATGAAAAATGATACTAAAAATAAAGAAGTTTTCGTAGGTTTGTCTGGCGGAGTCGATAGTTCCGTGGCCACGGCGTTATTAAAACAGCAGGGCCATGACGTGACGGGAGTTTTTATTAAAATTTGGGATGAGCGATGGGGAAATTGCAACTGGCCGGCGGAGCGACGGGAGGCGATGAAAGCGGCGATGCAACTCGGCATTCCCTTTAAAACTTTGGACTTGTCAGCCGAGTACAAAAAAGAAGTGGCGGATTATATGGTCCGCGAGTATAAGCTTGGGCGAACGCCGAACCCGGATGTGACATGCAACAAAACAATTAAGTTTGGGGAATTTTTACGCTGGGCGTTAAAACAAGGGGCGGATTACATTGCGACCGGACACTACGCGATAATTTCTAATGACGAATTTCTAATTTCTAATCAAATCTCAAACCCCAAATCCATAACTCCAAAAAAATTTAAAACCATAAATCATAAATCTAAAATTAAGTTGTTGCAAGGAGTTGATGCAACCAAAGACCAGTCGTATTTTTTGTGGCAACTAACTCAAAGCCAACTGAAGCATTGTTTGTTGCCAATCGGGCAATATAAAAAAAGCGAAGTGCGGGCGTTGGCGCGCAAATTCGGTTTGCCCAACGCGGAGAAACCGGACAGCCAAGGAATTTGTTTCGTCGGCAAAATCGGGCTGAAGGAATTTTTAAAAAAATATTTAAAACCAAAGCGCGGCCAAGCATTGAATGTTAAAGGTGAAGTTATCGGTTACCACGACGGCGCGTTTTTTTTAACGCTCGGCCAGCGGCACGGGTTTGTCATTACTAAAAAGACGACGCAGGATAAGCCGTACTATGTCGTGGGCAAAGATGTGAGGAAAAATACTATTGTTGTAAACCAACGGAAAGTTCAGGAGATTGCTTCGCCTGCGGCTCGCAATGACATTAAAATTTATAAAGTTAATTGGATTGGGGGAGAGCCGGTTGTTGGAAAAAAGTATCAGGCGAGGCTTAGGCACTTGCAAAAGTTGGAAAGTTGTAAAGTTAAAAAGTTAAAAGTTGGCGTCTATGAAATTAAGTTCGGTAAATTACCGCCGGCGGCAGCGCCGGGGCAATCGCTCGTAATTTACGATAATGACATTTGCTTGGGGGGTGGTATAATTAAGAATAGCCAGTAACCAGTAATTAGTAATGAGTGAAGAGTAATGAGTAGTAAATAACTAGCCACTGATAAATATATATGTTCAAAAAATTATTGACGACAGTAATTCTATTAAGCGCTATTTTTTTAATCTCGGCGTGCGCAAAAAAGGAGATTAAGCCGGCGGGCGGGGTTATCAGCCAGCCGGTTATTAATGTTACTAATAATATGCAATTAACCAGCCCACAATTTAAAAATAGCGATTACTTGCCGGATAAGTACGGTTGCCAAGGTACAAATATCAATCCGCCGCTAACGATCAACGAGGTGCCGGCAGGAGCAAAAAGTTTAGCTTTAATCGTTGATGACCCGGACGCGCCGCGGGGGACTTGGGTACATTGGGTTGTTTTTAATATCGCGCCGGACACAAGCGAGATTAGCGAAGGCAGCGTACCGGCAGGCGCCACGCAAGGCATAAACGATTTTGGCAAAACAAGTTACGGCGAACCCTGTCCGCCCTTTGGCGAGCACCGCTACTTTTTTAAGCTGTACGCGTTAGATACGACGTTAGATTTGGATAGTAAGACGACCAAGCAATATTTAGAGCAAGCAATGGCCGGGCATGTTTTAGCGCCGGCGGAAATTATCGGGTTGTTTGCGAGAAAATAAAAAGTCTTGGGGTAGAAACCCAAGACGCGATAGGGAGTGTTGATTGAATAAAAGAGCGGTTTATCCATACACCTTCCAGAATACCCCCACACCAAATTTTGGTGTGGAGGAATGCCCAGCGGTGAAGGCGTTTGGATTTATTATTTTTTTCTTTTTATCCCAAATTATAAGGGGAGGTGAGAATTATTTTCATAGTGGAGACATCTTTCTTACATCGCAGGGGCCGATGTTCCAAGATACGAGTTATTTCCC
The DNA here is from genome assembly GCA_001777995.1 of Candidatus Falkowbacteria bacterium RIFCSPLOWO2_02_FULL_45_15. Classification (GTDB taxonomy): domain Bacteria; phylum Patescibacteriota; class Patescibacteriia; order Patescibacteriales; family XYC2-FULL-47-12; genus 2-12-FULL-45-10. Next base: position 11,337 of record MFFV01000055.1, on the reverse strand, counting down.
GGCCAGTAATTTTTGGCCGTTCATCGGATGCCTTTTGGCGTTTTGCTGCTGGCTTTATGAAAGAGCTTAATTTTTTCATTTCCTCAACCTCCAAATTTTAGATTTTGAATAACTTTAAGCTAAATTTAGCAAATATAAAATAAGAAGTCAATATATGAAAATTAAAATAAATTCTAGCGCCCCAACTTTTGCTTTGCTGGATCAAAACGGCCAAACGCATCGGTTGCCAGATTATAAAGGCAAAAACGTTTTGCTCTATTTTTATCCGAAAGACAACACGCCGGGCTGTACCAAGGAGGCTTGCGCCATTCGCGACGCCGGGGCTGAATTTAAACGAGCCGGCATCGTGGTTTTGGGCGTAAGCGTTGACACTGTCGCCAGTCATCAGAAATTCGCGGCCAAATATAAATTGCCTTTTACCTTGCTCGCGGATGAAGACAAAACAGTCGTCAAGGCGTACGGCGTTTGGGGCAAGAAAAAATTTATGGGACGGGAATATTTGGGCACCAAACGAACGTCGTTTTTAATTGACAAGCAGGGAAGAGTTTTAAAAATATACGAAGAGGTTGAGCCGGAAGAGCACGCGGCGGAAGTGTTGGCGGATTGGGATTTTTTAAAAATTAAAAATTAAAAATTTTATTTATGCCTATAATCGGCGCGCATGTGTCTGCCGCGGGCGGGCTGCATAAAGCAATTGAGAACGCGACCAAAATCGGCGCGAGTTGCATCCAAATTTTTGGCTCGTCGCCTCGCACCTATGAAGTAAAAACGCCCGCAGCGGAAGAAGTTAAAAAATATCAAGAAGGGTTAAAACAAAGCGGCCTGGGGCCGGTTTTTTTGCACGCGGCGTATTTAGTGAATTTAGCCAGCCCCAACGGCTATGTCCGCGCGCAATCAATAAAAAATTTAGCCGGTCATTTGCGGATTGCCGAATTAGTCGGCGCGCAGGGGCTGATTTTTCACATCGGTTCGGGCAAAGACAGCGCGCGCGAGCGAGCCATTGCGCAAACCGTCGCCGGCATGAAAGAAGTTTTGAAAAGTGTGCCGGGCAAGGCGTGGCTGGTGATGGAAAATACGGCGGGCGGAGGAAACAGCATCGGCGACACGGCGGAAGAAATCGGAGCGGTTTTAAAAAAAGTAAAATCTAACCGCGTGCGCGTTTGCATTGATACCGCGCACGCTTTTGAAGCCGGAATGATTGACGAATACGCGCCGGCAAAAGTAAAAAAGTTTTTGGACGAGCTGGATAAACACATTGGTTTTAAAGATGTTGTCGCTTGGCACATAAACGATTCTAAAACTCCCGCTAACTCGCATCACGACCGGCACGCCAATATCGGCGAGGGCCATATCGGTTTAGCCGGTTTTAAAAATTTAGCTAAAGACAGCAGGATGAAAACTATGCCGTGGATTTTAGAAGTGCCCGGGTTTAAAGACGAGGGGCCGGATGCCCGCAATATTGAAATATTGAAGAGCTGTTGCAAGTAGATTTATCCATACACCTTCCAGAATACCCCCACACAAAATATTGTTGTGGGGGAATACCCCGCGCTGAAGGCGTTTGGATTTAAAACGAAAATTCTTCATAATGCAAACGCCGCTTGGGAAATCCCATTGCCAACAGCATTTGTTTCAGACCGCGCAACATGCCTTTTGGCCCGCAAAGATATGTTTCCCGCTCTAACCAATCAGGCACCAGCCGCAGTAATTTGGCGCGGTCAATTTTCCCCCGCTCGCCGCTCCAGGACTGGTCGCCAGTGATAGTGTGGGCGACCGCGATGCCGTAGCGTTGAGCCAGTTCAGCCAAGTCTTTTTGGAAAATTATATTTTGCGCCGAACGGTTGCTGTAAAGCAGTTTAATGTCGGTGATATTTTGGCGCGCCAAGTCTTCAATTAAGGAAAAAACAGGAGTGATTCCTACGCCGCCGGCAATAAAAAGAAATTTTTTTCGCCGGGCAAAGCGCGCGGTAAAAACACCATGCGGCCCGTCAATCAATGCTTTCGTGTTGACGGGCAAGTTTTCTAACGAGCGGGTAAAATCGCCCGATTGCTTTATCGTTAAACGCAAATATTCTCCGTTGGGCGCGCAGGAAAGAGAAAAAGGATGCGCCTGCCAGAAAAAATTTTTGGCTAAAAAGCGGACGATGATAAATTGGCCGGCGGCGATTTTAAATTTTGTTAAATTTTTTCCTTTGATGTAAATAGAAATGGCATCGGCCGTTTCGCGGGTGATGGCCGCGACATAAAAGCGGCGCCGCCAAAGCTGATAAAGCGGCTGGCAGAAGCGAAATAAAATAAAATTGCCAAAGACAAAAACATACAGCAGCCACCAATAGATGGCGGCCGGCGGATATTGCAAGTCGGTACCGACATTAAGCTGGTGGCCGAACGCGAGTATTACCGCGGCGTAAGTTAATAAATGCGTAAAATACCAGTTTTCATAGGGGAGTTTTTGCCGGACAATATGCAGAGAAATAATGACAACGCCGATTAATAAAAGAAAGCCAATGATGGCCTGCGCCACATTTCCCCAATGTAAGACGAAATCAATTAATTGTCGGGTAAAAGTATAATTATGCGCGGCGGCGTAGCCAACAAGCAACAGCAAAGGATGCAGGATAATAAAAATTATCGCGAGCAAACCGTTATAATGATGCAGGCGCGAGAGTTTGTCTAAACCAATCCAAACTTCCAGCCACTTTATCCGACCGATAAGCAAAAATTGCAACAGTATTAAAAAAGCGCCGTAGAGACCGCTCGCGCGTCCGAGCGCGATTAAAGCAGCGTTGCCGCCCGCAAGCAAGGCCGGGCCGGAAGTATGCAGCCAAAAATAAGTGATATAAGCAAGGTTAGCGATAATTAGCAGAGAGAAAAGCAATGGGTAAAATTTTTTTTGTTGCATATAATTGACATTTTATATAAATTTGCTATGCTGTTCAAGCTATCTTAAGATAGCATTTCGTACCATAAAAATCAATCAAAGAAAGGCAGGGAACAGTCATGTCAGAACATGAAACAGCCCTAACACCTGGTCAGCGAGCAGAATTTTTAGGAGCGGCAACGAAGGCATTGGTTTTGATTGCCGATAAGCTCGGCCCGGAACGCGCTTTATATTGGGCAGGAAAGGGCGAGCGAATGCAAGAGTTGTTTTTACAAGAGCTTATGATGTCCATTATTCAGGCCCATCCTTTCAACCCCTCCGAATTCCTCGGCAAAGGCTGGACTGTTTGGAAAGGTCCGATTGATGACGACGGCCTTTGGGGCGAGGAAGATATTGATCCGCGCTCGTTGACGCTCTCTCAAGTTGAAATTACCAAATTTCTTTTTGAGACTTGCCTTAAGGAAAGCGAGCAATCAATCACCGGTGAAGAAAAACTCCATCGCCTGAAAGAAAAATCGGATCTTATCCGTTTCGGCGGTAACGTTTTTCTGGGCCTTTGGCTTAATTACCAAGCCAACGGGGAAAACAGCGCACTTGAGGATCTTTATCGTAGTAGAGGCATCAAGTTTTTCGCTTTCTTCGGCCTCGTTATTCGCAGCCCGAGCGGTATCCGCAGTGTGCTTTATTTCCATCGGGACGACGGCGGTAGGTGGTACTGGGGTTGCCACGGGCTCGGCCGCGACCGGGATGCCGCCTACCTTTTGGCGGGCTGTGCAAGTTAATACTTTATGCTTTGTTCCTTTGGAACTTAGCCCTTGGAAATTGCAATTACAGACCTCGTGCAGTAGTGTGCGGGGTCTTTTTTTATGATTAAATTAAGTTTAAAGTAACTCCCTGTGGGTACTGCCGCAGAGGTTTTTAATAGTTGTGGATAAGTTATTTGTTGGTTATGAAAAAAAATGGTATAATAAAAATAATCGTTAAATTAAATTTTGTTATTCAAGAATAATAAAACAATTAAGCAATGTCAGACTTGGTAAAATTGACCCCATCCAATTTTATAAAGTTAAATAAAGTTTATTATAATAAATAAGCCTTACTTAGGGTTTTTTTTATTTTATCCGGGCAAATTGAATTAACAAAAGGTCGGTTAAAACAACATTTGCTGGGTAAAAAAATTTATACATATGAAGCAAAAAGATTTAATTTTACTTATACTCCTTTTAGGGCTAGGATTCTTAGCCGGCGGAGTATATTTGCAAAGCGCCAATATTTATAAAGAGGCCTATAACACCATAGCTAAGATTGGCCTGCCGGCGGCGCTGGAAGAATATACCGGCGTGAGCGCGAGTGCGGCGTTAGCCAAAACCGGAGTAGCGCTTTATCCGGGAGCGCAGCGAATTACTTTTGCTCCCAGTGAGCAGGTAAATTATCGGGCGGCGGTCTCTGCCAGCCAGGTTGCCGCTTTTTACGCCCAAGACTTATCCGCCAAAGGCTGGGAAGAATTAGAAAATACCGGCACGCAATTAACTTATTTAAAAGGCGAGGATGAAGTAACCATTTCCTTAGAGGAAAATCCTTTATCCAATAAAACAAAAATTACTTATGCCTTTGCGCCGACTTCAGCGGTATTGGGAATTAAGTTAGCGCAGGAAAGCCCGCCTCCGCCACCTCCTGGAGATTCAGGATCTTACACCCCGCCGCCTTCCGGTGATTCAGGATCTTACACCCCTCCTCCCGGAGGGACTTATACTCCTCCGCCCGGAGACGGCGGTTCCTATCCTGCGTCGGATGGCACTACCTGTCCGGCTCCGCCCAGTTGTCAGGGTGGTTCATGGGTGATCTATGATTCCCGCGGGTGTCCTTCGGGATGCAGTGTACCGCCCTCTTCAGGTACCACCGGATCAACCAGCTGCAGCGGCGGCCAGGTGTCGTGTACGATGAACGGCGGCAGCTGGTGCCAGATGCCACCGTGTCCATCATCAACTAACAACTACCCATCATCATACACTTCTTGTCCTTCAGACCAGTATATGTGTAATGGCACTTGTGTGCCGATGAATTCACCGTGCAATGGTAATATGCCATCTAGCGGCGGCAGTTGCACCGGCGGCCAAGTTTGGTGCGCGAGTTCTTCCGGCGGTGGCGGTTGGTGCCAGATGCCGCCTTGTCCTTCTCAAAATCAGTATCAGCAAAATCAGCCCTATCAACAACAACCAAATCAACCCTATCAACAAAATCAACAAAATCAGCCAAATCAACAAAACCAGCAGGAAACCTGCCGCGTGAATGGCGTAGAAATGCCCGGCTCGTGTAGCCAGTATAATCAGCCAGGCCAAATGATGGGTCCTAAGGATCAAGGTTTTCGGCAAAATGAGCAAAATGGTCAAATGGGGCCAGAAGGACAACAGATGGGTCCGGGCGGGCCTTCGGAAGAAGAGATGAAAAAGATGGATGATCGCAGATTCCAGGATATGAAGCGCGGTTTAAGCCAATTCTCCAAAGGCACGACTATGATGAAAAAAAGCGTGGAGAAGATGAGAAAGACATTGGCTAAATGCGGCGTTGGCATTCCGGTAGAGTTGGACAACGCCTTAAAAGCGACGGACGGCTTGGTTAAAAAGATTCAAGACGCTAAAACGGCCGATGAATTGGAAGACATTATCGGCGATGTGGAAGACGTCGGGATGACCATGCAGGAATGGGGGCCAAGAATGGGGGACTTAGGCCGGCTTTGTCAGATGATGAGACAAGGAGACAGAGACATGAAGAGATTAGAGCGAGATGTTAAGCGCGTTGAATCACGAGTTAAAGCAAATAAGAAATTAAATTTGACTGAAATATTAAACACCTTTAAAGAAGAGGTAGCGGCTATTAAAGGGGCCTTTTTGGGAGTGGTAACATTAGCCAAAACTGACCCGGGCTCGGCGTTAGAAAAATTAGAAGACGAGTTTTACGGCGGTATGGATGACATCCGCAACAGCCAGATGGCGATTGAAACCGCCATTAACGTGACTCAAGGATTAAGAAACGCGGCGAGCGAAATTAAAAAGATTGAGTCGCAAATCAAGAGTTTACAGAAAAAGAAAGTGGATACCGGCGAAGCGGAAGATTTATTAGCGACGATGAAGAGCCAGATAGCCGAATTACAGCAACTCGTGAAGGGGAAATTTGACGCGGAAGAGTTAATCGCGATGGTGGAAGACGCTTACGCGACGCGCCAAGATTTGCAGGAGATAATGCAGGAACTGCAAGGCACCAATACCTATTTGCCTAGTATTAAAGCGGATACGAGGTCAAATGTTAACTTTGAACTGCCGGACGCCTTTAGAAGGCAGGAAATAAATAGCGGCGGCGAAGAATTTGGAGCCGGCCCGATGGAGCCGGGCGCTGCCGGAGGCGGTGGGATACCGGGCTCGGGGTTTTAAGATAGCGACAAATGAATATAAAACAAAACCTTCTCAATCGAGAAGGTTTTGTTAATTATAGTAAGGTTGAAGAGCGGTAATTTTTATGTTAGAGTAATGAAAGTTATAAAATGTTATGTCTGTCATTCCCGCGAAAGCGGGAATCTAAGATATAAGGGAATAAATTTAAAACAAACTGGAGATTCCCGCTTTCGCGGGAATGACAAGAGAAAGACGAGAGTTGCATCCTAATTTAAATTTATGAAAAGAGACAATAAAAACTTGGGTTTTTGGATAAAATCGTTAAAGCGGAGCCGGCGGCAAAAGAAACCGATAATGTGCCTCGCGCCGATGGCGGACGTAACGGACGCGGCTTTCCGGCGGATGTTTGTTAAATACGGCCGGCCGGACGTTTTTTGGACCGAATTTGTTTCGGCGGACGGACTTTGCTCGGCGGGAAAAAATAATTTACTAATTGATTTAAAGTATTCTTCCGCCGAACATCCGATTGTGGCGCAAATTTTTGGGGCTAAACCGAAAAATTTTTATACGAGCGCCCGTCTGTTAGCCGAACTTGGTTTTGACGGCATTGACATTAATATGGGCTGCCCGGACAGGAAAGTGGAAAAACAAGGCGCCGGCGCGGCGTTGATAAAAAATCCTAAATTGGCGCAGGAAATTATTTTAGCTACGAAAGCAGGAGCAGCCGGATTGCCGGTTTCCGTTAAAACTCGCATCGGCTATAATAAAAATGAGACAGAAACTTGGATGCCGGCATTGCTTGCGGCAAAGCCGGCAGCAATCATAGTGCACGGGCGGACGCGCAAAGAAATGTCAAAAGTATCAGCGCGCTGGGATATAATTGGTCGGGCGGCCGAGATTGTCAAAGAGAGTAAAGTTGGCGCGTTAATAATCGGCAACGGCGATGTGGCTGATTTAGTTGACGCTTACCAAAAAGCAAAACAATATAATTTAGACGGCATTATGGTCGGCCGCAGCGTTTTTGGCAAGCCGTGGTGGTTTCGACCCTCCCCCCTTAGTAAGGGGGGAGGGATGAATGCAAAGAAAAAGTTGGAAGTAATGGCAGAGCATACCAAGCTGTTTGAAAAATTATTTGCGGGGCACAAAAATTTTAACATCATGAAGAAACATTTTAAGGCGTATGCGTTCGGCTTTGATGGCGCGAAGGAGCTTAGAATTAAGTTAATGGGCGCGAAGACGGCAAAAGAAGTGGGGGAGATAGTAGAGAGCTTTAGAGATTAGTTGTTTAGAAATTGGAAATTAGTAATAGAAAATAGCAAGCGGAAAATAGAAAACTCAAAAGCAAACTTCTAATTTCCATTTGGATAACCAAATATGAGTCAAAATGAGTTAACTAATCATTTAACAGATGCCGGAGTTTTAAAGACTTCGCGCATTGTTGATGCGTTTAGAACAATTGACCGCGCGGATTTTGTGCCCCGGAAATATTTAAACGAAGCTTACGGCGACTACCCCCTGCCGCTTGGATACGGGCAGACAATATCCCAGCCGACTACGGTTGCCTTTATGTTGGAAAAGCTGCAGCCGCAAGCCGGGGAAAAAATTTTAGACGTTGGCTCCGGCTCCGGCTGGACAACGGCGTTATTAGCGCAAATCGTTGGGCCGGCGGGCAAGGTATGCGGCGTGGAAATCGTGCCGGAACTGGCGGAATTGGGCCGGAAAAATTTAGCTAACTATGAATTGAATTGGGCGGAGATAAAATTAGTAACCGGAGAATTGGGTTGTCCGCCGCTTGCCCCCTTTAATAAAATTTTAGTTTCGGCGGCGGCGGAAGAGCTGCCGGACGAGTTGTTATCTCAACTTAAATCAGGCGGGCGCTTAGTCATCCCCATCCAAAATTCTATTTGGCAGATTGATAAGGCGGCGGCGGGCAAATTTAGGCAGCAAGAATTCCCCGGGTTTGTCTTCGTGCCGCTCGTATAAATTTATGTTTACAGCAGAGTTTATTTATGCTAAGTTTGCGTTAGCGTTAAAATAAAAAGCGGGTATCGTATATCGGTATTACCACAGGTTTCCAACCTGTTGAGAGGGGTTCGACTCCCCTTACCCGCTCCAAATTTTCATACCGTTGATTTAAATTATTTTTTTTACTATACTATAGGCAAGTCTTATAAGCAAATCTTAGTTGTCGTTTTTAATTTCATTAAAATTAAATAAATTATGGATATAAAAAAAAATCTTAATCTTCAGAAGTTTATCTCACCCCTTATTATTTGCCTAATTTTATTTTTACTGGCTTTTTTTCTTTGGGACTTGATCGCGTTCAGTATTCCTTCAACCAAACAAGCGTTAGTGGAAGGAATATTGAGCGAGCAGGCCCCTTCCGTTTTTAATGTTTTGGACTTCGGCGCCAAGGGCGACGGCACAACCGACGACGCTCCTGCCGTCAATGCCCTTCTCTCCTCCATCTCCGCCGGCGACAGCGTCTACTTTCCCAACGGACGATACCGCCTCGGCCAAAACCTTTTCCCGCCGTCCGACTCCACTGTTTTCGGCGCCGGCGACGCCGCCGTCCTTCTTCCTGACGCCGACGTCTTAGCTCCCGTTAATCATCCCATCTGGGTAAAAGGCCAAAATAACGTTTTCATTCATGACCTGCAAATTGACTGCCAGGACCCGACCATCGCCGCGCGCGCGGGCGTTATGCTTACCGACGGTGCCAGTTTTGTTACGGTTCAAAATATGTACATTCGCCGTTGCGGCCAGTACGCCATCGCCGCCGGCGATAAACGGAATTCCCCGCCTTATTTCGGGGGACTGCACGGTATTAAAATTTTGAATAACCGCGTTGATATGACCGGAGCCACCTACCCTAACGCCATTGGCATTGAGGTTTTACCCAAAGGCTCCGGTCCTTACAACTCTAACCCCGGCATAATTATTGCCGACAATTCTGTTATTGCCGATGCCGCCAGTAACGGCATTAAAGTCAACAACCAGTCGGGCGCCCGCCTCACCGGCAACTATATTACCTCTCGCGGCGTCAGCGGTTCCGTCTCCGGTATAAATTTAGGCACTTCGGAAAACTCTATTATTTCCGGTAATACCGTTATCGGCGGTGTCGCCGGCATTGTTATCTCCGGCGCCATCGGCAATGTTCCAAACGGCGCCCGCAGCCACAACCTTTCCGTCTCCGACAATATTGTTAATAATTCTTCTTACGCCGGTATCTGGTCGCCAGACGGCTTTGACGGATTAACTATCCACCAAAACGCTCTTTCCAGTTCCGGTACTGGCGGCAGCGGTATCAGATTAAATTCCGCTTCTTCAAATGGCAACGGGTTTAGTAATGTGGTTATTGACCTTAACTCCATTAAAGGATTTGCTCTCGGCGTCTATATTCCTGAAGTCGCGGGTCTAAACGCTCCCGGAACCATTATCAGGCAAAACGCCATCACCTCTCCTTTCGGTTTTGCCATTCAGGTCAATGGCAGTGATATTCAGGTGCTTCAAAACAACATTATCAAAACCGGCACCAGTGGCCTTCAAATCACCGGCGCCCGCGCCGTCGCCTCCAACAACAGTATCACCGACTCCAACACTCGCGGCGTTGCCGGCCAAGCCGGCCTCATCTTCCTCTCCGGCGATAATTCTCTCATCAACGGCAACATCGTCCTAAACAGCGTTGGCGGCCCCGGCCTAATGGATTGGGGAATTGTCTTAAACAAAACCTGTAACGAAACCCTGACTGGCAACAATTTCATCAATATGCGCCAGGGAGAAGTTCGCCATCTTAACCAACCAGCCGGCTGTCCTCTTTAATTTTCCCTTAAAACAATAAAATATGAAGTCGCCAATTAAAAAAGACGGCGAGCTTTCGCCCGAATTGCGCCGGGTGGCGCGCACCGGCGGCACGGAAGCGCCGTTTTCAGGCAAGTACTGGAATAACCACGAGCAAGGGATGTATAAATGCGCCGTCTGCGGCGCGGAGCTTTTTTCCTCCGACGCAAAGTTTGATTCGGGAACGGGCTGGCCCAGTTTTAGCGAGCCGGCGAATTTAGAAAATATTGAACTGCGGGAAGACCAAAGCCATGACACGAGCCGCACCGAGGTTAAATGTAAAAATTGCGGGGCTCACTTGGGGCATGTTTTTGACGACGGGCTCAAAGACAAGCGCCTGCCTGCCGGCAGGCAGGGCAAAAGATATTGCATCAATTCGGTATGTCTGGCTTTAGACAAAAGAAAATAAATCCAAACACCTTCACCGCCGGGCATTAAACCCCAACACCAATTTTGGTGTAGGGGTAAACCCTGCGGGAAGATCCACACTTTCCATTCATCCCCCACACCAAAATTTGGTGTGTGGGTATTCTGGAAGGTGTATGGATAAATTTTAAATCAGTTGTATAGAAAAATAAAAGGGGCATATATCAAACATATGCCCTTTTTTTAACTAAATAGCAAGACATTATTTTGGTTTGCGTTGAAACTCTTTGGCATCAAAGGTCCGCGTTACTGCCGAAACTTCCACTTTTGGCTTAGGCAGCAGCCCCTTTCCTGGCTCGGTTAGCCGGTACACTATAAATTTTCCTTTGCGCCAAGAAAGCAACCCCTGTTCTTCCATCGCCGCTAACTTCGTTTCAAAATTGTTTGGGATACGCCATTTTTTGCTTCTGAAATAGTCTTTAATTTGTGCTTGCGTATTCTCCTGGAAGTTTTGCAGCGCTTGGGCTACTCTTTTCCTGAAAATAGTTTGCCGCCAATTTTTTACCAGCCAGACAATTAGTAACGCAACTAAAACCACCAGTGGAATATAAATCCATTTCATAATCAGATCCTCCGTTAGATTCTGGAATAAAATTTGTTTACTAGTTTGTTTCTTGGCAAAGAACTTTATTTCACCCTCCTAACTAAAGGATAGCAGATATTATAGTAGCTATCAAAACTTGTCAACTGTTTTAGCCAAAGTTAAGCGGATTTCATCCCAATTAAAATCATTGCCTAACATTTCTTTAATCGGCGTGAGCCGGTCGGCGCCGATTTGCCGGGCGGCTTTTTTAATCAACT
>MFFV01000054.1:2663-5232 GCA_001777995.1 Candidatus Falkowbacteria bacterium RIFCSPLOWO2_02_FULL_45_15 | reverse complement strand
TTACCCGCGGCGCGCTGGCGCCGGAAGCAGCCGGCGTAATCCATACCGATTTTATCAAGGGCTTTGTCCGCGCCGAAGTGATAAATTGGCAAAACTTTGTGGCGGCTGGCGGCTGGAGCAAAGCCAAAGAAAAAGGGTTGGTGCGAACCGAGGGCAAGGCCTATGAAGTACAGGATGGTGACGTTTGTTACTTTCTGATAAATAAATAATTTAATAATCATTTTTTTATCACTGCCCGCCTGACTGCGCAAGCTGTCGGCGGGTTGCATTTTTCTCCGTTTTATTGTACTTTAACAGCACCAAACGGAACACAAAGAAGGTGTCCGTTTCGCACCTTCATAACTAAATTTGGAAGAAAGAGAGGATTTGACATGATCCAGAGATACACTACACCAGAGATGGGAGTGCTTTGGACCGAATTGGCAAAAAAAACCAACTGGTTAGAAGTAGAAGCCGCTGTACTTCAAGCACGCGGAAAGCTGGGAGAAATCCCTGAAATCATTCACAAGTTGACAAGGAGGGTAAAAATAACCGAGGCCATCCTCGCCAGAGCGGATGAACTGGAAAAAACAAATGACCACGATCTGATCGCTTTCATTCTAGCAGTCACGGAACAACTACCGGATAAAGTCAAGCCGCATTTCCACGCCGGCATGACCTCATACGATGACGAGGACACAGGATTAGCAATGACACTAGTCGCTTCTCTCGGCCTCATTTTGGAAAAAATGAACCGGCTGCGGAGGGTTATCGCCGCCAGAGCGGAAAAACATCGCTATACGACGATGATCGGCCGGACGCATTTCATCCACGCCGAACCGATCACTTTCGGACTGAAATTGCTGGGATGGCTGGATGTGGTCGAACGTCATATTGCCAATCTCCAAAAAGTCAGGGAGGATGCCCGTGTGGGAAAAATTTCCGGCGCGGTTGGAACTTATGTCCTTGACCCCACGGTTGAGGAGTTGGCCTGCGGCTACCTCGGGCTAAAACCGGCGCGCATCTCCACCCAAATTTTGAGCCGCGATATCATAGTGCGCTACATCAGCGCGCTGGTCGCTGTCGCTAATTCGCTTGACCGGTTCGCGACTGAAATTCGGCATCTGGCTGGAACCGATATCAACGAAGTTGCGGAATTCAAACGCCCCGGCGCCAAGGGTTCTTCGGCTATGCCGGGAAAAAGCTTTCTGCGCAACCCTATTAAAAGCGAAAATGTCTGTTCGCTGGCAAGAATGATGCGCGGGTACCTTATTCCGGCCTATGAATGCGAAGTCGTCTGGTGTGAACGAACACTGGAAAATTCCGCGGCCGAGCGTATTTTCTTGCCGGACGCGACCATTCTGCTTGACTTTATGATAAAGCGTTTTGCCGACACGCTTGAAAAGCTGGAAGTGTTCCCGGAACATATGAAACGCAACCTGCAGAAAACCGGCGGTATCATCTTCGCCCAGCGGGTAATGATGGCCTTGACTGGGAAAGGCATGGCGCGCGATCAGGCCTACGACCTGCTTGAGGGCATCTGTTTTTCAGTCAAACGCGGCACTTTCCAGACGGAAGACGGAAAAACATTCCGTGATCTCGTTGCCGCTCACCCAGAAATCACCGCGAATCTTTCGCTCGAAGAAATCGACGTCTGTTTTGACCCGCAACAGAGTCTAAAGCACGTCGATACCATCTTCAAACGATTTGACTTAGCGATCTAACCAAAAACAAAAAATCCGAAAGGACGAAAAGGAGGAAATACACGATGAACGATAATTCGCATATCCAAAAAGGGGAGCTGTTATTTGAAGGCAAAACAAAAAAGGGCTGGGAAGTTAAAGGTCTGCCGAATCTTGTCATTATGGAGAGCAAGCCGGATATCACCGCGCATGACGATCCGAGGTTGACCAAACAATTCGGTACGAAAGCACAGTGCGCGACATCCACCACCTGCAGAATGTTTGAGTTGTTGAAATTAGCTGGTATTCCTACGGCTTTTATGCACCAGCTATCGGAAAATGAATTCCTGGCTGAAAGGGCCAAAATGATCCCGCTGGAAGTTGTCGCCCGCCGCCTGGCTGGCGGCAGCTTTACCAAGCGCCATCCCGAAATGGTCCGACCGGATAATGAGCCATATCGGTTTAGCCGCCTCTATACCGAATTTTTTCTGAAAACCAGCGGCGGCAAACTCATTATTGACGGCGAAACCGTCATTGAGGGGCTTGACCCGCAGAAAGGCCAGGAAGATCCGTTGATTGCCAATCCGCGCACTGATGTCTGGCAACTTCTGCACGCAAAACGGCCTCTCGGCCATCCGGAATGTGATCTCGGATGCACGATTCCGCGCAACAAAGTAGATAAAGACCATTCACTCATCCAACCAATGAATGAAGTTCTGCGCAAAGTATTTCTGGCGCTGGAAGGTGCCTGGAATACGCTCGGACTTCGCCTAGTTGATATCAAAATTGAATTCGGCAACACGGCAGACGGGGAATTGGTCGTTGCTGATGTAATTGACAACGACAGTTGGCGCCTGCGAGATCAAGACTGGACGGAATTAAGCAAACAGCGCTTTCGCGACGGCGAC
>MFFV01000054.1:0-2651 GCA_001777995.1 Candidatus Falkowbacteria bacterium RIFCSPLOWO2_02_FULL_45_15 | reverse complement strand
CCTGACCGAACGCATCCGCATCCCGCGCCAGGCGATTGTGCTGTGGCGAGGTTCTAAAAAAGATAATTTTCCCGAAACACCCGGATTGCCTGCAAGCATCAACCGCATTGAAGTCACTTTCTCTGGGCACAAGCAACCAATTGCTTGCTTACGGCGCTTGGAAGAACTTCAACGTGATTTTCCGGACAGCGGAGTAATTCTCGCCATTGCCGGACGCAGCAACGGGCTCGGACCGATGCTGGCCGCGCATACAACCTGGCCGGTAATTTCGGTTCCTCCGGGCATTAAAGACTTCCCAGAAAATATCTGGAGCAGCTTGCAGATGCCCCGAGATGTTCCGAACGCGACTATTTTAGACCTTGATAATGCTTTCAGCTATGCGCTCAACATCCTCTCCGTAAAAAACCCGATCATTTATATGGGACAGCGATTCGCAATCGAGGAACGGATGGAAAGTTAAATGCCTACGCGTACTAACGTGAATAATGTCTACGATAGGGTCTCGACTCAAAATCATCGAGACCCTTTTTTCTTTTTGACAAAGCTTGTGCTCTGACATATTATAAAAGCACAGTAACTTCAAACCATATGCAATTTACTTCTCTCCAACAAGACTCGGAAATTTATGCCGCTCTGCAAGCCGAAACCAGCCGCCAGCGCGAAGGCATAGAACTGATTCCGTCGGAAAATTATACTTCGGCGGCGGTGCTGGAAGCGGCCGGTTCAATTTTAACCAATAAATACTCGGAAGGATACCCGGGCAAACGCTACTACGGCGGCCAAGTTAATGTTGACGCGATAGAAAACATCGCGATTGAGCGGGCAAAAAAACTATTTTCCGCCGAACATGTTAACGTCCAGCCCTATTCCGGCTCTCCGGCCAACGCGGCCGTTTATTTTGCGCTGCTGAACTACGGCGATACCATTATGGGATTGAAGCTTGACCACGGCGGCCACATCACGCACGGCTTGCCGATTAGTTTTTCCGGGCGCAGCTACAAAGTAGTCCCCTATACCTGCAAACCCGACGGCTGGCTGGATATGGATGAAGTGGAACGCTTGGCGCAGGAGCATAAGCCAAAGTTAATCGTCGCCGGCTTTACGGCATACCCGCGCGCGATTGACTGGCAGCGGTTCCGGGCGATTGCCGACTCGGTCAACGCCGTTGCTTTTGCCGACATTTCGCACACGGCCGGTTTAATCGCCGGCAAACAACTGGAAAACCCGACTCCGTATTTTGACGTGGTAATGACTACGACGCACAAAACCATGCGCGGCCCGCGCGGCGCCATTATTATGTGTAAAGAAAAATATGCGGCGGCGATTGATAAAGCGGTGTTCCCCGGTTTGCAAGGCGGGCCGCACGACCATATTATTGCGGGCAAAGCGGTTTGTTTTGCGGAAGCGCTGCAGCCGGATTTCCAAAATTACGCGCGCCAAATTATTCTAAACGCCAAAGCGCTCGCCGACGCATTGAAAAGCCATGGCTTTAAACTAGTAACTGACGGCACTGACACTCATTTGATTTTAATTGATTTAACCAATAAAAATATCACGGGCAAACAAGCGCAAACGGCGCTGGACGCGGTCGGCATTACCGCGAACAAAAATACCATTCCGCACGAGCCGCGCAGCCCGATGGACCCGTCCGGCTTGCGGCTCGGCACTCCGGCCGCGACTACCCGCGGCATGAAGGAAGCGGCTATGCAAAAAATCGCCGCTTGGATTAACGACGCGCTCGCGTCTAAAGACGATGCGGCTAAATTGCAGGCAATAAAAGAAGAGGTAAAAAGTTTCTGTCTGCAATTTCCGCTTCCGGGAGTTCACTAGTAACCATTACACATAGTGTGTTATGTGTTTTATGTTATGTGTTAGTTGTTATGTGTAAAATCATCGACGGCAACGCTTTAGCCGAAAAAATTAAAGATAAAATCGTTAAAGAAGTAGTTAAGTTGCCAAGTCGGCCAAACTTGGCGATTTTGTTAGTGGGCGAACGGCCGGATTCGGCGCTGTATGTGGCGCGCAAACAAACCGAAGCGAAAAAATGCGGCCTTGACACGCATCTTTATAAATTTGATGATAATGTGAACGAACAGGAATTATTAAATTGCATTGATTATTTAAACAAAGACGATTTAATTGACGGCATATTACTGCAAATGCCTCTGCCTAAACATTTTGATGCCAATAAAATCGCGGCGGCTGTTAGCGCGGCTAAAGAGGTGGACGGCTTTCATCCGGAGAATTTAAAAAAAATACGAGCGGGCAAAACATATCAAATTCCGGTACTCGCGGCCGTTATTTTAGAAATTTTAAACAGCATTAACTGTGATTTGCGGAGTAAAACCGTTGCGCTGCTCGCGCACAGCGATATTTTTATGAACGGCGTTGGTGAAATTTTACAGCAGCGCGGAGCGACTATTCTGCCTTGTTCTTATGATAAGCATAGCGCAAACGAACTGCGAAGTTGCTCTCAGCAAGCCGACATCGTCATTACCGCTGTTGGCAAAAAACATTACTTAACCGCCGCTTACATCAAACCAGAAGCCATCGTGATTGATATCGGCATTATACGCAAGGGCGATAAAACTTTTGGTGACGTTGAATCAAAAAGCGTTGGCAAAATCGCTTCTTTTCTTACGCCTGTGCCC
>MFFV01000053.1:8890-26770 GCA_001777995.1 Candidatus Falkowbacteria bacterium RIFCSPLOWO2_02_FULL_45_15 | reverse complement strand
TTTAGGCCCATTCAATTCGTCTGTTACTAAAAGCCCCAGCCATGCATGCCTTTGATGCCTTTCAACACTTTGCCGGTCGCTTTTTGCGTTTTAGTTTCCATCCATTTAAGTCTTTGGTCGGCTTGGGACTGGGTGATAATTCCTTTATCAACTAATGATTGCATTTGGGTTTTTAATTGTTGTTGCCGCGCCTCTTTCATTTTTTGCTGCAGCTGCTCTTGGCTAATGCCTTGGTCTTGGGCAATCTGCGCGATATTTTTGCCTTGCGCCCAGCCCGCTTTTACCTCGTCAACGCTGATTCCCAGCGTATCCGCCATATTCTGAAACATAGTTTGCGTCTGCGTTGCGATTTGCTCCGAAGAAACGCCGCTAAACCCCCGGCCAAAGCCGCCAAAAAATCCGTGAGCGTAAACGGCGCTGACTCCCAACAGGCCAAAAGCCATAACGGGGACAAACGCGTAAACTAATATTTTATATCTCATACGATTTTAATTAAGTTAAATAATGAATGACCTTTACATTTAATATACGATAGGGCAGGGAATTTTGGTGCAAGGTGTTTGGATTTATTGTGCCGCTGGCTGTGCCAAAGGCCTGATTTGAATGGAATCGGCCGTGATGCTGCCGTCCGAATTTGTTTTGCCGTTGACGGTAATCGCACTTCCGACTTCAAGGTCGCTTGCCGTCCCGGTCGCGAATTTTCCGATTTCCGTGGAATTGGAGAGAAAGATGATTTTTGAACCGCCCTGTCCGTCCGGCAGGCGGGCGTCGCGAAGTTTAATGGTAACGCTGGTATCGTCTTTCGAGATTATTTCTCCCGAGGCAAACCCGCCTCCTGTCTGTCCGGCCGCTCTGCCGCCGCGAAAATTACCGGCATTAACCCCCATCTCCTGCAATCTCTGCTGGCGCTCTTCCGGCGAAAGATTTTGCAGATTTTGGAAATCCGCCTGCGAAAGCCGGCTCCGGGGGTTTTTGCTTTCAGCGTATTTCATCCCGCCGTAGAATGCCGCCCCTCCGGCTGCGATCGCAACAACCAGAATAATTAGTAGTGTTTTGTTCATAATTTAACTTATTATTTTTTATAATTTAAATTTTAACCTTTGGCTTTTTAAACTTATGTCATTCGTATCGCAGAGCTTCTATGGGATTTAAGGCGGCGGCCCGGCGGGCAGGGTAGTAGCCGAAAACAATCCCAATGGCGGCCGATACTCCGAAAGCAAGCGCTATCGCCGGTAAAGAAACTTTGGTCGCGATGCCCGTGAACGCGGTAACCGCGAGCGAACTGGCCCAGCCCAGAATAATCCCGATCAATCCGCCGATAAAAGTCAGCGTTACCGCTTCCGCCAGAAATTGCAGGCTGATGTCTTTTCTTTTCGCGCCGATAGCTTTGCGCAGCCCAATTTCGCGCGTTCTTTCCGTAACTGTCGTGAGCATCATGTTCATAATGCCGATGCCGCCCACAATCAAAGATATGCCGGCGATGGAAGCAAGCAGCATGGTCATGGTGTTAGTGACGGCGGAAGCGGTTTGAACGATGTCTTGTTGGTTTAATACTTGAAAATCCGCCAGTTGAGCGTCGGCGATGTTATGTCTTTGCAACAATAAGTCGGTGATTTCCTGTTGGATGGTCGCCAGCGAACCCGCGTCTTTTGCCTGAACGCTAATCGTAGTAACATACGCGTCTCCGGCCAAAAACCGCTGGGCGGTAGAGATGGGAACGAAAATTATGTCATCCTGATTGGTAAATCCGGTTCCGCCTTTGGATTGGGTAAGGCCGATTACTTTAAAATCTACGCGGTTGACGCGGATCGTTTCGCCCACCGGGTTCGTTCCTTCGCCAAACAAGTCGTCGCGCGTCGTCGGGCCAAGCACGGCCACTTTGGACAAAGCGCGCACGTTTTGTTCGGAGATGAATGAGCCGAGATCAACCTGGACGTTTCTTACTTGAGAATAGCTGGCGACGGTGCCGATTACCTGCGTGTTGGTATTTTTCCCTTTGGCGGTAATTTGATAGCGGCGCGAAATTTCCGGAGCGACCGCCAGGGCTTGCGTAATTTCCTTTTGGATGGCGTCGGCGTCTTCCTGTTTGAGCGTGGTCGCCGAGCCGCGGCCGGCGCTTACCGGACCGGCTCCCGCGCCCCTCTGGAAGCCCGGCTGCACCATTACTAAGTTAGAGCCGATGGATTGGATGCTCGCCTGAATTGAACCAGCAGCCCCTTGGCCGATGGAAATCATCGCTACCACCGATCCGATGCCGATGACAATGCCCAAAATCGTCAAACCGGAGCGCACTTTATTCGCCGAAAGGGCGGCGTAGGTTTCGTGGAATAAATCGGAAAGAATCATACTAATGGTCGTTATTGATAAGGCGGCGGTTACGGTTAACGCCGTCGCTGACAATTTCGCCGTCACGGATATGAATAATCCGTTCGGCGTGCTCGGCCACATACGGCTCATGCGTAATCAGCACGATCGTTCGGCCTTGCTCTTGATGCAGAAGCTGAAAAGTCGCTAGCACGACGGCACCGGTTTTAGTGTCTAAGTTGCCGGTCGGTTCGTCCGCCAGAATAAGAGCGGGGTTATTTACCAAAGCGCGGGCAATCGCCACTCTTTGCATCATTCCTCCCGATAGCTGGTTTGAATAGTGATGCCAAAATCCTTCCGGGAAAGCAGAAGCGCGCAACGTTTCTTTTGCTCGTTCCTCCCGCTCTTCTTTGGCAACGGCGGCGTAGACCAGCGGCAAACTGACGTTGCGCAGCACCGTTGCCCGGGGCAGGAGGTTGAACGCCTGAAAAACAAAGCCGATTTTTTGCCGGCGGACATCCGCTAATTCATCAGCGGATAGTTTAGACGCGTCTTGGCCGTCTAGCAGATATTCTCCGCTCGTTGGCGTATCCAGACAGCCGATTATATGCATCAGGGTTGATTTGCCGGAACCGGAAGGCCCCATAATGGCGACAAACTCGTTGTCATTGATTTTAAACGATATGTTTTTAAGCACTTGAGTGTCTATTTCTCCGCTCCGGTAAGTTTTTACGATGTTTTTGCATTCAATCATAATACTCAACGAAAACCTCCGCCGCTAATGCCGGGGATTCTAAGAGTAGAATTTTGCCGGGCGGACGATGATTGAGCGCCGGTCGTCTGCGTTACCCGCGTTACTATAATGTCGTTTTCTTTAAGGCCGCTCGTAACTTCGCTCAATTCATCGTTGGCTGAACCGACTGCTATCGTTTGGCGGCGCAGAGACTCTTGAAGCACGATGCCGTTCGCGGTTGTAGCCGCCGCCGCGATATCGGTTTCGGCCGGCATTTCGACGTAACTTGACTCGCCCTGCGATTTGACGGCGGAGTTAGGAACCAGCAGAACATCCGTTTTTACTTCCGTAATGATGGAGGCGGAGACGCTCATTGCGGTTTTTACCCGCTCATCCTGGGTATCAAAACCGATTTTGACGGCATAAGTAACGACGCCTTGGGAAACGGCGCCGATGGCGTCTACTTCAGCGACTTGACCCGTAAGGGTTAGATCGGGAAGCGCGTCAAAAGTTAAAGTGGCTTTTTGTCCTATTTTCACTTTAGCCGCGTCAACCTCGTTCAAAGACATCTCGGCTATTTTTTGTTTAGTGATTAATGTGGCGAGCGCCGTGGCGGCAGAAGCCGAGTCTCCTCTGGCCGCGTCCAGTTTTGCAATCACGCCGTCAAACGGCGCGCGGACGAAATAATCAGCGAGCTTTTCTCTCGCGTCCAACAGCGAATTTTGGCGCTGTTTAATCGTCAATTCAGCCGATTGGATGTCGAGCGGGTCGGTGCCGGCTTTAAGTTTGGCTAGCGACCCTTCTTTTTCTTTAATGGCGGTTTTCGCGGCGGCTAATTCCAGCGGATTGTTCTGCTCCATTTCTTTGATGTCTCGGTTGGAATTCAAAATTGTTTCTTGGTTAGCGCGAATCGCAGTTTGGATTGAGAGCAGGCTGGCAAGATGGCCATTGGCGATTCCGGTATAAGAATCTATGCTTGCTTGATGCGCGGACATCGCGGCCGGAATAGTTTGGTTGCGCAGTTCCATGTCGTCCTGAACAAAATCAAGATAATTATTTAGGGCTTTAACCGCATCGGCGATTAGTTTAGCCGTTTCGTAAGTTCCGGCGATGAGGGATTCTATGATTTCGGCGTCAGCCGTGCGGGAAACGGCTTTGTAATCGTCTAAATTTTTAGTATACGCGGCGCGCGCTTGATAATAGGTATTAACCGCGTCATTGCGATAGCCGGTCGCTTTATCGCGGTTGTCCACGCTGGCTTGATTCAAATACCAATCAACGTTTTGTTGAGAGCGCCCAAAGTCACCCGAGCTAAAAAGGATATCGTTAAGGCCGCTCATCACTTCCGGCAGGGCAATCAAGCCGTTAGAGACGGCATTATATCCGTCTTCGTAAGTTTTCTTAAGGTCAGCTTCGTTTTTTTGTTTCGCTTCCAAAGCTTTTTGATAATCCGTCTCCTGGGAGAGCGTTAATTTCGTTAAATTATCTTTGGCTTGAGCAAGAGCATTTTCCGTCTGGAGAAGAGAAAGAGCGTCCGTCGGCTGTTTGAGTTTTTCCAGCGAGAGCCTGGCGCTCGTCAGATTTGCTTCGGCATCGCGCACCGCTTTAAGCGCTTCTCTCGCGTCCAGTTGGGCAATCAACGCCGCCGCTTTTACTTCTTGCCCGTTGGTTACTCCCACTGATATGATATCGCCGGAAACTTTAGGCTTAACTTCAACTTGGTTGGAGTTAGAAACTTGGCCGCTGCCGCTGATGGAAACGACTAAAGTCCCTTTAGTTACCGCTGCCGTTAGATAGCGAGCATCGCTTTCTTGGGCATTAAAAGTTTTATAAGCAAAATAGCCGCTGCCGGCTAGAATTACGACTATGACGGCGAGGAGCAATTTTCTTTTTAGCAGTTTACGGATAAATTGCATAAATATTACTAGCGCCACATTCTAAATTTTTTTGGGCGAGGGGGAGGCGGCGGCAAATTATCTTCCGGATTAAACATCCTGATAATTTTTGCGAGTATTGAACCGTCCTCTTGCGGCGAACCGATAACTACCACCGGATCGTTAATTTTTAACGCTGACGCCGTCAGGTCGTTAGCGCCGCTTTTAATAACGGTAGAGCTGGCAATCGTTATTATTTTTTCAACGTCATCTTGCCCTTGGATAATTAAATTGTCCCCGTCAATTTTAATAATATCGCCGGCAGTGCCATGGCCGCTGACGAAATCTTGTCCGGTAAAGTCTTGAAAAAAACCGCCTTTAGGGCCCCCAAACATCCGGTGATAATTTTGCGCCCAGCGGTACTCAAAGCGCGCTTTGCGGGAGCCGACGGTTGCGCCTAACTGGAATATCAAGAGCGCAATAATAAGCGCGCCAATGCCGGCTAGCAGCCATTTAAATTTTTTAGATTGAAAAAAAGTTTGCAGGTTCATATTGGTTAGTTAATTGTTTTAAACAATAGTGAAGAAGGAGAAATTTTTTCGTAATACTGAATCGCGTATTTAAGGGTTAGTAATACTGCCAGTCCCGCGCCGAGCAGTGCCGCGGCGCTGATGACGGGCAATGATTCTAAGATAGTGAAGCTGAAATCTTGCCAATTATTTAAAATCGCGCTCCAATCGTAAAACGCTAAAGTTAAATATAAATTAAGCCCGGAGCCGGTAACGTCATTCCAAAAAGCTTGTCCAGCCGGCACGGCGCCGGCTATGCTCGCCAACAATAACATTAAAATGCCAAACAAGCGGCGGCGCAGCCGCAATCTTTTCTCGGCAATAATCCGGGACATAACTTTATCTAACAAGCCGTCAGGGGCCTCAATTTTTTGGCCGGCAGGGAATTGGGTAAAATAGTTTTCCATATGGTTATGGTATACAAATAATATACGGCAACAGGACGCGTTTTGGTGCATCCTTAATTTAATTTAAGCATTTTTTTCATTAACAATAAGGCGCGCCGATAGCGGCTTTTAACGGTATTAAGAGGTTCTTGCAATAATTCGGCAATTTGCCTAAAGTTCAAGTTTTGCTGATGGTAGAGAGAAATTACTTTCGCGTATTTCGGCGCCAGCCGCTCGGCGGCGGCCGTGAGTTCATCTTGCAGCAGGCTTTGGTCGGCTAAAACGTCTGGTGGAGGCGAAGCGTCCGCGGCAATTTCTTTTATTTTGTCCAATTCAGAGAAGGGGACGGCTGATTTCTTCCTTAGCCAATCAAAACAAGTGTTTTTAGTGATTTGGTATAGCCAGGGATGGAAAGGCTTGCTGGCGTCAAACTTTTTTAAATTTTTCCAAACTTTAACAAACACTTCCTGCGTAATGTCTTCCGCGTCTTGCCGGTTGCGTACGTACCGATAAGCAAAGGCATACGCCGGCTTAAGGTAATGTTGCACGAGCTCCGTTAAGGCGGCATCATCGCCTTGAACCGCCCGCTTGATTAATTCGGCATCGGTAAGATTTATCATAATGTACCACTATATCACATCGCTATTGATTTTCCAAACGTTAGGCGGCTTTTTGCTTTTATTGCAAAAAAGAAGTAAAATATAAATAGCTTATTAATTTTTAAATTACCAGTATGAAAAAATTACCCTTGCTCCTGCAAAGTTTTTTAAGTTCGCTGGGAGTATTGATTTATGTCAGCGCCGTTGCCTGGCTGATGACTCACGGCGAGCGACTGTTCGGCAAAATAAAAGACGTCTGGGGCCCGATATTAATCTTATTGCTGTTGGTCGTTTCGGCTACGATCACCGGCGCGCTCGTGTTAGGCCGGCCGATATATTTATATTTCAGCGGCGAAAAAGAGCGGGGGATAAAATTATTTTTTTATAATCTCGGGTGGTTAATCATCATTATCGCCGTCTTAATAAGCATTTTAGCCAGCCGTTAATTATTGCGTCTATGTTTAAAACCAGCCAATTAGCGCCAACCGCTAAAATTATGGCGCAGCAATTAGCGGTAATAGCGTTGGTAGTGGTTATCGGCACAATCATTGATTGGATAGTGCACCAAAGCCGAGAAGAATTTGCCGTGCCCTTTATTTATTTTCCCAACAAAATTATCTTTGGCGTATTTTGGGGTTTTATCGCTCTGCGCATCATGAAATATTTTACGCGCAACCCTTACTGGCTGGCGGCTTGGGTATTTTTTTGGGTAGCGCTTATTTTACAGACTAAATATTTCTGGCAAGGGTATGAACTTTGGTTTGTTTGGTTGTTTATGCTCTTGCACTGGTTGATGTTTTTAGCGCCGGCTTTGGTTATTTTCCCTAAAAATAAGCATATTATTATTTAAAAGTCGGCTTAAATTTTTTTAAAAAATTTTATTTATGCCGTTAAGGTTTATCAGGTCCATAATAAAATCAACCGGTCAGGGAATCGTTAACGACCCGGAAATAAAGAAAGTAATGGCGCGTTACCCGCGCTTTTTTAGCTTTGTTAAAAAAAGGATTACTCCCAACGAACAATTCGGTTTGCATTTAACATTAGGGATGGTTTCTAGCGCGATTTTCATTTTTTTATTCTTTGGCGTGTTGCAGGACGTCATCGGGCGGGAGCCGATGATTGAAGCGGATTTACGAATTATCAATTTAATCCAAATATTCCATACCCCGTGGTTAAACCAGATAATGCTGCTCGTAACCTATCTGGGGAATTGGCAAGTAGTTTTTTTAGGTCTGCTGTTCGTCAGTTGTTATTTATTCATGGTTAGGGGCTTTTACTATCTGGCGGCGCTGCTGGTATCCGTCGGGGTAGGGGAGCTGTTTGTTTGGCTGGTTAAATACGCGGTGGCTCGCCCCCGCCCGCCGCTCGTTAACGCTTTATATTTGGAACAAGGATTCAGCTTTCCCAGCGGGCACATGTTCGTCGCGTTAGCTTTTTACGGCTTAGTAGCCTATTTTATTTTTCGCCGGCAAAAAAATCTTTGGGCTAAATTAGCGACAATATTCGCGAGTTTACTATTAGCCGGCGCTGTTGGTTTTTCCCGCATTTATTTAGGAGTGCATTGGCCGTCGGACGTATTGGCAAGCTTAGCGTCCGGGTTAGCGCTGCTCGCGGTTTTAATTACGGCGATAGAAATCAGAAGTAAATTTAACGGCCAGTTGAAAAAAAGCATTTTAATGTCTCGGCGGAAAATATTCGCGGCCAGTATGATTATGCTCGTAGCTTGGTTCAGTTATTGGCTGTATTTTTTTGCGAGCCATCCTTTGACTAAAACGGCGGTTTTGCTCGAACCGGAATACCAAATTATCAATCAGGCCGATATCCCGGAAAAATTATTTCAGCGGCTGCCAAAAAATAGCGAAAATATTATTGGCGTTCCGATGGAACCTGTCAATTTAATTATTATCGCCCGCCGGGGAGAGCTGATCAAAGATATGCGGGCAAAGGGCTGGCTCTTGACCGACTCGATAAGCGTTAAAACTTTATGGCGCATGGTAATTACCGCTATTTATAACCGTCCTTACCCGCAGGCGCCGGGGACGCCGACGTTTTGGAACAGCCGCCCCAATGATTTCGCGTTTGAACAGCCGACGGCGGAGCAATCGGTGCGCGAGCGCCACCACGTGCATTTTTGGGAAACGCCGTTTAGATTAGCCGATGGGCGCGCGGTTTGGTTCGCCACCGCCCATTTTGACAAAACGATTGAGCTTAGTAAAAATTTTTTTCCGGCTCATGCGATTGACCCGGCGATTGACAAAGAAAGAGACAAAATCAAAGCCGATTTAATGGCTACCGGCCAAGTAAGCTTTAGCCAAGAATTTGGCGTCGTTGAGCCGACTTTAGGCAGAAATCAAGCCGGCGACTTATTTTTTACCGACGGGAAAGCGGCCGTGATTTTTTTGCCGGAATAATTTGCGTTTGGCCGTAATTTTGCTACAATATAGGCATGAATAACAACTTAGCCCAATTTTACGGCTGGCTGCATTTGCAAGCCAGTGAAATCAGAACCGGCATGGGTATTTTATGGCGCGACGCCATTTTGCGGCAGTTGCTTTTAATCAGCTTGCTGTTAAACAGCGTCAGTTGGCTGTTAAGCGCATTGCTTACTTCTAAAGTAAGCGCCGATATTATCGGTTTGCACCACAATATTTATTTTGGCATCACCTTAATCGGCTCGCCCCGCCAAGTTTATTTTATTCCTTTGCTGGGCTTAATCATTATCGCCGCGAATGCCGTTTTTTCTTACCTGATTAAAGAGGAGAGCAGATTTTTTATGTACCTTTTTGCCGTCAGTTCAAGTTTAGTCAATGTCTTTTTAATTTTAGGGGTAGCGGCGATTATGCTGATTAATTTTAAATAAGGCTTATGGAAAATTTTTACGTCGTTAAAATTTTGTTTTTAACCGCTTTAGCCAGTTTGGCCGCGGTCTTATGGACCCCGCTGCTCACCCATTTTTTATATAAATACCGCTTAGGCAAAAGCATCCGCAACAACGGCACGACGCCGATTTTTACCGCCTTGCATAAAGAAAAAGAAGGCACGCCGACGATGGGGGGCTTAATTATTTGGGTGACGGTGCTGGCGGTGGCGCTGGTGTTTTTCTACGCGGGAAAATTTATTGACCTGGATTTTTTTCGCCAGCTAAACTTTTTAACCCGCAGCCAGACGCTATTGCCGCTCGGCTCTTTGGTAGCCGCCGCCATTATCGGTTTGGGTGATGACATCTTAGACATCCGCGGCCGTGGCAAGGGAGGATTAAGCATCAAACAACGGCTCCTGATTTACACTTTAATCGCCGCGGTGGGCGCGCTTTGGTTTTATTTTAAGCTTGATTGGGATTTGCTGCACGTGCCTTTCGTCGGCAACTTCCAGATTGGCTGGTGGTACATTCCGATCTTTATTTTTATCATCGTCGCCACCGCTTTCTCGGTAAATTTTATTGACGGTTTAGACGGTCTGGCCGGCGGCACGCTCTTAACCGCTTTCGGCGCTTACGGGGTGATTGCCTTTGTGCAAGGAAAATATGACTTGGCCGCTTTTTGCGGCGTTATCATTGGCGCGCTGATTGCTTTTTTGTGGTTCAACATTAAACCGGCCCGCTTTTTTATGGGAGACACGGGAGCGATGTCGCTCGGGGTTACTTTAGGAATAATAGCCATGCTTACTAATCAAGCGTTACTGTTGCCGATAATCGGCGTTTTATTCGTCGTCGAAACTTTTTCTTCCATTATTCAATTTATCTCGAAAAAACTGCGCGGCAAAAAAATATTTTTATCTTCACCCATTCATCATCATCTGGAAGCCGTCGGTTGGCCGGAATATAAAATCGTAATGCGCTTTTGGCTTATTTCCGGCGTCAGCGCCGTGATCGGGCTTATTTTGTTTTTATTGGATAAATAAAGTTCAAATAGCCCTTTAAATTGAACATTAACTTAATTAAACCATGTTGTCTCGTCGCTTCCAGCGCTTCAAATTAATAATTAGCGGATTGATCCATGAACGGTCTAATTATCATCCGGCTGATTATTTTATCGTCGCCGCGGTTTTTGCCATTATAATTTTTGGCTTAATCATGCTGTCGTCCGCCTCCAGCGCGATTTCTTACGCCAGCTTTCAGACCAGTTATTTTTATTTTAACCATCAACTGTTCGGTTTGGCGTTAGGACTGTGCTTATTTTTTTTCTTAAGCCGGTTTGATTACCATCAGTACAAAAAAATGGCGCTGGGGCTGCTGATTTTCTCCCTCTTGTTGTTAATCGTCGTTTTCGTGCCTACTCTGAAAGCCGGCTGGGGGCACGCGAGAAGCTGGATCAGTATTTTTGGCTTTTCGCTGCAGCCGTCGGAAATCGTTAAACTTACTTTTCTGCTCTATCTCGCGGCCTGGATAGAAAAGAGAGGCAAAGAATTGGTTGATTTGCATCACGGCACGATGCCCTTAGTGGTGCTGTTAGGCATCGTTAGTTTACTGATGCTGCTCCAGCCGGATACCGGCACATTGTTTATCATGCTCTTGATTTCGTTAGCGGTTTATTTTGTGGGCGGGGGCAATTTAAAGCACATTACGGCGATTAGCTTTGCCGGCGCAATCATTTTATTCATCATGATTAAAATAGCCCCTTACCAGATGGACCGCTTTCGCTGCTTTTTTGACGCCAGCTACAGCCCGGAAGAGGTGTGCTACCAAATTGACCAGTCGCTGATCGCCGTCGGCTCCGGCGGGTTTTGGGGCAAGGGCTTTGGCAACTCCCGCCAGAAGTTTCGCTATTTGCCGGAAGTGCAGGGAGACGCTATTTTTCCCATCATCGCGGAAGAGACCGGCTTTATTTTTTCCGTTATGTTAGTGCTGTTGTATGTTTTTTTATTTTATCGCGGCTGGCTGGTTTCCCAGCGAGCGCCGGATGTTTACGGCCGCTTAATCGCCATCGGCATCGTTACTTGGTTTAGCGCGCAAGCCTTTATTAATATCGCCGGCATGATAAATTTTATCCCGATGACCGGAGTGCCGTTGCCTTTCGTCAGTTACGGCGGTTCGGCGATGATGGCGGCGCTCGCGGCCGCCGGTATTTTAGTGAATGTTAGTAAACAAACAAGATAGTTTTTTTATTGTCATTCCCGGGAAAGCGGGAATCCAGTGAATTATTAGCGAGATTCCCGCCGGAGTTTACCCCGTATTTATTGCGGGGCGGGAATGACAGGAAATTAATATGAAAACTAAAATTTTATTAACCGGCGGCGGCACCGGCGGCTCGGTAACCCCGCTGCTCGCGTTGGTTGACGAATTAGGCAAAGCTAAATTTCAATATTTATGGCTCGGCACAACTTCTGGCCCGGAAAAAGAAATGATAGAAAAAGAAGGAATTGAATTTAAAGCAACCGCCGCCGGAAAATTCCGGCGGTACTGGTCGTGGCGTAATTTGTTTGACCCAATTTTAGTGGTAGTTGGATTTTGGCAGTCGCTAATTATTATTTTAAAATTCAAGCCGGATTGGATAATCAGCGCCGGCAGTTTTGTCAGCGTGCCGGCTTTTTGGGCGGGATGGTTGCTGCGCAAAAAAATGATTGTGCATCAGCAGGATGCGCGCGCCGGCCTTGCCAATCAGCTAATGGCGCCACTAGCGAAATTTATTACCGTTACCTTTGACAAATCATTGCGGGATTATGGGCCGGAAGCGCGCTGGGTTGGCAACCCAATCAGAAGTAAAAAGTTAGAAGTAAAAAGTAAGAAGTATTTTAATTTGCAGGATAGCTTGCCGGTATTGTTAGTGCTGGGCGGCGGAACGGGGGCGATGTTTATCAATAATTTAATAGGAGAGAGTCTGCCGCAACTGACCAAAATTTGCCAGATAATTCATCTGACCGGGAAAGGCAAACAGGCAGTTTTAAAGAAAAACTACCATCATTATTATCCTTACGAATTTTTGGATATAAGACAGATGGCAGAAGCGTATCAGGCGGCAGGGGCAGTAGTGTCCCGTTGCGGCATGGCGACTTTAAGCGAGCTTTCTTATTTAGCCAAGCCGTCAATTTTAATTCCTATCCCGCACAGCCATCAGGTAGAGAATGCGCGCGTTTTTGAAGAAAATTCAGCGGCGATAGTTTTGGACCAGCCGGTTTTAGAACGGACCTTTTTCGTTAAAAAAATTAAAATGTTATTAGCCGATAAGAAGCTTCAAGCGGAATTGAGTAAAAATATTTCCGCCGTGATAAAGAGGGGGGCGGCAACGGAACTGGCTAAAATTATTTTAAAAAATTAATCAAATCAGCATAGACGCCGTAGATTAAAGCCAGAGCGGAAAAAAAGAAAATAGCGATATAATTCCATCTGGCTTTACTTGACTGCAGGCTCTTTAAGACGTATGCTAACGCCTCGCGGTCGTTTTCGTTCAGTTTTTTATTGCTAGTTATTTTGTAAGTTAATCTTTTCTCTTTTATCAATCGTTCGCGGCCGTTTTCTACGCGGAAGCGATGAGCAAAATACCAAACAAAGCCGATAGTTCCGATGTACCACAAAATCTGCACCCAAAAAGCGCTGTAATAATTTAGAACAACTATGGCGCGATAAGCGACAGTGGCGATGATCCCCACCCAAAATACCGTTAGGCGGTAATAATGGTTGCTGGTGTGAAGATTAGGCATAGTAGTTGAGTTTAATTTTAATTTCACTTTTTAAGTATAACATGAAAAGTAATCAACTCAAAAATAAAATTTATCCCCGCACTTTCCCGCAGGTTATTCCGGAAAGTGTAGGGATAAATTTAGTGAAGGCAAAAAACATTTATTTCATCGGCATCAAAGGCGTAGGCATGACCGCGCTGGCGCAAATCTTGCGGGCGCAAGGCAAAATCGTCAGCGGTTCGGATACGCCCGAGAAATTTTTTACCGACAAAGTATTAAAGCGAGCTAAAATTAAATTTAGCGAAGGATTTTCCGCCCAAAATCTGCCTGATAAAGTTAGTTTAGTGATTCGTTCCAGCGCTTATGCCGCCAACAATAATATTGAGGTAGCGGCAACCTTAAAGCGCAAATTACCGATATTGACGCAAGCCGAGGCGCTCGCGCAAATTTTTAACTCCAAATTCGGCATTGCGGTTTGCGGCTCGCACGGCAAAACTACCACCTCGGCGCTATTAGCCTTTGTGTTACGGCAGGCAGGATTAGATTTAACCGCCGCCATTGGTTCGGTAGTGCCGCAATTTAGGGGGAACGCTTTAACCGGCAGGGGCAAAATAATGGTGATTGAAGCCGACGAATACCAAAATAAATTAAAGTTGTATCAGCCCAAAGTTGTTGTTTTGAATAACATTGACTACGACCACCCGGATTGGTTTAAAACGCCGGCCGCGTATCAGCAAGCGTTCGCCGACTTCGCGCAAAAAATTCCCAAAAGCGGATTATTAGTGGCAAACTTTGGAGATAAACAAGTGGTTCAAGCGGCTGAAAAGTGCAGGTGTAAAGTCGTAAGTTATGGCAAACAAACAGGAAATTTTAGATTTAAAATTTTAGATTTAAGATTTAATCAGCAATATTTTAAAGTTTGGCGCCAGGATAAAGACTTAGGCAAGTTTAAAATGAAATTGATCGGCGAACATAACGTACAAAATGCGACGGCGGTTATCGCCGCCTGCTTGGAACTAAAAGTTCCTTTATCAAAAATTAAACAAGCATTGGCAAAATTTAAAGGCGCGGCGCGGCGGCTGGAAATTTTAGGGAAATATAAAGGCGCGCCGTTTATTGACGATTACGCTCATCACCCGACAGAAATTCAGGCGACACTGCTCGCTTTGCGGCAACAGTATCCGCGACAAAAAATCATCTGCGCTTTTATGCCGCACACTTATACGCGCACCAAAGCGTTGTTCAAAGAGTTTGCCAAAAGTTTTATTAATGCCGACGAAGTAATAATTTTACCGATCTATGGTTCTGCTCGGGAAAAACAAGGGGGAGTGTCCAGCGAGGATTTGGCGAAAAAGATAGGAAAAAATGCCCATTATATCGCTTCAATTAATGCTTGCGCCGCTTATTTAAAACAACGAGTTAATAAAAATAACGTCGTCGTTTTAATGGGAGCCGGCGATGCTTTTCGCGTTTGGGGCACACTGCAAATGTAACATTTTAGCCGGTTTTACGTATTATTAAACATAAGAGCGGATAACCCCGCTGTTTTTATATTCATTATGCATACTTTTTGGAAAAATTTATGGCAATTAGTCGGGCCTTCGCAAAATAAAATAAAAGGCCTTACGTTTTTGTTGGCATTTTATGAATTAATAAAATTAGTCAGCCCGTTTTTGTTAAAAATAATTATTGACACCCTTACTTCAAGCGGCATCGCGGAATTAAAATTATTATTGTGGCTCGTAGCCGGAATGCTCGCGGCCGAAGAATTTCAGTCGGTTGTCGGCTGGGTTACGAATCGCCTGATAATTAAAGTGATTTTAGAAATAGAATATTATTTGCCGGTGTCGGCGCAGAAAAAGATGATGTTTTTATCCCTGGGCTATCACGAACGGGAAAACACCGGCAATAAAATCACCAAAGTCCAGCGCGGCGTTGAGCACATTACTAATTTAATAGAAAATTTATTTTGGGAAATTTTACCCACCTGCCTGCAATTAGTAATTACCGTAGTGACGCTCTTTTTTGTTGATTGGCGCTTCAGCGTCGCTTTTTTTGTTTTTTTCCCCGTCTTTTTTTATCTCACCTACCGCGTGAATTTTAAATTAAAGTCGCGCCGGCAGGAGATGCACCGAAAATGGGAGGAGGCGTCGGGCAAGATGGCGCAGTCAATTTTAAACATCAACGCGGTGCAGTCGTTCGTGCAGGAGGAGCGGGAAACAAAAGAATACCAAGGCATCAGAGACGTTATTTTAACGAACGAAAGCTATGTTTGGAACAAAGTGATGAATTTCGTGATGACGAGGGATTTTATAATCAACTCCGGCCGGCTGACGACTTTAATGATGGGAATTTGGCTAGTTTATAACGGCTTAACTACTATCGGCACTTTAGTGTTTGTGTTTACTATTTCCGAAAAGGCGTTTTTTTCCATGTTCCGCTTGTCGCGTTTTTACGACCGGATTGAACATAGTTTGGAACCGGTGGAGCGTTTTATCAGTTTAGCCAAAGAAGAGCCGGAGATAAAAAATCCGGCGCGCGGTTTAAAGCCAAAAAACATCAAAGGCGAAGTTGAATTCCAAAACGTGGCGTTTGCTTATCACGGCGGCCAGCGCAAGGCTTTAAACGGCGTCAGCTTTCACATTCCGGCCGGCAGCAGGGCTGCTTTTGTCGGGCCTTCGGGCGGCGGCAAAACAACGATTGCGCGCTTAATCTACCGGCATTTTGACCCCTTTTTCGGCCGCGTGCTGTTAGACGGCTGTTCTTTGCGCGACTACGACTTGTATCATTTTCGCCGCGCCATCGCAATTGTGCCGCAGGAAGTAGAAATTTTTAGCGCCCGCGTGCGCGACAACATTGCTTATGCCAGCCCCGGCGCCAGTTTATCAGAGATAAAAAAAGCCGCGCAAATCGCCAATGCCGATGAATTCATAAATAACTTAAAAGACGGCTATGATACCGAGGTAGGGGAGCGGGGCATTAGATTATCCGGCGGCCAGCGCCAGCGCGTCGGGATCGCGCGCGCGATTTTAGCTAAGCCGAAAATTTTAATTTTTGACGAGGCGACCAGCAATCTTGACTCTTACAGCGAGAAATTAATTCAGGAGGCAATGGAGCGCGTCAGCCAACGGCGCACGGTTATTATTATCGCTCACCGCCTCTCTACCATCCGCCACGCGGACCAAATTTTTGTGCTGGAAGGCGGCAAAATTATTGAGCAGGGCAGCCATGAGGAATTGAGTAATGTTCGCGGCGGTTTGTACGCGAAGTTATTAAAGTTACAAAATACCGGAGATGTTGATTAATCCCCACACTTACGCGCAAGTGTGGGGATTGACAAAAGTAAAATTTTATTATAACCTAGAAAGTCGTTATTTATAAAATAGTGTTTAAAAAACGCTAAAAATATAAAGAAAGTGGAGGTATTAACAGATGCGTACTAAAAGGCAGGAGCAAGATGTGGAAGAAGCTATTTGGCGGGCAAAAGCAGAAAGTTATCAAAACCAAGAAAGCGAGGTTACTATCCCTAAAAGTAAGCTCGATGAAATCGTTACTATTCCTTTGGGGTTTCAACCCGCAGGAATATCGTCGCGTCAATTAAGTGACAATGTTGATCAAATCGCTATCGCCGATTATTTCGCCCCGGCGGTTTGTTTAGCGAAAGTGACGCGCGATAAAACTGGTTTACATTTTACAGTGGAATGGATTCGCGGCGTTGATTATAAAGGTAAGCGAGTCCGGATGTTTCCCGATATTTTGTCCCCGGGAATGGCAACCCGCATGCAAACCGTGAGTATTGGGCCGGACGGAAAGTTGTGGATTACGAGAAATGAGGGGAGAGAATTTTTTGTTCTTCAGCCACCTGCCAAAAAAGGACAAGGATGGACATTAAAAAAAATTATTTCTCTTCCCGAATGTAAGGAAGGTTTGGGACCCTTATTTATTCAATCTGCTTTCTTTTCCTCTTTTTCCGGAGATTTGATTGTGATTGAGTCAAACTATGTGAGTTACTCTTGCGCCTATTGGTATGAGGTTGAGGGGGGCGCAATCATAAGATTAAAAAGGGAAGAGACATTGCCGATATTTATGTACGGTATTAGTCATCCGATTAGAGACGCATTTTTTTCCGAAACATTTTACTACTTTATAACTGACTATCGTTGCGAAGCGCGGCACGGGATATACCGCATTGACCAAATGGATGCTCCTATAGTTCCTCGTATTTGCGGAACAGGCATTGCCTTTTTGTTTGAGGGCGGCGCCTTAGTAACGCGCTACGGGCAGGCATATCCGGGGCCATTCAACGGGAAACCGGGAGCGTTAATTTACGTCCCTCCTCGTTACTTTGGAGTGGAATAGAATAATTGTAACTAAACCACCAGCATCAAAGGGAAAACTCAAATTTTTCCCTTTTTTTTATCTTAAAATTGCCAAAACATTAAAATTTCGCTAAACTATTAGATATGGAAATTATTGAAAAATTAACAGAAAAAATTGGCGCGGGCGTGCAGGAAAACGTGCCGCTTGCGCCATATACCACTTATAAACTCGGCGGTCCGGCGCGCTATTTTTTTATCGCTAAAAATAACGAGGAGATTAAAACAGCCGCCGCTGCCGCTAAAGATTTAGACTTGCCGATTTTTATTTTGGGCGGCGGCAGTAATATTTTAGTTAGCGATAATGGTTTTAGCGGCTTGGTGATAAAAATGGCCAATAGGGAATTGGGCGTTGAAAAAAATAAAATTAAAGCGGAAGCTGGCGCTTTGCTTGGCCGGGTAGTTTCGCTTGCTTGGAAAAACA
>MFFV01000053.1:1565-8881 GCA_001777995.1 Candidatus Falkowbacteria bacterium RIFCSPLOWO2_02_FULL_45_15 | reverse complement strand
GTTTGGAATGGGCGGCGGGCATTCCGGGCACGGCCGGCGGGGCCGTGCGCGGCAACGCCGGCGCGTTTGGTAAGTCAATCAGCGATAATATAGTAAGCGTCCAAGCGCTCAAAAGTTCTAAAAACAAAACAGAAATAGTTGTTATGACGAAAGAAGAGTGCCAGTTTACTTACCGTGAGAGTATTTTTAAGCACGACGACAACTTAGTCGTCCTCGGCGTTGATTTAGAATTGCAAGCCGGCGAGCAGGCGGCTATCAAACAACAGATGCTTGATTGCGTCCAGCGCCGCAGCTGCGGCCATCCCAAATATCCCAGCGCCGGCTGCAGTTTTAAAAATATTTTTGTTACTGATGAAATAAGGAAAAAAATCAGAAAGATAAATCCGGCCGGAGAAGAAAAAATCAAAGGCGGAAAAATCGGCGCCGGCTGGTTTATCGACCAGGCCGGGTTAAAAGGGTATAAAATCGGCGGGGTGCAAGTTTCGGACGAACACGCTAATTTTATCGTTAAAGTTGATGAAACCGCGCGCGCCGAGCATGCCTTGATGCTGATCAGCTACGTTAAACAGCAGGTGCGCGATAAATTCGGCGTGCAGCTGCAGGAAGAAGTGCAATATGTTGGGTTTGATTG
This sequence comes from Candidatus Falkowbacteria bacterium RIFCSPLOWO2_02_FULL_45_15, assembly GCA_001777995.1. GTDB lineage: Bacteria > Patescibacteriota > Patescibacteriia > Patescibacteriales > XYC2-FULL-47-12 > 2-12-FULL-45-10. The sequence goes on along the minus strand of MFFV01000053.1, from coordinate 8,250 downwards.
AAAATAGGTAATAAAAATTAGCTAATTTCAAATAGTCCAATGGCAATAAACATTCTTGGTATCAACATCTCTACTGATTCCCGACAAGAGATTCTAAAAAAAATTTCTGATTTTTTAAACGGCAAAACGCCGCGTTATATCGTTACTCCCAACCCGGAATTTCTGCTGGCCGCGAAACACGACGAGGAATTTTTTTATATTTTAAACCAGGCTGACATTGCCGTGCCCGACGGAATTGGCTTGGTCTTTGCCGGCTGGTTTATGGGGAAAAATATTAAGCGAACCGCCGGCATTGATTTGATGCTTTCTCTGTGCGCGCTGGCGGCTAAAAGAAACAAGTCTGTTTATTTGCTCGGTGGGGAAGGGCAAGTAGCGCAAGCGGTAGCGGAAAAGTTAAAATCACAATTTCCAAACTTAAAAATAGCCGGCGCGGAAGAAGGATTAAAGCCGGGCGCTTGGAAGCTGCGTTCCGGCAAATGGCTTAAAGGCAAGGCAGAAAATCAAAAATTACTGGAACGCATTAACGCCGCTAAGCCAGATATTATTTTTGTCGCTTTCGGGCATCCGCGCCAAGAGCGATGGATTTACCACAATTTACCCCTCCTTAACCCTCCCCTTATTAAGGGGAGGGAAGGGTGGAGTGGCGTTAAAGTAGCGGTTGGCGTAGGCGGCAGCTTTGATTTTATCTCCGGCAGAATCAAGCGGGCGCCGAACTGGATGCGCGCGAGCGGTTTAGAATGGCTTTACCGCCTTTGGCAGGAACCGGCAAAACGCTCAAGCCGGATTTGGGCGGCGGTGATGGAATTTCCTTTGGAATTTTTAAAATGGCGCTTTATCCGGCCCTGGCTTTATCGGCCTAATGTGGTCTGTTTGTTATATAAAAAGGAAGGTCTGCCCGCCGAAGCCAATAATAATTTAACAGACGAACATAATTTGCGTAGAGCGAAGGCGGGTGATAGAATTAACTCTGTGGAATCAAACGGCGCTGCGGCGTCATTCCACGGGGTAAAAGTGCTGTTAGCGGAAAGACGGCATCCGGCCGGGCATTGGCAGCTGCCCCAAGGCGGTACCGACGGCGAAGATTTAACAACCGCCGGCACGCGCGAGCTGCGCGAAGAAATCGGTACGCGGAAATTTAAGCCGGTCGCTTGTTTTAAAAATTTGTATAAATATAAATTTGGCGCTACGCCCAGCCGCGGAGTGAAGGCAAGCCAGATTTTAGGTCATAAAGGCCAAAAACAGGGTTTATTTATCGCTGAATTTATCGGCAAAGATGAAGACATCACGATTAATTTTTGGGACCATTGCGCCTGGCGGTGGGTTGATTTGGATAAAGTGGCGGACGAAGTGCATAAGTACCGCAAAGAAGCCACTAAAATTTTTATTGATAAATTTAAAAGCATTTTAAAATAATTTATGAAATTTACTTTCAAAAAATATATTTTTCTCCTCAATGATTTTACCAACTTACTCTTAAGTAAAGAGCGAGCGGATGACAAGCGAAAAATAAAAAAATTAGTTGTCGTTTTAATAATAGCGGCGGCGCTGTTGCTGGCGTCGCTTTTTATCAATGTATATTTAGTAACCGGAGCGTAAAATCACCTGACATGAAACGCGTAACACATAACAAAAAGGGTGGCGTAAAAACGAGGATGGCGCCCAGCCCGACCGGCAAGTTGCACATCGGCGGCTTGCGCACCGCGCTGTATAATTATTTATTCGCCAAACAAAAAGGCGGAGAATTTTGGTTACGCATTGAAGATACCGACCGGACTCGGTTTGTGCCGGGCGCTACCGAAGAAATTTTTGCCATGCTAAAATGGGCCGGGCTGAAATGGGACGGAGATCCGGCGGTGCAATCAAAGCGGCTGGAAATTTACCAAAAATACGCGCCAGAATTAATTAAGAGCGGGCAGGCATATTATTGTTTTTGCACATCAGAGGAATTAGAGAAGATGCGCGGGGAACAGCAAGCGAAAAAAATGGCGCCGAAGTACGATGGCCGATGCAGGCATTTGCCAACAGCAAAAATTAAGCAAAAATTAAGCAAAAATTTACCACATGTAATTCGTCTTAAAGTGCCGGAAAATAAAACAGTAGAATTTGATGACGGGGTGTACGGCAAGATTAAATATAATTCTGACGATGTTGACGACCAAGTTTTATTAAAATCAGACGGTTACCCGACTTATCATTTGGCAGTAGTGGTTGACGACCACGAAATGGGCGTTACGCATGTCTTGCGCGGCGAAGAATGGCTGCCGTCTACGCCCAAACATATTTTGCTGTATCAAGCGTTCGGCTGGCAGCCGCCGATTTACTGCCATCTGCCAAATATTTTAGGCGCAAACAAAAAAAAATTAAGCAAGCGGGAAGGGGACGCGTCGGCAGAAGACTTTAAAAATAAAGGGTATCTGCCCGAAGCGCTGATTAATTATATTGCGCTCTTGGGGTGGAATCCGGGCACGAAGCAGGAAATTTTTAGCATGGAGGAGTTGGTAAAACAGTTTGACATAAAAAAGTTGCACAAATCCGGCGCGATTTTTGATCTTAAAAAATTAGACAACATTAACGGGCAGTATATCAGAAAATTAAAGTCTAAAGAATTGATAAATTTTTGCCGGCCGTACTTAACAGAAGTTTACGGCGACGCGCTGCAAAATTATAGCGACGAATATGTCGCAAGCGTCGTTACTTTAGAGCAAGAGCGCCTGAAGAAACTCTCGGATATTACGGCCTCAACTCAATTGTTCTTTACCGATAATTTGGAATATGACGCGAAACTTTTAATTTGGAAAAAGTCAGACAAAACGGCCATGAGCGATAATTTAACGATAATTAAGCAAAAATTAGCCGATATGGGGGAATGGGATAAGCCCAATCTGGAAAAAGAAATTTTACAATTTATTAAAGACAAAAAATTAACCAACGGCGAAGCGCTTTGGCCGCTGCGGGTAGCTTTATCCGGGCAGGAAAACAGCCCGGGTCCTTTTGAGATCGCGGCGATTTTAGGCAAACAAGAAAGTTTGAGAAGAATTAAGGCGGCGGTTGACAAATTATAATTCACCCTTTTTGATCTATCTGTTATACTTAAAATCAAGGGGATTTATTTAATAATCAAAAAATATGGGTTTATTTAACAATTGGTTCAAACCAAAAATAGAACAGCCACTAGCGGCGGAAGCAATGCCCGCGGAGTCGGAAGTAAAAAAAGAAACCGAAGAAAAAATTAACGCTGGCTGGTGGGCGTCGGAAATAGCGGAACAATTAGGGGAAGAGGAAAAAAGGGTGGAAGAAATGTTAGAGTTGAAAGATACTGACGAAAGGATGGGCGTGGATGAAAAATTAACTGCCAGCGAGGTTCAAAGAAGATTAACTGGCAAAATAGATGAGGGGAAGCTAGAACAATGTCTGGAAGCGATAAAGAAGAAAGATTTAGAGCAAACGCAGCAAGCCGCTTAGTTAATATCTACGAAAAGCGGGGATTAACGGCCCCGCTTTTATTTTTGACATAAGTTCGCCAATATTTTACAATTATAGCAGTTATTAACGCTTCAATTTTATTATGAACAAAAAACCTGACCACGCCGCGCCTGCCAAGCCAGACGGGCGGGCAAGCGAACGCCAAGACAGACTGCATAAATTAGAACTGCTCAAACAGGCGGGCGTTAATCCGTATCCGGCGAAAGCCAGGCGCGATTTTACTTTGGCGGATGTCAAAGCCGGTTTTGATTCGTTAGCGGCTAAAAATCAAGAGCTCTATGTCGTCGGCCGCGTGCGCAGCTGGCGCGAGCACGGCAACATCAGTTTTGCCCATATTGAAGACGCCACCGGTAAGCTACAGCTTATCCTGGGTAAAAATAACTTAGGCGCGGAAGCGTATAAATTTTTTTTGAAGATTTTAGACAGCGGTGATTTTGTGCAAGCCAAAGGCAAGCCGTTAACCACTCAAGCCGGGGAGCAGAGTTTGCAGATCAGCGAATTAAAACTCTTAACCAAAACTTTGCGCCCAATGCCGGCGGAACATTTCGGCTTTAAAGACGAAGAGGAGCGTTTGCGCAAACGGTATTTGGATATTTTATATAACCCGGAAGTTAAAGAGTTAATCAGCAAGAAAGCGAAATTTTGGGAAGCGATGCGCAAATTTCTAAGCAAGAACGGCTTTTTGGAGGTAGAAACGCCGGTACTGGAAAACACTACCGGCGGCGCGGACGCGCGGCCGTTTATCACCCATCATCATGCTTTGGATATTGACGTATATTTGCGCATTTCCGCGGGCGAACTTTGGCAAAAGCGCTTAATGGTGGCGGGCTTGGAAAAAACCTTTGAAATCGGGCGCATTTTCCGCAACGAAGGCATTTCCGCCGAACACGCCCAAGATTATACCCAGATGGAATTTTATTGGGCGTACGCCAATTACGAAGACGGAATGAAACTCGTAAAAAAGTTGTATCAATATGTCGCTAAAGAAACTTTTGGCGCGTTGCGGTTTAAAATAGGGGAGTGGGAAGTTGATTTGGGCGGCAAATGGCAAAAGTACGATTTCGTAAAAACGATTAAAAAGTACACGGGACTTGATGTTTTAAAAGCTAGTACTGAACAAATTAGGCAAAAATTAAATGAATTAAAGATTGAATATGACGAGAGCGGGTTTAATTTAACCCGCGCCGTTGATAATTTATGGAAGTATTGCCGTAAAAATATCGCCGGGCCGGGATTTTTAGTAAACGTGCCGGTGATAATGGAGCCGCTCGCTAAGCGCGACGAGAAAAATCCCAGTATTGTCCAGCGCTTTCAGGTAATTTTAGCCGGTTCGGAAATGGGCAAAGGTTACAGCGAACTAAACGACCCGCTGGATCAGGCCGAGCGCTTTGCCGCGCAACAGAAGTTGCGTGAAGCGGGCGACGAAGAGGCGCAGATGTTTGACCATGAATTCGTGGAAGCGCTGGAATACGGCATGCCCCCGACCTGCGGTTTTGGCGTGAGCGAACGGCTCTTTAGCTTTTTAGCCGATAAATCCATTAGGGATTGCCAGATATTTCCGTTGCTAAGGCCTAAATTAAATGTATAGTTTTTAAGTTCAAACTAAAATATAAATATAATGCAACAGTTGCCATTTTCTACACTAGCGCCTAAAAACTTTTCAGAGAGAAAAGAAATATTTTTAAGAAAATACAAAAGCCCTAGTGGTAAAATTCAATACAAACGATATGTAGGTTCTCCGCTTAGATACGCCGGGGGGAAAAGTTTAGCTGTTGGGTTAATCGTTGAACTATTGCCAAATAATATCAAAAAAATAGTATCCCCGTTTTTTGGCGGAGGTTCAGTTGAGATTGCTTGCGCGCTTGATTTAGGTCTCCCTGTTATTGGATATGATATTTTTAACATTCTTATTAATTATTGGGATATACAAATAAGGAAACCCCAAGAACTTTATGATAGATTACAAAAATTTAATCCAACCAGAGAAGAATTCAAGAAAGTTAAAGATATTATAAAACTGCATTGGGATAATAAAGAAAAAATAAAAAGTACATATGATTTAGCGGCTCTTTTTTATTTTAATCATAATACCTCATACGGTCCTCACTTTTTAGGATGGCCTTCCAGTGTTTATCTACAAAAAGAACGTTATCAAAAAATGATTGAAAAAGTAAGAAATTTTAAAGTTGACAATATGAAAGTTAAGCGCGCTTCCTTCGAAGAAATAATGCCAAAACACAAAGATGACTTTCTATATTGCGACCCGCCATACTATCTAAAAGGAGACAGCAAAACTTTCGTTGGTCTTTATCCTCACCGTAACTTTCCGATTTATCATAATAACTTTGACCATGAGAAATTACGGGACCTTTTATTAAATCATAAAGGAGGTTTTATATTATCTTACAATGATTGCTCTATTATCAGAGAATGGTATAAAGATTTTGCTATGATAGCGCCATCATGGCAATATACTTTCAGCCAGGGAGATACTCGTATTGGGAAAAATAGATTAAAAAATAATGGTGGGAGTCATATTAAAAAATCCCACGAATTAATAATATGGAAATTACCAACAGAAGAAAAAAAAGAGGTTTACAAGGTGAAGATGCCAGAAGAGTGCGTCAGCAAGGTCATGATGATGCGTTAGAATTTGCTCTCGCGATTGGCTTAAACAAAGATTATAAAAATGACCCTAAGGCCAAAAAAGATGTTATTGACCCTTCAGGAGACGCACACTCGGTCAAAAGCGGAATAAAAAAATGGCAAATTTTTTTATACGGTTTAGGGCGCTTTAGTTCGGATGAGTCTTTTACAGTTATGAATGGAATCGGCGAACTTTTAATTGCCTGCATCGAGGCTTTCCCTAAAACTTTTGCGGAATACACGAAAGATAAAAAATCAGCAAAACAAAAATTAAGAATGCCGATGAGAGCGTTAGCGGAAAAGTTACAGCAACCAGTGCGCGTTAAAGCGTTCATGAATAAATCTATATTTAACGGCGGCGAAGTAGATTACTTGACAGTAAAACACGATGGTTTATTTCATGTTTTTTATTATAAAGATGTAATAGAAAAAATGAGCGAGAAATTGGAAGTGTGCAATTCAAGAGCGATTTCCGCCGGGCAAACTCCTGAACAAAAAGTTTTATTTCGATATAATGGTAAAAATTTAGGTGAGTTAGAAATGCGAAATGACAGCC
>MFFV01000053.1:0-1555 GCA_001777995.1 Candidatus Falkowbacteria bacterium RIFCSPLOWO2_02_FULL_45_15 | reverse complement strand
TAGAGAAATACGGTTCAATATGGTAAAGCCAAAAGTAATGGAATTTTTATTTAAAGAAATACCACTGACAAAAAAGTACAGTAACCTTATCTTACTGTATGGCGATGTATATAAAAAGTTTGGCCGTTGGTAAAAAATAGCACTATTATACAAAATATGGCAATAGAGCAAGCATTAACTAATACAGCTGCCAATCAAACGGAACGCCCTATTAGACCGCCGGAAGACTATAAAGGCATGTATAGAGATCTTTCCAAAATTTTTTACGACCCTACCGGGCAGGGAAAAGAGGGGGATGATGAGTTGATGCAAACATTAAATGAAATAAAAGAAAGAATAGAAAAAGGTAATGACGGGAAAGACGCTGAAAAGGCAAAACAAGAATTAAGAGAATTATATCTTGAATGGTGTGTGGGCCAAAGAGCCGTCAGAGATAAAATAGAAAAAAAACTTGAGGAAATCAGTAAACAAATGATAAAAGATTACCACACTAAATGGTTAAGAAAAGGACCCTTGAATCAAAAAATGCATATTATAAATGAGTATAAAAAATTATGTGAAGAGGTGGGAGTAGACTATGATGCTGAATTTATTACAAAATATTTAAAAGAACAACACGGATTGTAAAATAAAATATTTTTAGAGAATAAATTTGTTCCTTAGAAAGGAAACGGAAGCGATGAGCGATAAAATAATTGAACTGAAAGAAGCGCAGAAAAAAGTTAGAGCGATTTGTTTAAACGGAGCAGGCAACTGCGTAAGCTTAATTTCAAGCGCGGTGCGCAGTTACGCCGATGAGTATTGGGAAAATTTCAGTAATCCGGCAGCGCATTTTTTACAAGAATGCATAACTTGTTTAGCGGTCCAGACGGACATTTTTAGCGCGCAACAAAAGATTGAACATATATTACAGCATTTCGGGGACGGCTAACTCTGTCCCCATTCTCTAAAAGTATTTTATTAAATCCGTATCAAATATGTTAGACATTAAATTCATCCGCGCTAACGTCAAACAAGTCAAAGCCGCGGCCAAAAATAAAAACATTAAAGTTGACATTGACGAATTGCTGAAATTAGATGAGGAGAGAAGGGGAGTGCAAGGCAAAATTGACGCTTTGCGCGCCCAACGCAATGAATTAGCTCAAATTGTCAAAAAGGGGAAACCGAGCGCGGCGCAAATAGCCCAAGGAAAAAGTTTAAAAGAGGAAATGGCGGGGTTAGAGAAAAAGTGGAAAAAATCGGAAGAAGAATATCAGAAATTTTTGAACCAAGTCCCTAATTTAGCGCATCCGGATGCGCCCATTGGAAAAGACGATTCAGAGAATGTAGAAATAGAGCGGGTAGGGGAGCCGACAAAGTTTAATTTTGAGCCCAAAGACCATTTAACGCTGGGGGAAGAATTGGATTTAATAGATTTTAAAACCGCGGCGCAAACCAGCGGCGCCGGTTTTTTTTATTTTAAAAATGAGATGGTATTTTTGGAACTGGCGCTCGTGCGCTACGTTTTTGACAAATTAGCGGGTAAGGGCTTTATTCCATTCATTACGCCCGATCT
>MFFV01000052.1 GCA_001777995.1 Candidatus Falkowbacteria bacterium RIFCSPLOWO2_02_FULL_45_15 | reverse complement strand
CAATACCTGCAGCTTGATGAATAAATTTTTTATTTCGGCAAAAAGAGTGAAATCAACATTCGCGCGGTAATGTTTTACTTTGACGACTTTCTTGTTTACCGCCAGCGGCTTTAATTCCTCAATGACCGCTCCGGTTTCCGCCAACTTTCCCATTTCTTTATTGACGCTGCGGACGACCGACTTGGTTTTAGCGGCAATATCGGCCGCGCTAAAATCAGCCGGACTGTGCATAATTAAAAATTTTAAAATTTTTACGCGAACCGGAGAAGAAAAAAGTTTAGTTAACATAAAATAAAATTTCTAATTGATCTAATTTCTAATTGAATGACTACTGTCTAAAATAATTCGGCAATTTAATCATTGGGCATTAGGATTTGATTAGACATTAGAAATTCGTCATTGGTCATTTGGGCTACATACTCGGCACTGCTTGTTCCCTACATCCTGAAGCCGACTTATGCACAGAGAACGACTAATGCTTTGTACTCTTTATCTTTTTATATTATAATATACTTGTCATTAGAATTCAAATTGTCCTTCCAGACCATTATGTATTATAAAATTTCCCGCTTGTTGCTAACGCCCACTTCCGGCAAGCCGTCAACCACGGCGGATATTTTTATTGCCAACCCGCAAATTGACCAGGAAGCGATTTTAGGCAAACTGTTTTTGTTAAGCGAAATTGAATCAACCAAACCCGCCGCCCTTAAACTGCTTAATTGGTTCATTTCCGCCCTGCCGGCCCATTACTATCAAAACGAAAAAATCACCTTACGCGACCGGATGGGCACTATTAAAGTAAGTGAAATCTTTGAAGCCGCGCTGGGTAAAATCAACGGCGAATTGGAAAACTTTATCAAAAAAGAAAGGTTAAAGATAGAGCCTAAAGCGATTAATATCGTCGCCGGCGTAATTTATAAAAACGACTTAATTTTTACGGCTACCGGTAAAATCAAGATATTGCTTATTTATCCGGAAATCGCTAAAGAAAGCGAAATCCTCCCTGACGGCGGCAAAAAAATTTACAAAATATCCGTTATCGGCGACCCAGAGGCCGGTGAAAAAAAGCCCCATCTCAACAAAATATTTTCTAACCTTACCGAAGGCCGCATTCCGGCCGAAGGTTATGTTGTTTTGAGCAATGAAATCCTGCCGGAATACGTAAACAACCGGCATTTGACTAAAATCATCACTACCCTGCCGCCCGTCAGCGCCATTGAGCATCTGAAAAGCCAGCTGCATAAAATAAACAGCTACGTTACTTTTCTGGCGCTGATAATTAAAAGCTCGGCGACGCCGGCGATAAAACGTTCTCTGCCGCAAATGCAGATAAACATCACCGCCAACGATTCGCTGGAACGGATGAACGAAACCGAAAATACAACCGAAAAATACCTCTCGCCGATCGGCATTATCCACGCTAACCGCTTGGCGGCTTGGGGCAAAAATATTTTAGCTGCCATCGGCGGCAACCGAGAACAAAAGCTGACTACGATTATCAGAGACCGGGTCTTTTTAGTAAAAAAACGCCGTCTGAATTGGCTAACCAGATTTAATTATCATCTTAAGAACTTCCTAGTCTACGCTCTCAATGTCGCCGTCTTCCTGCTTAAACTTTTGGCCCACCCCCAAGAGCTGATTAAACAAACGGGCAGGGCCGCTCGTCGCAGCTCGGCGGCGGTTAAATTTTCGTTTGCCGCCGCCATGCGCTGGTTCTTTAATTTATCGACTGCCAGCAAGACTTTACTGGTTACTTTTTTACTTTGCTGCTTATTGTTTACGGTCAGCATTTATCAGCTGACTAAAAATAAAAACGAACAAACCAGCCAACAAACTTATCAGGAATTAATCCAATCATTAACGCAAAAACAAAATCAAACAGAGGCGAGCCTGCTTTACCGCAACGAAGACAAGGCGCAAGAGTTGATTAGTGAAACTAACGTTTTAATCGGCCGGCTGCGGGAGTTTAAAAATGTCGACCAGCGCCTGATTGATAAATTTACGGACATTAACGCTTTCCAAATAGCCACCATCAGCCATGTAGTCGCCATCGAAGAGCCGGCCGAGCTGATTAATTTAAAAAAATTAAACGCTGGCGCCGAGCCGGCTAAAATGGTGGCGGTTAAAGAGCGTTTGATTATCGCCGACAGCCGGAATAAATCTTTATACCAATTTAATTTAACCGATCAGACCGTTAATTTGCTTAAAAGCGGCCTGAATAACATTGGCTGGGGTACGGTTGGGCAAGCCGACCAAGCGTTATTCGTGGCTGCCGGCGGCGGGATAATCATTGACGATAAAAATAACATTACCGACATTAATAATTTTGCCGCCTTAAACGAAATTACGGAGGCAGTCGGTTATAACGGCCGTCTTTATCTGCTGTCGGCGCCGCAAAATAACATCTGGCGTTATAGCCGCGATTTTTCCGCCCGCGAGCCTTGGATCAAAGAAAATTTAGACATCAATAACGCGGTGAGTTTTGACATTGACGGCTATATTTACGTATTAAAAAATAACGGCGAGATCATCAGGCTACTTTCCGGCTATGCCAATGAATTTAAGCTGGCGGCGGTTAACCCGCCCTTGGCTAATCCGCAAAAAATTAAATTGGCGGGCGCGAGCGAACAAGGGCAAATATACGTCTTAGAGCCGGCGCAAACGAGATTGGTGGTTTTTGACAAGGGCGGCAAATTTCTGTTGCAGTATAAAATACCGCGCTTAACCAACCTGCGCGATTTTGCGGTGCGGGAACAAGAACGAAAAATTTTACTGCTTAACGACGCGGCAGTTTATGAAATTAAAATGGAGGAGATAAAATAATTTCGCTAATTTTGTCATTCCCGCGAAAGCCATGCCTACCCTGCCTACCCTGCCTACCGGCAGGCAGGCGGCAGGCAGGCGGGAATCTAATTATAGTAAAAAGTTTAAAATATAAAAAAAAGTTCGGAAAAAATCCGAACTTTTTATTTTTAAATTATTACTTCTAACCTCTTACTTCAAAGTAACCTGCCCGCCGGCCTCTTCAATTTTTTTCTTCATCGTTTCCGCGTCCGCTTTGGGCACGCCCTCTTTAATCGCCTTGGGTGCGCCGTCAACCAAGTCTTTAGCCTCTTTCAAACCCAGACCGGTGATTTCCTTGACGACTTTAATGACGGCGATTTTATTGCCGCCGCTCGCGGTCAGTTCAACGTTAAACTCGGTTTTTTCCTCCACCGCTTCGGCGCTTCCGTTAGCGCCCGGCGTTGCCGCCGGCGCCGCCGGCGCCGCCGCGGACACGCCAAATTTTTTCTCTAAAACTTTGACGAGTTCGGCTAAATCTAAAACCGACATTTTGGCAATCTCTTCGACGAGAGAGCTGAATTTTGCCGGGACCTCAACCGCGGTTGTTTCCTCGGCCGCTTTTTGTTCTTCAGACATAAATTTTTTTATTAATTATTATTAATATTAAATTATTGTTTCTTAGTTTCAATTGCTTTTAGCACCTGCGCTAAATTGCGCAAATTTCCCGCGAGCGCGTTCACGAAACCGGAAATCGGCGCTTGCAAGGAGTAAGCGAGTTTCGCGTATAATTCAATCTTGGATGGCAATTTCGCGAGTTCCTTCGCCTCTGACTCGCTTAAAAATTTATTGGCTAAAATACCGCCTATTACTTGCATGCTCTCATGCGTTCTGCTGAATTCGTCCAAAATTTTAGCCGGCGCCACTTCGTCTTCGTAGCCGAAAATCGTAGCCACTTCTCCTTCCGTCTGACCGATATTAACTCCTTCGATTTTACTCTCGGCTAGCGCCCGGCTCATTAATGTCTTTTTGGCTACTACGTATTCACTGCCTGCCCGTTTGAAGCGGCGGCGCAAATCATTAATGTCGTTGGCTTTAACGCCAAAATATTTGGCGAAAAAAACCGACTTTGCCCGCGCGAATTTATCAGCTAACTCTTTGACTATGGTCCGTTTTTTTTCTTTATTAATCGCCATACATTATTATGCGTCATTCCCGCATAGGCGGGAATCTCGTGAATATCGCGCAGAACTCGGGATTCCCGCTTCCGCGGGAATGACATAAAAAAATAAAGCTGTGGCTTTCCCACAGACAAAATACGCTAACTTTAGCTATTCCTCGGCAGGACTCGCATTCGTTAAACGAAATGCCCGCTGTCTATGGAAAACTTATTTATATATTAACACGTTAAAAAAACGTGTCAACTGCCTTTTCATTCTATAACTGTGCCCTGAAATTTTTTGCCCGCCAAACACCTGCCTAAATTATCAATCTTTTTTCCGTTCATAATAATTACTTTTAGCCCGGCTTCGGCCGCGAGCTTTGAAGCAATCGGATCAAATGGTTTGCTTAAGCCGGGCGTCCATTTACTGCCGACGATTTTTCGGAAATTAAGCCAGTTTATTGCGGTAATCTTGTTCGCTTTTTTATAAATCTTAGGGTCCTGGTCGTAAACGTAATCAATGTTAGATAAATTGATGACGGTAATGGCGCCGTAAGTTTTAGCGAGCATGACGGCGTCATAATCAGTAGACCAGCCCGGTTTCCAGCCGCCGGCGATAATAACTTTCGCTCCGGTTTTAATTGGGCGGGTCGGGTCTTTGATAACCTTCGGATAGGCGGCGTCAAAAAATATCGTGCGCAATAAATGGGCATTGAGCCGGCTCGCGTGAATTCCCAGCCAATCAATATCTACCGGCTGCAATTTTACTACTTTAGCCGCCGCCTGCTGATAATGCCGGCAGGTAGTGCCGCCGCCGGCCACTAAAATAAATTTATGGCCGGCACGCGCCTTAGTTAAAATCAAGCGCCTTAATTTTTTTAAATATTGCCAATCAATGCCCGTCTGAGGGACAATTAAAGAGCCGCCAACGGAAATTATGTAGAGCATAGATTAATTATTTAAATACAACTCTTTATTTTTTTTATGTTCGGCAAAAATTTTAGCGAAATAAATTTTACCCGTTTTTAAATTATGCAAAAAATAAAAATAATCGGTTGGGGTGGGATAAATTGCGGCTTGGATAGCGTTTAAACCGGGGCTGTCAATCGGTCCGGGAGGCAAGCCGCGATATTTATAGGTATTATAAGGAGAATCAACCGCTAAATCCTCGGCGCTATGAGCGGCTACCTTATCGTTTAAAATATAACTCAAAGTAGCGTCCGACTGCAACGCTACCCCGCTGCTGATCCGCTTCCAAAATATGTCCGAAACTACTTTCATGTCTGCCGGCGCGCGGGCTTCTTTTTCAAGCAAAGAAGCCATCGTAATGACATCGTGCAAATTCCTGCCTTGTTGTTTAATGTCGGCGCGCATCTTTTCAGTAACTTTGCCGTCAAGATTTTTCAGCATTTTAGCGATGATGTCTTCGGCGGATGAATTTTTAAAGATGCGGTAAGTATCCGGAAAAAGATAACCTTCCAGCGTCGCCCCCGCCGGAATTTCCGACAAAAAAGACACTTGGCAAGATTCTAAGGCAAAGCAGGTTCCGGGCGCGGGCGTGGTTAGCGCAATAAAATCTTTAGCTTTAATGACGTTATTTTTCTCCAAATAATCGGCGATTTCATTAATATTCCAACCTTCAATTATGGTAATGGTTTTTTCTTTCTCGGCTACGTTTCCGCCGGCTAATTTTTTAGCCAGGCCGCGGACGCTCATATTTTTATTGAGCAAATATTCTCCGGCCTGCAAATTTTTATCAATTCTTTTAAAAGCCACGTACCAATAAAAATAAAACGGCCGGCGGATAAGCCCGGCGGCCGCTAGATTAGCGCCGATAGTTCTAACCCCTTGCCCGGGTTCAATTAAAAAATTAACTTCGGCGCTCGCCGCCTGCATCGGCTCGTTAATCCCCCGCCAAACGATAAGATAGAGAGCGGCGGTTAATAACACCGCTAACGACAATAGTATTCCTAAATATGTTGTTAATTTCTGAAACATACATTATTTCTATAAGTATTCTTCCTTCCCCGTTTCTTTTAATTTTTGCACTATGGTTTTAACCTCTTGCGCGCTTTCTTCGTGGCAGATGAGGGTAACATCGTCAGTAGCGACTACTATCATGTCGCGCACGCCGACGCAGGCTACCGGCCGCTTGCTAAAATTATAAATTAAATTATTGGCGCTGTCTAATGAAATGACCTCCCCTTTATTAGTGGCCGCGCCGGTGCTGGTTAAAACGTCTTTAACCGTGCGCCAATTGCCGATATCAATAAAAACAAAATCGGCCGGCAAAACTACCAAATTTTGCGCTGATTCTAAAATGCCATAGTCAAAGGCGACTGGCTTAATGCCGGCGAATTCGCGCGCGATTACCTTTGACTCTTGGGCGGTGCCCAAAGCGCGATTAATTTTAACGAACGCCTGATATTGCTCCGGCAACCACCGCCGGTATTGCCGGAGTAAAGTATCCACTCGCCAAATAAAATAACCGGGGTTCCAAAGATATTGCCACTGGCTTACGTATTTCCGCGCCGTTGTTAAATCCGGCTTTTCCACGAAACTTTCCACCAAAAAAACTTTTTGTTCGCCTAAAGAAAAAAATTGGCTGTTCATTTTAATGTAACCGTAACCGGTTTCCGGATAAGTCGGCTTAACGCCTATTAGCACTCCTTTATCCGGATGCTGTTTAACGACTGACTCGGCTAAGCGCAACAGGCGCAAATACTCGTCTTCTTTATCAATAAAATGATCGGCATGCACGGTCGCGATAATTTCCTGCGGATTACGGAAATAAAACCAAGTCGCCGCTAATCCAATCGCCGCGGCGGTGTCGCGTTTGCAGGGTTCGCTAATAATCTGGCTCGCTGGCAATTCGGGCAATTGTTGAGAAACGGTTTCCAAATAATCTTTTCCCGTCACCACATAAATATCTTGCGCGGCAAAGCCTTGGCGTAAACGCTGGTAAGTTTTTTGCAGCAAGGTTTGGTCGCCGATGATGGGGTGAATTTGTTTGGGATGGCGATGGCGCGACAGCGGCCACAAGCGCGTGCCCGAGCCGCCGGCTAAAATTACTAATTTCATAATCAATAAAACATTAAAGCATTCACCCCGTGTAGTAGCTTTATATACTACATAGGGTAAAACATTAAAACAAAACTTTATTTTTTGGCGTTGTTATGCTCTGGTGTTTTTATGTTTTTATGTCTCGTCAGTTTATCACTACTCAATGATTATGGCAAGCACTGCTTGGTCTTAGTGATACCAAGCTAAGAAAAATTTTAATTTTGATTAAATTTTAACTCGGAACAATTTGTTCTTTGGGGAATTAAAACATTACGGCGCAAAATTATTAAAACATTTAAGCACGCAAATATTTTTTCATTATGGCTGACCTATTAACATCAGCGCAACACTTTGAGTAAAGAGCAATGGAATGTCACCGGACGTAAAAAACATTAGACATCAGATTATTGTTAAAGACATCAAAGCGAGGGAATAATTAAAACACTAACCATCAAATAAAATTTCTAATTATTATGATTGACCTAATTAACCTGCATAAACCCCAATTAACAGATGTCTAATGTCTAAAGACAATCAATTAGTCATTGATTCATTAGACAGTGGTCATTGTTTAGAATAATTAGGTTAATTATAAATTCTAATGCGTGTTTTTTGTTTCGGTGTTTTAATGTTTTCATGTTTTAATGTTTAGTTTTCCCCTTGCTTTCTGTTAATTTCTATGATATAATTATATTTAGATGAGTTTAACGGCCAGTTAAATTCGTAAAAAAATCAACCGCTCTCAAAATAAGGGCGCAAAACAAAAACAAAATGCGTAATACCAAAGGAGGCAAACAATCCATTTTTTATTATATTGGCAAATCTCTACTTGTCTTATTGATAATAGGGATTTTTTTATTGCCTTCCCCGCCCAGCCCGATGGCTTCTTTAGGAAGAGCGAATGTCGCCTATGCTTCCGCCATTACCGCGGATAAAATAATCGCCTTAACTAATCAAGCCAGGGCAAAATACAATCTGCCGGAATTAACGCCGAACCCTGCCTTAGCCAAGGCGGCGGAACAAAAAGCGCAAGCCATCTTTGCCGCGCAAAAGTTTTCCCATAATTTCGGCGATAAAAAATTTTCTCAATGGATAAAAGAGCAAGGGTATCAATACGCAATCGTGGGCGAAAATTTAGCCATTAATTTTACCGCGAGCGAGCCGCTGCTTAACGCCTGGCTCGCCTCGCCTACTCACAAAAAAAACATTTTGCATCAAGACTATCGGGAAATCGGCGTCGCCGTGCAGACCGCTGATTGGCAGGGAGAAGAAGAAACTTTGGTAGTTGAGTTATTTGGCGCCCCGCCGGTTTTGGCGGAACAGTTAGTTCCCGACACTTTAGAAAAACAAAACAGCTCCACCGCCATCCTTAACCCCGCCCAACTTATTACTTCTAACTTAGCGGAACAATATTTAAATAACATCGCGCCGGACGCCGATTACCGGCCGGCGTCTTTAGGAAAACAAATTGAACTGCCGGAAGCGTTAATTAAAAATAAAACTGCCTTAATCAGTTATCTGCTTGGGGCAGCGCAAATGATGATTTTATACATGTCCCTAATGTTACTAATCGTGCTCGCGTACGGCTATGCTTTATATTTTTCCAGACTCTATAAAAAATTGCGCTTACTGGCTAAACCACAATAATAATATGACCGCCGCCAAGGCAAAGCGATAATAAGCAAAAATATCCAAAGAATGCTTACGGACAAAAGCAATAAAATATTTAATGGTAAAATAAGAAAAAACAAATGTCATAAAAAATCCTAACCCAAAACTAAATAGCTCGTCTCTGGAAACCGCGGTTAAAATAACCGGGGCTTCTTTTATGTTCGCCCCTAAAATAATCGGCACCGCCAATAAAAAGGAGAAGCGCGCCGCCTCTCCCCTGTTTAATTTAAACAGCATCCCTGCTATAATAGTGATGCCGGAGCGGGAAACGCCGGGAATTAAAGCGAGAGCTTGCGCGCCGCCGATCAAGAGCGACTGCCGCCAATTTAATTTAGTTAAGTCATCCCGTTGCCTAGCCAGCCGTTCGGTAATTAAAAATAAAATTCCTCCCGCGACCAAAGCGGCCGTAACGATTATACTAGAGCGCAATACCTGTTCTACTAAAGTTTCCAGCCAATAGCCCAGCAACGCGGCGGGCAAGGTGGCGATAACCATCAGCCCGGCTAAACGGGCGGGCTCGTTTTTTTTTCTTTTAACCAAGCCCCGCCAGCAGCCGACTAAAATTTCCTTAAAGTCGTTGCGAAAAAAAATTATCACCGCCAAGGCGGAAGCTATGTGCAACACCACGTCAAAAGCCAAATTATTGAGCGGCAATGCCGGCAACGCTTCGTGCAAAAGTATTAAATGCCCGGAAGAAGACACGGGCAAAAATTCGCTCAAACCCTGCACTAAGCTTAAAATTAAAATGACTAAATAATTAATTAACATAGTTTATGCTAAATATCGTTATCTTGCCGTTGCTGGCCGCTTTATTGGCGCAGCTGATGAAATTTTTCATCCAAACTAATAAAATGCGATTTGATTTAAAAAATTTAGTCGCCTATGCGGGCATGCCTTCCAGCCATGTGGCGATGGTGGTGTCGTTAGCGACCATTATCGGCCTGCAAGAAGGATGGGGCTCTCCCCTGTTTGGTTTTGCTTTTATTTTTTCCTTTTTAATCATCAGAGACGCCATCGGGCTGCGGCAATATTTGGGCAGACACGGAAAAATGCTCAATACTTTAGTCAAAGACTTGAAAGAAGACGACCTGTTAGACGAGCGCTATCCTCGTTTGATTGAAAAAATCGGGCACACGTCTCTGCAGGCGCTCGCCGGCGGCATCATTGGGGTAATAGTCAGCGTGATTGGATATGTCGCCAGTTTGAATTTATATTAAAGCTCGGCCGGTCATTTCCTGGGGCGGCGGTAAATTCATAATTTTTAAAATAGTCGGCGCCACATCCGCTAAAATGCCTTGAATTTTTAGCAGGCTCAAGTCCGCGCCGGCGATGTCTCCCGAGCTCAAACTTTTACCTTCATATTCTTGGCCGACAATAATGAAAGGCACCGGACTGGTAGAATGCTCTTTGTTAATTGAGCCGGTCTGCATATTAAACAACTCTTCCGCGTTGCCGTGGTCGGCGGTAATAATCATCACGCCTTGGCGCGCTAGAATAAGGTCAACGATTTCGCCTAAAATTTTATCTAAACATTCCAGCGCGGCTATCGTAGCGTCCATATTGCCGGTATGCCCGACCATGTCGGCGTTGGCGTAATTAACTAAAATAAAATCATAGTTGTCTTTATTTACTTCTTTAATCAGCCGCGCCGTCACTACGGGCGCTGACATTTTTGGTTCCGCCGCATAGGAGGCGATATGCGGCGAAGGCATAACCACTCTTTCTTCTCCGGGATAAGCCGCTTCTTTTCCGCCGTTAAAAAAATAAGTGACATGAGCGTACTTTTCGGTTTCGGCCAAACGCAACTGCTTTAGCCCGGCTTCCGCCAGCGCCTCGCCTAAGGTATTGGTTATCGCTTGCGGCGGGAAAGCGACCGCGACCGGCAAATTTTTTTCATACTCGGTCAGGGTGACGAAACATAAATCACGATAATCTGGCTGCTTGGCAAATTTATTAAATCCGGGCAAAACGAAGGCTTTAGTCAGTTGCCGCGCCCGATCGGCCCGAAAATTAAAAAATATCGCGGCGTCGCCGTCTTTAACGGTTGCTACCGGCTCGCCGTCTTTAGTGATAACCGTCGGGATAAGTTCTTCATCGTAAATTTTTTTAGCGTAATAATAATCAATCGCCTCCAAAGCGTCAGCGAAAGATTTCTTGGCTTCCCCGGCGGCGATGGCCGCGTACGCCAGGGCTACTCTCTCCCAGTTACTGTCTCGATCCATCGCGTAAAAGCGCCCGGCTAAGGAAGCAATGACGCCGATTTTATGTTCCGCTATGCTTTTGACGACATCGGCTACCAGCTGCCGGCCGGAGTTAAACGGCATATCTCGTCCGTCTAAAAAAAGATGCAGATAAACTTGCGCCAGCCCGGCTTGCTTGGCAAACGCCAGTAGGGCGATTAGGTGTTCGATCGCCGCGTGCACGCCTCCCCGGGAAATTAATCCCATCAGGTGCAGTTTAGACTGGCGGCTCTGCGCGTGCCGGATGGCGCCTGATAACGCAACATTGGAAAAAAAACTGTTGTCACTAATGGCTTTATTGATGCGCGGCAAATCTTGATAAACGATGCGCCCCGCGCCTAAATTTAAATGCCCCACCTCGCTGTTGCCTATTTCTCCCCAAGGCAACCCCACGGCTTCGCCCGCCGCGCTTAAAGCCATTACCGGATAGTGGGCGACAATTTGGTTAAAATTGGGCAGCTTGGCTAAGGAAATAGCGTTGCCGGCGTAAGGCGGGGCAATGCCCCAGCCGTCCAGGACGCACAACACAACCGGTTTAGGTCTAATTTGTTTTTGTTCCTTATTCATAGATTATTAGCATAAAACAAAAAAACAAAGGCGCTTTAGAATTTCGTTATTCTTCTGCTTGTTGTCTTGTTTTATCCAGACACCTTCCAGAATACCCCCACACCAAATTTTGGTGTGGGGGATGAATGGAAAGTGTGGATCTTCCCGCAGGGTTTACCCCTACACCAAAATTGGTGTTGGGGTTTAATACCCGGCGGTGAAGGTGTTTGGATTTATTATTTTATGGTTTTTTAAACAGGCTCTTGCCCGTCATTTCTTTGGGTTGCTTTAAATTAAAAAGTTGTAAAATGGTCGGGGCAATGTCGCCTAAAATCCCCTTTGAGCGCAATAAATTTTTTTTGCCTTTCAGCTCCCGGTTAAACAGAATGAAAGGCACCAGCGAGGTTGAATGCTCCGTGTCTATTTCCCCGGTTTGTAAATTTATCATCCCTTCCAAGTTACCGTGGTCGGCGGTGATAATTACCCGCAAATTATTTTTAGTCGCCTCTTTAATGATCCGGCCAAGGTAAGCGTCTGTTACGGCCGCCGCGGTAACGCCAGCGGCTAAATTTCCCGTATGCGCGATCATGTCCGGGCAAGCGTAATTAACGGCTAAAAAATCAAAGTTCCGCTCGCGCATGTGTCCCAGCACGATATCGGTAATTTTTCCGGAACTCATCGCCGGCGTTTCATCGTAAGATTTAACGTCCGGCGAACGCACGATCACGCGCTGTTCGCCCGCCACCGTGTCCGCATACCCGCCGTTAAAAAAATAAGTGACGTGAGCGTATTTTTCGGCTTCGGCGACGTACCATTGGCGCAAATGACGCAACCGCATCGGCAGCGTTGCTTTGAGGTCAATGCTGGGATAAGCCGAAATAACGCTGTCTAAATCCGGCCCAAAATCCGTCATCGCCACGAACAAAAGATTACGCGGGATGTTTTTACGCCTGAACGCTCCCGGATTCATCCGCTCAAACTCTTTCTGCACGAAAGCTTTGGTAATTTGGCGGGCGCGGTCGGAACGTAAGTTAAAAAAAATCAAAGCGTCGTTGTCGCCCACCGGCGGCAAACGGCGGCCGTGCTTAACGATAACATACGGCTCCATAAATTCATCGGTTTGGTTGCGATTATAACTTTCGGTGATGGCGTCGGTTACGGATGCGGCGGTGTGCCCGGAACATTTATCGCAGGTTAACACGTCGTAAGCCGCCTCGGTGTTTCCCCA
>MFFV01000051.1 GCA_001777995.1 Candidatus Falkowbacteria bacterium RIFCSPLOWO2_02_FULL_45_15 | reverse complement strand
TGACCCGGAAGGTTACGTTAATCGCTACGCGTTGGGCGTACTGCCCTCAAACAGTTTGGTGGTGATGGACACTTTGACTCGCGCCGCGCTTCAAGATATGCAATCGCCGTCCGGCCAGAAATTAACTACTGAAGTGCATATGCTGGAAGACGGTTTGTGTTCAGACGCGCGTGAACTAAAAGAATTGGAACGGCGCTTTCTTAAGCAGCGGTCCGGAACCAAGCTCGTCGTGGGGTTAGTCGGCGTGCAGACGCGCCAATTTCCTCGCGCCTGCGACCTGATCGCCAGATGGCAAAACTTAGGCGCGACTTGCGTCATCGGCGGTTTTCATGTGAGCGGCTCCATTGCTACTTTGCATGAAGGCATTTCCGCTGGAGATATCAGCCGGCCGAAAGTGCCTTGCCCGCATATTATGCCGCCGGAAGTGCAGCAGCTCATGGATAGCGGCGTAATTGTTTTTAGCGGCGAGGCGGAAGAAAAGTGGCCGGAAGTGCTTGGGGATATTATGCGCGGTCAGCCGCAGGCGCTTTACCTGGGCGGTCGGCCAAAGCTCATTGATGTGCCCCTGCCGCGTCACCTGCCCGCTTATGTTCAAAAATTCGCTACGCGGCTCACGACTATAGATACCGGACGCGGTTGTCCGCATCCCTGCACTTTTTGTACGATTATTAATGTGCAGGGGCGCGATCCGCGCTGGCGTAATCCACAGGCAATTATCGCCTTTGTGCGCGAACAGTGCGAACTATACGGTCAGGCGTCATTCTTTTTTACGGACGACAACTTCGTCCGTAATCCGGAATGGGAAATTATTTTGGATGGGTTGATTTCGTTGCGGCAGGACGGACATAAAATCAGCTTTATGCTGGAGGCGGATTTGCACTGCGGCGATGAGCCGAGATTTCTGGAAAAAGCCGCCGCCGCCGGCTGCACGCAAATATTTATGGGCGTTGAATCCATGAATAAAAAAAACCTGAAAAGCGCGAGAAAAAATCAAAATCACGTTGAAACTTACGAAGAGCTATGGAGGCGATGTCGAGAACTGGGGATTGGCGTACACGCCGGATACATCGTTGGTTTTCCCTACGACACGCCAGCTTCCGTGGCGGCTGACATTGAGCAATTAACCGCTTTGGGTGCCGATCAAGTATCGCTTTTTATGCTTACGCCTCTACCCGGCAGCGAAGATCATGTTCGCGCCCACTGCGCCGGCGTGTCTATGGACGAAGACTTTAACGGATATGATTCATTTCAACCAGCCTGCGATCATCAGGCTGCCGTTGGCGTAATTCCGATGACGCGTGCCGAATGGTTAAATACCTATCACCGCGCTTGGAAACAGATATACTCGGCGGGCAATATGGCGATGATGTTGCAACGCCACCATAATCGCCATACGCGGTTGTGCCTGATGAAAAATTACATTTGGTATCGTTGGGCGGCATTTACTGAATGCTCGCACCCGATGGTGGCTGGTTTGTACCGTTTGCGCCCTTGGACTGATCGCCGGCCAAATGCCTGTCCGGTATCGTGGTGGCAGCATGTTGGCAGTGAAATTTGGCGGCACTTGCGCTATGTCGGATGTTTTTTGAAAGAGTTTTATGTCTTCCAGCACGTTTTTTACGAGGTGGAAGTAGTGCCGTACTTGACGGAGCGCCAGCAATACTTAACCGGCGAATTGCGCGGGGTGAGCGATTGGTTCGCGCGGACATTTTGGCAACCGATGAATCGCCGCTGGCTCAATTCGTTTTGGATTAAATATGGGCGCCAGAAGTGGAATTTGTTGCAGCTGTGGCATCCGTGGCGCAGCTGGCGTTGGAATCTGTCCATGTTGCCGTATGCCATAAGCGAAGCGGTATACACTTGGCGCTGGCTGCTTTGCTTTCGGCGGATAATCACTGCCGTAAGGTAGCGAAGCTGCTTTTTGTTCTTTAGAGTTGTAAGAGGTCGTTCGGCGGCCTCTTTTATTTTTAGCGTTGAATTTTTATCCGGCGTCTGCTATACTTTTTTTATATGAGCGACGGGAGAAAATTTGAATTTAACTGGCCTTTTTTCGGCAACCGCCATATTATTGAATTTTTGCAGGAGAGCATTTTAAACCAGCGAGTTTCCCATTTTTACATTTTTGCCGGCATTGAGGATTTGGGAAAAGGAAAACTGGCGCAGCATTTTGCCGCTTCGCTGTTATGCAATAATTTTTGGGAAGGCAAAGGGGGATTGCCGTGCGGGGAATGCAGTAATTGCCGGCAGGCCGTTAAAGGCAGCCACAGCGATATTACCGTCCAGCAGCGCTTAGACGATAAACAAAACATTTCCATTGAGCAAATCCGCGGCTTTATCCGGCTGATGAACTTAGGCGCTTTTAACAGCCGTTATAAAATCGGCATCATTAAGGACGCGGCCAGTTTAAGTTTGGAGGCGGCTAACGCTTTGTTAAAAACTTTAGAGGAGCCAAAGCCGGGCGTAGTGATAATTTTATTGACGGCGTCTTTAGACCAACTGCCGCCGACGATAGTTTCCCGGGGGCAAATTCTGTTGTTTCGTCCGGCCGCCCGCGAACAGGTATACGACTATCTGGTTAACGAACATCAGGCATCGCGGCATCAAGCGAAAACGATAGCGCGCATCTCCGCCGGCCGGCCGGCGCTCGCCGCCAAACTGTTGGGCAATCCGGAATTTTTTTCGGAACGGGAAAAAATAATTCACGGCTGCTTAAAAATACTGGCCTCAAGCCCCGGCGAGCGGTTGCGGCTGGCAGGGGAGCTAACGGCTAATTCCGGCGAAGCCGTTGCCGCCCGCGCTAAAGCCGCCGGCATTTTAGCCATTTGGCAAACGGTCATCCGAGATTTATTGCTCCTTAGCTTCCCGATAGAGGAATTCGTGGCTAACGAGGTGGCGCTGGATGAGTTAAAGCAAATTAAGCTGCCTTTAAATAAATTGCTCTCTGCCCGGCAAGCGCTGGAGCAAGGCCTGAAGCATATCGCCGCCAACGTTAACCCTCGCTTAGTGCTGGAAAACGTTAGTCTGCAAATATAATTTAAATAAAATTTCTAATTCCTAATTTCTAATTAACCTAATCAATTCCCAATTTTCTAATGACCAAAGTTCATAGCTTTTAGGCATTGGACATTATGGCATTGGGGTTTCATTAGAAATTAGGTCAATTAGTAATTAGAATTTATAACTGTTTATTTTATGCCAAATTTTAAAAGAATCAGCTTTATCACAATTTTATTCTTAATTGCCATAGCAACTTCCGGTTGCTCCATTACTTTCCAAAGTTCAGGCAACGGCAAATCCGTCACTGACGGCGGCGTTTTTAAAAGCGTCAACGGCGGCGGCAGTTGGCGGCAGCAAACGCTGGTCGCTACCGTTAGCGGTCAGCCTTTAAATTTTAATAAGCTTAATGTAGTGGCGCTGGCGCTTGACCCGCAAGACAAAAATGCCGTTTATGCCGGAACCGACAGCGACGGCTTGTTTTATTCTTATGACGCGGGCGCGAGCTGGACGGTAGCCAAAACTTTGGGCAAACGCTACATCACCGATATCGCGGTCAGCCCGCAGAACAAATGTTTAATTTACGCGGCCAGCGAAAATCGGATATTTAAATCCAGCGATTGCAGCCGTTCTTGGCAGGAAACTTATTTTGATAATGAGCCGAAAGTAAGAATTTATAGTTTAACGGCTGACCCGCGGGAGGAAAAAATAATTTACGCCGGCACTTCGCGGGGAGAAGTAATCGCGAGCGTGGATTACGGGCAGTCTTGGACTACTTTAAAGCGATTTAGCGACGCCCAAGCGGCGGCCGCTAATTCGGTCGTTAAGATTTTAATCAATCGCGGCAACCCCAATATTTTATGGGCGGCTACTTTAGGCAGCGGAGTTTATCGCAGCGTTGATCGCGGCAAAAGCTGGGTCGGATACATTGAGCAGTTAAGCCAGATTAACGCCTCCGACGCGGTAAGAATTACCGATATGGCGCTGGCGCTTAACGACAGCAATACGGTCATTATCGCCACTAAAGCCGGTTTAATACGCACCGTTAACAACGGCGAGCGCTGGAACGCCATCACGCTCGTGCCGCCGGCTGACAAAACCGCGATTAACGCCATCGCCATTTATCCCCGAGATAAGGAGCGCATCTATTACGTTACCAACACCTCGTTAGGCTGGACCCAAGACGGCGGCAAAACCTGGACTTCAAAAAAGCTGCCCACGAGCCGCGCCGGCGTAATTTTAACGGCTGACCCGGATAATCCGGAAATAATTTATTTAGGGGCAATGTTGATAGAAACAAAGAAATAATAATTAAAAATATGAACCAATATCTTCAGCAGCGCCAAAGCGAGTTAAAGCAGGCGATAGAATTTTTTCAAAAAGACATCGCCGCTATCCGCACCGGCCGGGCGAACCCGGCGATGCTGGACGGCGTTTTGGTTGAGGCTTACGGCGCCAAAGTGCCCCTGATGCAAGTAGGCAACATCAGCGTGGTTGACGCCCGCTGCTTAACCGTTACGGCTTGGGATAAAAACATTTTAAAAGAAATAGAAAAAGCGATTGCCGCGGCGGAATTAGGCGTCAACCCGGTTAACGAAGGCGATAAAATCAGAATCACCATTCCGCAGCCGACCGAAGAAGACCGGCGGGAGCGGGTTAAAAAGTTGAATGAAAAATTAGAGCATGCTAAAGTAAGCGTTCGGCAGGCGCGCGATAAAATTAAGGCCGGCATTGAGGAGGCGGAAAAAAACAAAGCCATTTCCGAAGACGATAAATTTAGAAATTTAAAAGAGATGGAAGAAGAAATTAAAAAGCATAACGATGAACTGCAGAAGTTAAGGGAGAAGAAGGAGAAAGAGATAATGACGATTTAAAAGTTCATACAAATTTTTATGTTTATAACTATAATCATTTTCATAATTTTGCTTTCCATATTAGTGTTCGTGCACGAATTGGGGCATTTTGTCACGGCGCGTTTTTTTGGCGTTAAAGCCGAGGAGTTTGGTTTTGGTTTTCCGCCGCGCTTGGCCGGAATATACAAATCATTGGAGAATAAATGGAAGTTTGTCTGGGGCAGCCGGGAAGTGGCTGACTCAAGCGGCACGATTTATTCTTTAAATTGGCTGCCGCTGGGCGGTTTTGTAAAAATAAAAGGGGAGCAGGGCGAAAGTCGCGGCGATAAAGACAGCTTAGCTAACCAGCCGATTTGGCGGCGGGCGGTAATATTATCGGCCGGAGTAGCGATGAATCTAGTGACGGCGGCCGTATTTTTAGCCGTTGGTTTTATGGCGGGCTTGCCGCAGGCGTTGGACAACGTTAGCGGCGGCGCTAACGTTGCCCAAAGAAATTTGCAGATAATCCAAGTACTGCCTGATTCGCCCGCCCAAGCGGCGGGTTTAAAAATGGGGGACAGCGTTATCGCTCTCAACGGCCAGCCGGTCCGCACTTACCAGGAGTTAAGCGGCTTGGTCAGCGCGCGCGCCGGTCAAAAGTTACAATATCAAATAAAGCGGGGGCAGGAAGAATTGCGGTTAGAGATCACGCCGCAACTAATGTCCGACGGCGGCAAAGTCGGAATTGGCATCGCGGTAGCCGAAACCGGCATCGTCAGCTATCCCTGGTATCAGGCGGTTTGGGAAGGGATAAAATCAACGCTGATTATGAGTTGGTACATCATCGTTGCTTTCGTACTGATTATTAAGGATTTATTTGTCGGGCACCCCATCGCCGCCGAGTTGTCGGGCCCGGTTGGAATTGCCGTGATGACCGGGCAGGTGGTAAACCTGGGCTTTGTTTACATGCTGCAGTTCGCGGCCGTACTTTCAATTAACTTAGCCGTGATTAACTACGCCCCTTTTCCGGCGCTGGACGGGGGCAGAGTGCTGTTTTTATTGATTGAAAAATTGCGCGGCCGGGCAGTGCCGGAAAAAGTTGAGGCAATTATTCATAACATCGGCTTTGCCTTATTGATGCTGCTCGTAGTGATAGTTACTTTTAAAGACGTGTTTAAATTTTCCGACAAGTTTTTGAGTTTATTCCAGAAAATATTTTAGTAATTAATATTTTTTCCGTCCCTGTTTTTTTTGTCATCCCCGCGGAGGCGGGGATCTCATTGCGTTGTACTACTGTTCACGGGATTCCCGCCTGCCTGCCGGTAGGCATGGCTTTTGCGGGAATGACAGCAACGGGAATGACAGTAAAAAAGATTAGTAATTAGTAGGAGTAATGATAACTAAACTTTTCAACTCCAAAATAAATTCCATCACTTCGGCGGCGATAATCGTGGCGGCGGCTTCGATGGCGAGCCGCCTGTTAGGCATTTTCCGCGACCGGATTTTAGCCGGCGAATTCGGCGCCGGCGACACGCTGGATATTTATTACGCCGCTTTCCGCATCCCCGATTTAGTTTTTAATCTGTTGGTTTTAGGGGCGCTTTCGGCCGGCTTTATTCCCGTTTTTACGGCGCTCTGCCGGCGGCAGTCGCTGCTGAAAAAAATATTCCGCCGCGGCGATGCCAGCCAAGAAGAATCCTGGTATGTGGCGAACGCGGTAATTAACCTGCTCGGCGCTCTGCTGATTGTCGTTTCGGCCGCTTTTATTTTTTTTGCCCCCGAACTGACGCGGCTGATTACTCCCGGCTTTAGCGGGGAAAAACAAGAACTTACTATCGCTTTAACCCGCATTATGTTTTTATCCCCGTTTTTTTTGGGGTTAAGCTCGGTGTTTGGCGGAATCTTGCAGTCGTTTAAGCGTTTTTTCGTCTATTCGCTCGCGCCGATTATGTATAACATCGGCATCATCATCGGCGCGTTGTATTTTGTCCCCGTCTGGGGAATTTACGGTTTGGCTTACGGCGTCGTTTTGGGCGCGTTGCTTCATTTTTTAATCCAGGTGCCGACGACTTTTTCTCTCGGCTACCGGTATTATCCGGTATTTGACTGGCGCAATCATCAGGTGCGCCAAATTATCAAAATGATGGTGCCGCGGACGCTGGCGTTAGCGATTAACCAAATTAATTTAGTGGTAGTGACAATCATCGCTTCTTTGCTCGCGGCCGGCAGTCTGGCGGTGTTTAACCTCGCGAACAACTTGCAATCGTTTCCGGTCGGAATTTTTGGCATTTCTTTCGCCGTCGCGGCTTTTCCCACGCTCGCCGAATTAGCCGGCAGCCAGGCGGCGCTCGTTAAAAATTTTTCCAAAGTCCTGCGCCAGATTATTTTTTTTATTTTGCCGGCAACCGTTTTGATTTTAACTTTGCGCGTGCAAATCATCCGTTTGATTTTCGGCAGCGGCCAGTTTGACTGGGAAGACACGATTTTAACGATGAACACTTTGACTTTTTTTAGTTTAAGTTTGTTCGCGCAGGCGGCGTTGCCTCTCCTGACGCGGATGTTTTACGCGCGCAAAAACAGCTTAACGCCTTTTTGGGCGGGTTTGGGCGCGAGCGTCGTCAACATTATTTTAAGCTGGTGGCTCGGGCAGCGCTTGGGAATTGCCGGCCTCGCGCTGGCGTTTTCTCTTTCTACCATCTTTAACTTCGCTTTGCTCTGGCTGATTTTAAAAGTGGAAATAGGGGAGCTGGACGAATGGAACGTTTTATATTCAACTTTAAAAATTTCCGCCGCGAGCATCGGCGCCGGCTTGGCCGTACAGGCGATGAAACTCATTATCGGCAGTTCCGCGTTGGTTGACATGCACCGCTTTTGGGGCGTGTTGACGCAGGCGGCGGTTGCCGGCATTTTTGGCTTAGGCATATTTATCCTGATGTGCTGGGTAATGCGTTCGGAAGAATTAATGAATTTTATCCGCAGTATCCGCTCTAAAGCCAAGCGGGAAAAAGTAACTACCGACGACGCGGCCGAAGCGAGAGGGATATAACTGTCATCTTTTAACGCTTTTGGCGTGTTCGTAGATAGAAGATAAACAGAAGGTGATTTTAATAAGGACGTTGGTTATATTAAAGCAAGGGGCGGCAAAGGCAGCGATAAGAAAATAATTATATTAATCTTTTGCTATTTTAGCTAAATTTTGTTAAAATAAACACAGCTAATTTTATTTTATGCTTAAGATTAAAAATGCAGAGTTAATTAAAGAGTTAATTGGCGAAGTTAAAGATTTTCCTAAATATACAACTCAAATAATTAATTTAGCTAATCAAAATTCTCAAGGCACAAGACCCCGGGTAGTTGGTCAACTATCCGAACTGATTAAAGAATGTCCGGAAAAAACCTATGATGGCTGGAAAAAATGGTATTTAGGGAAATACCCAAAAACTATTGCCAACGCAACAGACAAAATAAACGAGATGGTCGGTAATTTAAAAAGCGCTATTCAATCAGTTAATAAGGAGATGATTAAAAAATGGGTTGAGGAATTAGTGCTGGAAAAAACATTTATCGGCTTAAAATTTCAGGAAGCCATTTTAAAAAAAGTTGCTTCACTAAAAAATGTTAGTTATAGATTGGCTAATCCTAAAGAAGAATCGCAAGGCATAGATGGGTTTATCGGAAGTATTCCGGTGTCCATAAAGCCAATGACTTATAAAACAAAAAATGCTTTAAAAGAAGAAATAAAAGCAAAAATAATTTTTTACAACAAAACTAAATCAGGACTGGAGATTGAAGCGGACGAAATTTTAAAATTATAATTATGGCCACAAATCACAAAATTATCATCGGTGACTCACGCAACATGTCTGATGTTGAAGATAAGTCCGTTCATCTTATTGTAACTTCTCCGCCTTATTGGCAGATTAAAGATTATGGGGATGAAAAGCAGATTGGCTTTAATGATTCGTATGAGGAGTATATTAATAATTTAAATAAGGTTTGGGGAGAATCTTATAGAGTTTTACAACCGGGATGCCGGCTTTGCATAAATATTGGCGACCAATTTGCCCGGGCGGTAACCTATGGACGATATAAAGTAATACCAATTAGAACGGAAATAACAAAATTTTGCGAAGCAATCGGGTTCGATTACATGGGCGCCGTTATTTGGCAAAAAAAAACGACGATGAATACTACCGGTGGCGCATCAGTAATGGGTTCTTTTCCGTACCCTAGAAATGGCATTATTGAAATTGATTACGAATTTATCTTGCTGTTTAAAAAATTAGGGACAGCTCCCAATAATGTTCCGCCAGCGATTAAAGACAAGTCGGTATTGACGAAAGAAGAGTGGAGAAAATATTTTACCGGTCATTGGAATTTTGCTGGCGAGAAGCAAAACGGAGGGCATCTAGCAATGTTTCCGGAAGAGTTACCCAGGCGCCTTATTAAGATGTTTAGTTTTGTGGGAGAGATAGTATTAGATCCATTCTTGGGGAGTGGGACAACTATGAAAGTAGCTATAGAGCTCGAAAGAAATTCCATTGGTTTTGAGATTAATAATGAATATTTGCCAATTATCAAACAAAAAGTTGGTGTTAATAAGAAGCCATTATTTAATGGCAATGATAAATTTGAAATTATTTACCAAAAAGGGATGAATGGCAACAAAAAACCAGAGGCCAAAAGAAATACATATTCCATAAAAACAGTCATCAACAATAGAATTAACGATCCAAACTATTGGAAAGTTTTACGAGAAAATAAAAAAATGGGCGTTGTTAATTCTTAGCATTAATTTTATCATGGACTATCCCCGCCGCCGTCTCCCCGAGGACGGCGGTGTTTTTTTACTTGCCTTAATCGCTATTTTGCTATATTATCAAATATATTGACCGCCCCGTGAATTTGCCGCGACTGGTGAAGAGTCAATCTTCTATCTAGGGAGCCGGGACGCGAAATTAAAGACGGCAGTAAAAGAAAAAAAACTATGCCCCCACAACCAAACAGCATTAAGTCGCTTTTAAGCGAACAAAGAAAGTTTCCGCCGACGGAAGCGAATTTTTATCTTAAGGATCTAACGCAATATCAAGCGATGTACCAGCGCTCTATCAAGGAGCCGGACAAGTTTTGGCTGGAGCAGGCGGACAGTTTAACTTGGTTTAAAAAACCGACGCAAGGATTAAAATATGTTTGGGACAGCGAACATAACATTATTGAACATACTTGGTTTGCGGACGGGACGCTTAATGTCAGCGCTAATTGTTTGGACCGGCACTTAAATACGCCGACCGCCGACAAAACGGCGATTATTTGGCAGGGAGAAGACGACGGCGAGGTTCGTAAAATCACTTACCGCGAATTGCACGCGGAAGTTTGTAAATTCGCTAACGTGTTAAAAGCGCAAGGCGTAAGCAAGGGGGACAGAGTGGCGATTTATCTGCCGATGGTGCCGGAAGCGGCGGTCGCGATACTCGCTTGCGCGCGCATCGGCGCGATTCACTCGGTAGTGTTCGGCGGCTTTAGCGCCGCTTCTTTGGCGGACAGGATTAATGATTCCGGCTGCAAAGTTTTAATCACGGCCGACATTTCCCGGCGGGGCGGCAAAATCATTGAATTAAAAAAAACCGCGGATGAGGCGCTCGGCAGCGCGCCGAGCGTTGCCAAAGTAATAGTCGTTAAAGTTGGCCCCGGTGAATGCGCCATGCAGGCGGGAAGAGACTTATGGTACCACGAAGTAATGCTTGGCGCTGCCGCCGATTGCCCGGCGGAAAGCATGAACGCCGAAGATTATTTGTTTATTTTATACACTTCCGGCTCAACCGGAAAACCCAAAGGAGTCGTGCATTCCGCCGGCGGCTACCTGCTGCAGGCGGCTTTAACGCATAAGTATGTTTTTAATTTACAAACTGACGACGTGTATTGGTGCACGGCCGACATCGGCTGGGTTACCGGCCATAGCTATGTGGTATACGGGCCGTTAGCCAACGGCGCCACCGTAATGATGTTTGAAGGCATCCCGACTTATCCGGATGCCGGCCGGTTTTGGCAGATTTGCGACAAATTCGGCGTCACGATTTTTTATACCGCTCCGACCGCCATTCGCGCTTTAATGCGGCTCGGCGCGGAATGGCCGGCTAAATTTAAACTAAATACTTTGCGTCTGATCGCGTCCGTGGGAGAGCCGCTTAATCCGGAGGCCTGGATTTGGTACTACGAAAATATCGGCCGCGCCCGCTGTCCGCTGATAGACACCTGGTGGCAAACCGAAACCGGCGGCATTATGATTACTCCTATCCCCGGCGTGCATATCTTAAAACCCGGCAGCACTTCAGTTCCGTTTTTCGGCGTTGAGCCCGCTGTTTTGCGCGATGAC
Source organism: Candidatus Falkowbacteria bacterium RIFCSPLOWO2_02_FULL_45_15 (assembly GCA_001777995.1). Lineage (GTDB taxonomy): Bacteria > Patescibacteriota > Patescibacteriia > Patescibacteriales > XYC2-FULL-47-12 > 2-12-FULL-45-10. The sequence continues at coordinate 521 of MFFV01000051.1, read as the reverse complement.
GGCAGCGAATGCGGCCCCAACGAAGGCGGGAAACTCTGCATCAAAAAACCCTGGCCCGGAATGATGCGCACGACTTGGGGCGACCAGCAAAAGTTTATTGATACTTATTTTAAAACTTATCCGAACTTGTATTTTTCCGGCGACGGCTGCCGCGTTGACGCTGACGGAGATTTTTGGCTGTTAGGCAGAATTGACGATGTGGTGAACGTGTCCGGCCACCGCTTAGGCACGGCCGAAGTGGAAAGCGCGCTCGTCAGTCATCCTTCCGTAGCCGAAGCGGCGGTAGTGCCGTTTCCGCACGAAGTAAAAGGGCAGGCGCTGTACGCATTCGTGACGCCGGTAAAAGACGCGAGCGAGAACGAAGAATTAAAGCAGGAATTAAAATTGCAGGTGCGCAAAGTCATCGGGCCGATTGCCGTGCCGGACGTAATACAGTTCGCACCCGCTTTGCCTAAAACGCGTTCCGGAAAAATTATGCGCCGCATTTTGCGCAAAATCGCCGAAGGGGAAGTTGATAATTT
>MFFV01000050.1:17072-17745 GCA_001777995.1 Candidatus Falkowbacteria bacterium RIFCSPLOWO2_02_FULL_45_15 | reverse complement strand
GATTGCCATTATCATCTTGGCCATCTTTTTGCCAAGAGATAGGCAGTAAAAATACTTGGACATGAGAATCGCAATATTTACCACGAGGAATTTTCACTGCGGTAGCAATCGCGATTACCCCTTTTTTGTCCCTAGGGTCTACCACAAAGGAAGCGGAATCGGTCCAGCTTCCTTTTTTCCCAACCCAAGGGACGCTTGCCCCTATCACCCAGAAATTACTATCGAGTATGGACGTAAAGACAACAACATTTTTCTCCGGAGAGAACGTTAATGATAATCCTGCGGAAGGATCCATGATCTACCTCCTCGTTCAGTCCTAGCGTCAACCGCTAGCGAAGAACGATTGCTTGATGGCGGTGACTGCGAACGCAGCTCACCTCGGCAGTATTTTTCAACCCTTCTGCCGTTAAAGGGCTTAAATCCCATTAAAAGAGCTATGACTATAAAAAATAGCAAAAATAGTATATTGTGTCAAGTAGTTTATTGATTAAACAAATTATTATAAAATCAAGATATGAAAAAACAAAATACCATCAATAAAATAAATTTAGCTCTAAATAAAATTCGCCCCTTTTTACAGCAAGACGGCGGCGATGTAGAGTTGGTTGATTTTAATAAAAAAACAGGCGTGGTAAGCGTGCGCCTGCAAGGGCATTGCGCCGGTTGCCTGATG
>MFFV01000050.1:1755-17010 GCA_001777995.1 Candidatus Falkowbacteria bacterium RIFCSPLOWO2_02_FULL_45_15 | reverse complement strand
AGGTGAGGGAGATAATAGCTAGTTAGCGCAGTAGCTTATTAGCGCAGTAGCAGTGCAGAATTATGTTAGTCAACTAAAGAACAAATTATTTTATTCAGCATTTTCATAACTTCACTCAACAAACCATCAACTTTGTTGAAATTTAAAGAATCGCTAAACTTTAAACGTTTAGCGATTTCTATCTGAGTTTCCAATTCGGCTCCTGATCCGTAACTAATTAGCAGAAATTGACGGAATTCTTTTTTTCCTCCTCTTCTTCTGCCTTCCGCAATATTTGAAGGAATAGACACCGCCGCTCGCCTCATTTGAGAAATCAATCCGTATATTTCTTGCCTTGGAAAATCATCAGTCAGCTGATAAACAGCAACTACTAATTCCATCGAACGTTGCCATACTATTAAATCTTTATAACCGTGTATAATATCATTTTTCATATTTAAAGCTAATCAGCTACTAAGCTACTTCCTACTACGCTAACAAGTTAGAACGGCGAGTTAAGATTATCTATGGGCGCTAACGGCTGCTGCGTTTTCGTTTGGATGCCGGAATAAATTTCGTTGAATAATTGGTCGTCAATAATGGAAAAATTTATTTGCCCTTTGAGAGTATAGATGTCGGCGATGGTGTTCATCGGCTGATACAGGTATCGGTATAAAAACAGCAGCGCCGCCAACAACGCCGCCAGCGTCAGCACCGACAAAATCGCCGTACTGTGTTTGACTATTTTACCGCTCAAATAATTAGCTATTCCTTTAACCATATGATTACTGCCAGAAAGTGTCGGCAGTGATTACTAAGTTAACTAAGTTTTCGGCCGTTGCCGCGACCGCGTCCGCGTTGCTTGGCATCGGCGGCGCGGCGATGGAATTAAGGCTTATTTGTTTGACGTTAACATAAAACGGCAGGCGCTCCAATCCCTGCAGATACCTCAACTCGTCTTTAAAATTTCCCGTCAGTTGCAGTTGCAGCGGCATTTGGCTAAAAGCGTTGTTAGGCAGCGCTTGATAGTTGCCGATTACTATTTTTTGCTGCAAACCATAACGCGCCGCGATATCTTCTAAAGCGGTAATAAACTCCAGCTCCCGGCTTTTGTTCATCACGGCGCGGTTTAACGAGCCGAGTTTAACTTCATGCTGGCGGTAGCTGGCTAAAATGTCCTTCAGGGCGTATTCCGGCGCCTGCCGCCGCTCTAGCTGGTTTTTCAGTTTTGTTATTTCGGCGGCGGTAGTTTTTATTTCCCGCAGCGCCGGATAAATAACCAAAATCGCTAAGCTAGCGATGATGACGGAGGTTAGGGCCCAGAACAGCCTGGTTCGCCGCCGGACGATTAATCGGTTTAAATTGGTTAGCCAGCTGAAGTTCATAGTTAAATTATTTGGCCAGTAAAACGGCGTTGATTACGAAGTCAATATTGGTTTTGAGCGCTAAATTTTGCACGGGCAAATCAACCGGCTCAAACCAAGTTGATTTATTTAAATTATCTTTAAAAATCAACAGTTCGGCGCGCGTGGGCGACAGCCCGCGCAAGGCAACCTTTTGGTTAAGCGCGTCTATTTCCAGCGCCGACAATTTAACGTTAGCGGGCGTGCGAGCGGCGATATCTACCAAGAGGGGAGACAAAGCGCGGTTGTTCATTTTTATTTCCTTGATGAATTTTAACAGTTCGTTGGTTTGATTGATGCGGAGGTTGAAAGTATGGTTGCTTTTATAATATGTTTCTGACGCTTTGGCTAAGCTGTTGCGCAGAGTAATTTTAGCCAAAACGAAAATTACCGTTAACAAAACAACGGCGGCTAACAACGCAATCATGAATTGTTTAGCCAGCGAGCTCATTTTTTGCAGCCGCACTTTTTTTTTCTGCTCGGCGGACAGCAGGTTTAAAGTTATCGTCATAATTTAGGCAAGATAAACTCCCCGCAGCGCCAAACCGATGGCCGTGGCAAAAATAGGCGAGCTATCCTGTTGGTATTGATAACGGGGAGTAATTTTTTTATCGGTAGTAAGTTTTTTTTGGAAGTATTTGCCGGCTTGTTTTTGGCTAAGAGCGATGTTAGTGAACACGTCGCTTACTTGCGTGGGGATATTTAAGCGCTGGGTCATTAAATCTGACAATCCTTTTAAATTGGCGCCGCCGCCGCAAAGATACATGGAGCCGACTTTACCGTAAGCGGGGTAATGGGCGGTTAAATATTTGAGGGCGGCAGTGATTTTAGCCATCAATTCATTGCCCATTTGCGCTAAAGTAGCGGCGATGATGCCTTGGGCGGCGCTTGGGTCCAAGCCGCAGATGATTTTTGCCTCTTCCGCTTTAGCCAAATCCAAATTGAGTTCGCGGGCAATAATGGCGGTATATTTCTTGCCGGATACGGGCAAGCTCACGGTAAAGAGCACGGTATTATCGGCGTAAGCGATTAAACTTGACCGGGCGGCGCCAATGTCTACAATCAGAGCGGTGGCGCGCGCGGCCGGCGCCAAAGGGAGCACGCTGCGGACAATGGCGGCGGCTTCTATTTCTAAGGCCACCGGGAACAAATCCGCTTCCTCCAGCACTTCGGCGTAGCTGTCGGCGATTATTTTTGGTATAACGCCGACTAATATTTTTTGTTCTCGCCGGTCTTTGGCGATAATTTGCCAGTCATAGTTTACTTCCGCCAACTCGTAGGGGATGTTTTTTTCTATTTCTGATTTAATCGCGGCGGCAACGTTTTCTTCGGCGCGGCTCAAGGCAATGAGTTTGATGAAGGTTTTAGTTTCCGGCAGGCAGGCGATTACCTCTTTACTGGTTACTTTGCCCAAAATCGTTTCTCTCGTCAGCTGTTGGAGCAGTCCCGCTACGCCCGCTTTATTTTTAATGACGCCGTCCGTAATATAACCCTCCGGCACCGATAGCCGGCTTAAAGTTTGCAGAGTAATTTTATGCCTTTTAGTTTGCAGCTGCACCAATTTTAACGACAAATCGGAAATGTCAATTCCTACCGGATGTTTTGAGGGAAAGCTTAATAGATTCATAGCGTTATTATAGCATCGCCAATTAAAAATTACGAATTGGCAATTACGAATTTTATTGTTTACCATTCGTAATTGTTAATTGATAATTTGTAATTGTTTAGTATTCTTCTTCCCAGTGTTCAACGTTGATTACCGGCGAAAACTCCGTCGCGCCCAATACTTCGGTTAAAATAGCGTTGTCGTGATAAAGGTTAATCGGCCGCCAGACGCTGGTGATGGTTAGTTTGCGGCCGATTAAGCCGCCGTGAGCGTTAAAAGTCAGGCCTAAAGGAATGCCGGTAACGGCAAGCTGGTCGTTGGCGTAAACTACGCCGTTAAGGTCCATCGTGCCGGAAAAAGATTCAAAATATATTTTTCGCTTCGCTAATATTCCGGACGGCTGCCCGGCGGCATGGTTGACGGTAATGGAGCTCGCGCCGCAGCGGCCCTGCAGGAACCCCCACCACCAGCAAAGGTCTTTGCCGACGATTAAATCGCGGCCGACCACGAGCAAACCATTGACGGTTAAATTTTGATTGCCGTGTATTTGGATGTCTCCTTCAACATAAGTAACGGCGTTATTAAGCGTTAAATTTTGGTTATTGCGCAACAAAGTTTCAAAGTCAGCCGAAGTATAATAGCTGCCGGAAGCAACTGCCCGGTTTTTATAGGAGTTAGGGCTGGCCGAATCAAAATCCACCGCCGGCATTGTAATCGGTTCGGCGGCCGGCGGATTATCGGCGGAATGGATGGCGCCGGTTATTGTTACGGTAGAAAATTGCGACTTGATGTAATTACGAACCGCGTTCAAGTCTTTATCCACGCGCACCGTGCTCGCGCCGTTAATGTTGAAGTCGTTGTTGGAATGAGCGCTGCCGTCGTAGAAGTTAACCACGCTGAAAGAAATATCAACATTGCCGTCGGCGTAACCGGCGCTATCCTGAACGGCGCTTTGTCCCAGCGCTTTAAAAACGTTGGTTTGGGTAACGCGCTGCACCTCCGAACTGAACAAAGCAATGGAGCTTGAGGCGGACAATTCGGCGTGCGCCTGGCTCGTGTTTTGGATGCTCACGGCGTATGAGTCGTTAGTGCCAAAGACATTAGCGCGCGTCACTGTCGTTGACCAGCTCGGGTCAGTTTCAAAGGGAATGCGGTAGGCATCGTCGTTTTTTAATTTATACATCGTCTCGTGCAAGCCGGCTTCGGCTAAATAATATCCTTGTTCGGCTTGGGCATGGCTGCGGGAAATTTTTAAATCCGTCAGCGAAAAGGAAATAAAGTAAGTGCCTAAAAACAATAACAGACCCATGACAATCAGAGTGAGGATCAGCGTTATGCCGCTCTGATTTTTTAATTTATAAGTTTCTGCCATAAACCGCAGTCATTAAATTTACTTCGCGCCCGTTTTTAGTCAGATGAATGATAATATTGATTAAATTATTCGTCCGCCAAAAATCCAAATCGCTGAAATATTCGCCGATAATGCGCTCTTCTAATATTATCTGTTCGGGCGGGTTGCCAAATTGGTCCTGGCTGTCATAAGTGACGTATAAATCCGGCTGAACGGAAAAATAGTAAGCAACCCTTTGCCATTTTAAATCAGCGCCGTCCAAATAGTAGCGCAGATAGGTAAGGCGGGAAGTGTCGTGGCCGTCTTGAAACTGCAGTTCGTTCGCGGGCGGATTCTCCGGGTCGTTGTTAACTTCAGGCAAAGCGGTGGCTAAACTTTCCGCCTGCCTGGCTTCCCGCGTCAGGCGGTCCAAAGACGCGCGGGCGTTTTGCCAAACTTCCATTTCGTCTCCGCCCCGCCGGTAGATGTTTTGGCCCAAAGCGTAAGTTTCGTAAGCCACTAGAATCACCAGCGTAAAAATAGACACGCTAACGATGACTTCCAGCAGGGTAAAGCCGATAATTGATTTTGAGTTAGGCTGGGTTTTAAAACCCATATGGACAGAGTTTTATTTATTTAATTTTTGCTAAGCAGCGTCGTCAACGAATATTGCTGTTCTTGCGCGCTTAGGGGATTGTACCAAAAAACGGTAGCCGCTATTTTTTTTAGCCCGGTGTCAACTGCCGAATCGGCTAAATTGCCGTCAACATAAGTTACTATAGTTTGGCGGTAGAAAGGATAAAGGAAACTCGCCGGGTCGTTAGAGAGCCGCGCTTTAGCTTCCACCGTACCCACGCCGGATGATTCGTAGCCCGTACTTAAAGTTTTTTCTAGGCCCGCTTGCGCTAAATAGGCGGCGCTCGTTAAATTTTGCGCTTTTTGGTTAATGTTTAAACTAAAGGGAAAAACGCTGATAATCGCGAAAAAAGTGCCGGTAATGATGGCGATGCTTACCATTACTTCAATCAGGGTAAACCCTTTGTCATTAAAACATGAAAACATAAAAACATTAAAACAATTTTTATTTTAAACTTCTTTCTAAGGCGTTAATTTCCGTCCAAAGCATTGCCCCTATTTCTTCGGCTAATTTTAAACCATAGCCATAATCGCCGTTGTTAAGAAATTTTTGTTTGTTAGAAAAATAAAGCAAATATTTGGATTCTTTAAGCGAACCGTAGGATGTTTCAAAAAAGTTCAACTGTACTAACGATTTCCTTCTCGCATGTCCCTCAATATAGTTTAAAATAATTGATAACGTGGCTCGCCGCCACTGCGATACACTGCTATACAACTCTTCTTTGGGAAAATTTTTTGTAACTTTGTATACAAAATTTACATACTCATCCATCAGCCTTTTTAACTTCTCCTTGTAATCTTCAGACATGTTTTATGTGTTTTTATGTTTTAATGTTCTGGTGTTTTAATGTTATTGCTGCAGCTGGACATATCCCGACGGCTTAACGTTAATCGTGTAAGTGTTTCCTTGGTCGTTAACAATTATTATTTGCCCGGCTTGGCTGACGGCGCCGTAAGAATTAAACACTACCCGATTGTTGTCAAAGCCGGTTACGCTTTGCCAATTAATTCCTTCCGTTAAGCCGACTGTTTTTAAGGGGGAAGACGGGTTTTCCTGTTTTACCACCAAGTAGCGCTTGCCGATTAAATCAATTTCCACATAGTGCGTTTTTTGTTCGGTAACGGTTAGCTGCTGGGCGTAACGCAAATCAGAAACCAACTGCCTACTTTCCGCCTTGAGTTTAATGCTCGGCTCATAATGACGCAAAGCCGGGATGGTGATTACGGCCATTACGGCAATGATGGCGACAACAATCAGGAGCTGGATGAGAGAAAATCCAAGAGGGTTGTAAATTCTAAGTTTTAAATCGCGTCGCATTAAAATTTAACAATAATTAAACAAAAATTTAACAATAATTTTTTCATTCCCGTATTTTTTATATCGCGTTCGTCAGCGAGTACATCGGCATAATGATGGCTACCGCCATCAAGCCGATTACCACCGCCAGCGCCAAAATAATCACCGGCTCAATGATGGTCGGTAAAGTATTCATTATTTCCTCCACTTCCTCTTCGTAGAAACCCGCGATTTCTTCTAAAATTTTATCCAATTCCCCCGTTTCTTCGCCGACCGTTACCATTTGCCGGATAACGTGATTGTAAAGTTCGGGGTAGTCGTCTAAGACTTGATTAATAAGCACGCCTTTTTTAACTTTTTCCGCCGCCTGCAGCAGAGATTTTTTATATTGGATGTTATTGACGGTGGTGGAGGCGATTTTAAAACTCTCCACGATTTTGATGTCGGTTTTTAGCAAAGAACTCATCGTGCGGGCGAAGCGGGCCAAATTTATTTTTTTGACGATTGGCCCGAGAACGGGCAGTTTGAGCCAAAGCCAGTGCAGCCAGCTTTTTACCGCCGGCAAGGTTGATAATTTGATAATAATAATTAAAGCAATCAGGCCGATGACCGTTGCCATCAAGCCGTTATTAACGATCAGGTCGCTCGCGGCAATCAGCAGTTTCGTCATCAGCGGCAGTTCAATTTTGGCATCCTTAAAAATGCTGATGAATTTTGGCACCACGAAAATCATTACGCCCGTGCCGATTGTTCCCATCGCGAATAAAATAACCATCGGGTACATTAAAGCGCCGCGTATTTTAGTCGTTAGCTGATGATTTCTTTTGAGCTGCAGATAAATACTTTTCAGCACCTCTTCCAGCGTGCCGCTGGCTTCCCCGGCCGCCACCATATTAGCGAATAATTCGTCAAAAACGCCGGGGTATCGTTTAAGCGCCGCGGCCAAGGTGCCGCCTTTGTTAACGTCTTGATGGAGGTTTTGGATAACCGCTTGGAAGCGTTTGTTAGCCGTTTGTTTCCCTAGCATCTCCAGAGCTTTGGCAAGCGAGATGCCGGCTTTTATCATCACGCCCAAATGTTGCACGAAAAATAATTTTTCCGTAACCGGAATGTGCTGGAAACGCAAAAGCCAGTCGTTGATGTCAGCGGCAGTACGGTTGGCTTTAGCCGCCGCCGGTTCGGCAACGGCAGGAGTTGATTTTAATTGTTCCTCCTTGAGCATAAGTATAAATTTTTAATTTTTGTAATTTTTAATTTTTCAACCTGCCTGCCGGCAGTAATTAAGATTTAAGATTTATTTAAAAATTATAAAATTAAAAATTGAAAAATTATTCTTTTGATACCCTCAACACCTCTTCAATGGTCGTAAGGCCGTTTTTCGCTTTGATAAAGCCGTCCTCAATTATTTTCAGCATCTCTTGCTGCTCGGCGGCGGCGCGCAACTCCGTTTCCGGCACGCCTTTGGTGATTAATTTAGCAAGCTCCGGCGTCATGGAGAGCGTCTCGTAGATTCCGGTGCGGCCTTTATAGCCGGTGTTGCCGCATTCGTTGCATCCTTTGCCTTTATAAAAAAGCAATTTTTCAAAGTTTTTTTCCGATTCCGCCACCACCTTTTCGGCCTGCAGCACCGCCATTATTTTTTCTAAGTTAACCTGTTTTTTTAGCTGTTCAATTTCGTCTTTATCCAAGTAGTAACTCTGGATGCAGTCGCGGCAAATTTTACGCACCAGCCGTTGGGCGATAATCAGGTTAGTGGTGGAGGCGACGAGAAAACTCGGTACGTTCATTTCCAGCAGGCGGGGCAAAGTGGTCAGGGCGTCGTTCGTATGCAAAGTGGAGAGCACTAAATGTCCGGTCAGCGCGGCGTGGATGGAAATTTCCGCGGTTTCGTTGTCGCGGATTTCGCCGACCATAATGATGTTGGGGTCCTGGCGCAACAGCGCCCGCAAGCCGTTGGCAAAAGTGTAGCCGATTTTAGGGTTGACTTGGCTTTGGTTAACGTGCGGGATGCTGTATTCAATCGGGTCTTCAATGGTGGAAATGTTTACTTTCGGGGAGTTAAGCAAATTTAAAATAGTGTACAGGGTGGTGGTTTTGCCGCTGCCGGTCGGGCCGGTAACTAAAATCATGCCGTGCGGCTTTTTAATGTTTTTTTTCACGAGCTCCAAACTTTTCGGCTGAAAACCGATTTGCTCCAAACTCAATACCTGCGGTTTTTCTTCCAAGAGGCGCATGACGATTTTTTCGCCGTAGAGAGTCGGCAGAATGGAAACGCGAAAAGAAATTTTATTGCCTTTTTGGATGATTTTAAAGCGGCCGTCTTGGGGCAGGCGATGCTCGTCTACTTTGAGATTCGCGAGCACTTTGACGCGCGCTATCAGCGCCGGATGGGCGTTTTTCGGCAAAGTCATCACGTTGGCCAGAATGCCGTCAATGCGGTAGCGGATGCTGGTTTCTTTTTCCGCCGGTTCAATATGGATGTCCGAAGCGTTTTCGTAAAACGCCTGCTCCAATAAAGTGTCAATGATTTTTATGATGGGCAGTTCGGAGCCCGCTTCGGTTTCTTTTTTTCCTTTTTTTTCTTTTTCCTCCGAATCTTCTTCAATTACTTTTAGTTCGCTTTTAATGTCTTTACGGTACTGCTTTAAAGTGTCTTCAATGCTGGAAGGAGTCGCTAAGTGCACCTCGGGCTCTAGATTAGTTTTTTTACGGATAAATTCTAAAATTTCTAAATTAGCGGGGTCAAGCGCCGCCACTTTTATTTTCTCCTCGTCTTTGTCAAAAGCGATTATTTTATGCTCCTGGGCGGTCGTTTCCGGCAATAGCGTTAAAATGTCCTGCCGGATGATTTGTTTTTTTAAATTAACGAAAGGTATTTTAAAATAATCAGCCGCGCCTTCATACAGCGTCTGCTCCGATACGATTTTATTGTCAATGACGTATTTTTCCAGCGCTTCTTTTTCGGTGCCGGCTTTGGTCGTTATTTCGGCTAAAGCGTTTTGGTCGGCGATAATTTTTCTGGCTAATAAAATTTTAGCGAGTTGCTCGTTAGAAAACATGGGGAGTGGTAATTAGTAACTAGTAATCGGTAAATAGTAATTTTAGGTTGTGTTAATTATAACATAAAATTCGCAAAACACATAACATAAAACACATAACATTAAAACATGAAAACAAGGACATTTGACAAATGTATTGGGGGGTGAGAAATTAAAGAAGACGCGTAGCACATGCCACATACCACATAACAGATAACATATTTTGCTCCCATAGCTCAACGGATAGAGCGTCAGCCTCCGGAGCTGAAAATTGAGGTTCGATTCCTCATGGGAGCACAGGCATAAGTTCGGCTCTTTTTCAAAGAAGCATAAATTCAGAACGCGAGGGAGGTGATCGTATGAAAGGCATCTGCAGCGTCTGCAAAGAGCGCAAACTCGTTCATCGTAACCGCAAGACCGGTAAATTGGTCTGCCAGAATTGTTATCAATTATACCGGCGCCAAAACATTGCCGCGCATGAACTTTGTTTAATATGCGGAGAGATTAAGTTAGTGGCTCAACGTACCCAAGATGGCAAACCTATTTGTATAAGATGTTATACTATTGACTACCGACGCAATCCCGCTCACCATCAGGAATGTTTCCGTTGTCATAAGGTTAAGCCGGTAACAACGCGCACTAAGTCCGGCAAGCCGATTTGTATGAATTGTTATAAGATAGATCGCTATCGTGACCCTTCCACTTACAGACGTTGCTCGGAATGCGGAGAAATTAAGTATGTGCAAACACATACCGACTCCGGCAAGCCGATTTGTCCGAATTGTTACCAGACGGCTCGCTATCGTGACCCTTCCACGCACGAGAAGTGTTCCGAGTGTGGGCAAGTCAAATCAGTAGCAGTGCGCAATAAATTAGACCAGCCGATTTGTCATAACTGCTATCGTAAAGATCCATCCACTCATGAGCGTTGTTCGGAGTGTGGGGAGCTTAAGCCGGTAACAATGCGCACTAAGGCCGGACCGATTTGTTCGGCGTGTTATCAACGCGGCCGAGTCGGTCTGTGCGCCAGATGCAAAGAGATGAAGGTCATCCAAGCTCTTGGTCTCTGTTACGCTTGTTATCAATATCAAAGACGCGATAGTATTAGACTGGCCAACATAGCCGCCCATCCCGCCTAGGATTATTATTTAGTTAATCCGCGGCGGGTTTTTTGTAAATTTGCCAAAAAAGTTACTAAGTGATAATTTTAAGATGCAAAAATTTGTTCTCTACAAAATTCTATAAATAAACAACGGAGGCGGTGAAAGATATGAAAGACACGCAGAATTACTATGCAGAAGACGGCGTTCCAATTAACGCCGAAGACGAATTTAGTAGGCGGTGTGGTGCGTTATGCCGCACAACCTATGTAAATTCGCGGTTTGTTAAAATCATAGGTATCTATGGCAGTGGCCATCGCAGCCCACGCGGCTTCCAGTTTGTGAACATACCTGAAGGGTGCTATGTGGACTTTACTGCTGATGGATGCGGTGCTAAGCCGGTCATCATTGATGCGGTTCATACACATAAGACAGCCGGCACAGATTTACTTGCCATGCTCTTAGCAGATATAGATCGATGGGGTGGTTTGGCACTTATAGTTGTCGACCATCTGGATTTAAATACGCTCGTCGAAGTTGACAGTATGCCTTTCAATACTTATCTGGACATGATGCGTGGCCTCTGTGAGTCTGCCACCGAACAAGGCGTAGTTGTGTATAGTGGTGAAACCGCGCAGATGACTGATTGCGTCGGTTCGGACATTCCTAATTCACCCACCAAGTTTAATTGGTCTGGCGCTTGCATCGGTCTGTATGACCCAAAGCGCATAATCACCGGCACCAGCATAGAACCCGGTATGGTTGTGATGGCCCTACGCGAAAAAGGTTTCCGTGGCAACGGTTGGAGTGCTGTGCGCAAGGCGTTTCGCCTGCAATTCGGTGACGAGTGGTGGCGGAATTCGGATGCTAAACCTTGGTTACAAGAGGCGGCGACACCTTCTACGCTGTATGATAGATTTTTAACAACTGCCAACGGTTGGCACTCTCCCGACTTTCAACAACAGATCATTATGCATTGTATAGCGCACATCAGCGGAGGAGGGATTGATTTAAAGTTCGGCAAAAGCATACTTTTTAAAATGGGGTTGTCTGCCGATCTTAATAACTTGTGGGAGCCACCAGAAGTCATGCGGCAAGTAGTCCAGTGGCGAGGAATGAGTGACGGGGAAGCATATAAGGTTTTTAACGGCGGTCAGGGAGCTTTAGCCGTTATTGACGCCGCTGATATAGAAGCATTTATCAAATTAGCTGGGCAATTCAACATAGAAGCAAAAGCGTGCGGAACGATTACCAAAGAATCATCCCCGCGTGTTACCATCAATTCAAAATTCAACGGCGAAAAAGTTATCTTTACGCCATAGAATTTATTAGACATTAAGACGGTGAAGGAGGATTCTCTAATACGAGCGCCCTCCTCTTTTTTTACTGTTTGCTTTTATTTTTACCATCTTTTATACTATAAATACTATAAGTGGATAACTTATAACTAATTATTAATTTAAGGACTATGTTTAAAAAATTCGGGTATCTTTTGGGCTTAGTTTTGCTCGCGGTAATGCTCGGCGCCGCCGGCTGCCAACAGCAGGCGAAAAATACCGCTCCGGCGGCTGACATCCAAAACGAAGGAGACGATTCGGCGCTGTCCGCGCCAGTACCGGCGCTAGACGCGACCAATACGCCGGAAGCGATCGTGAACGAAGAAGCGGGCACTACGACCGATGAATTAATCTCTGACGAATTACAAGGCGAAGCGGCGGCCGAGTCGGAAGAAGTGGTCGTTAACGTCAGCGGCAAAAAATTTGCCTTTACGCCGGCGGAAATAAAAGTCAAACAGGGACAGAAAGTAAAAATCATTTTTACCAACACCGAGGGCTTTCATGATTTCGTCATTGACGGATTTAACGCGCGCACGCCGCAGATTAACGCGGGCGAGAGCGCTACCGTTGAATTTATCGCCGACAAAGCGGGAACTTTCAGCTACTACTGCAGCGTGGCTAATCACCGCCAGTTAGGGATGGAAGGAAAATTAATCGTAGAGTAAGGCATTAAAGCATAAAAGCACAAGAGCATTAAAACAATAGTAGAGATATGGCATTTACATGTCTCTACTTTAAATTTGCTAAAAATAGCTGTTTTTGTTAAGGTGTAGCTGACAATTATTTTTGTCAAAAATGTTCTGTATCACAATTTTACAAAAACGGAGGTATTAATAATGAAAGTATTAGTTGTTGGTAAAGGCGGACGCGAACACGCGCTAGTCTGGAAGTTAAAACAGTCGCCGTCTTGCGGAGAAATCATTTGCGCCCCGGGCAATCCCGGCATCGGAAAGTTGGCAGACTGTTTTCCCGTTCTCGCCGCGGATAAGCTGCATTTAGCGGATTTCGCTAAAGAGCAGGCGGTTGATTTTGTAGCAGTCGGTCCGGAACAGCCGCTCGCGAACGGTTTGGCAGACGAGTTGCAAGCAGCGGGCATTCCTTGTTTTGGTCCCGGAAAAGCAGGGGCGCGGATTGAATCCTCAAAGATATGGGCGAAAAATTTTATGGCTAAAAACCATATTCCAACCGCCCGGTTCGCTTTTTTTAATGACCCTGACAAAGCAAAAGATTATATTCGTAAAGAGTGGGCGGCCGGGCAACAAGTAGTGGTTAAAGCCGATGGGCTTTGTGAAGGGAAAGGAGCATATGTTCCAGAAAGCGAAGAGGAAGCATTACGGGCAGTAGATATTATTATGATAGAAAAAAAGTTTGGATTGGCGGGCGAGTGGGTAGTGGTTGAAGAGCGTTTGTTTGGCCAAGAGCTGACCATACAAGCAATTACCGACGGTCAGCGATTGGTGATTTTGCCGCCAGCGCAGGACTATAAACACAGGAACGCCGGCGACAAAGGTCCAATGACTGGTGGGATGGGGGCGTACGCGCCGGTGCCGATTGTAACCGAGCAGCTTTTAGCAGAAATTAAGGAAACGATTTTAAGACCAGCGATTAAAGGATTTGCCTGTGAAAGCATCGCTTACCGCGGCGTTCTTTACGCCGGCTTAATGCTCGTTGAGGGAAAGCCGTATGTGATTGAATTCAACTGCCGGTTGGGAGATCCGGAGGCACAAGCGGTGTTGCCGGTGATTGACGAAGATATTCTGCCGTTATTCAGAGCCGCTGCCGCCGGTAAGTTGCCGGAAGATAGGATTATTCCAGCCGGTCAACATGCCTTTTGCGTAGTTATGGTTTCATTAGGATACGGATTCCAGGAAGAACATCCCAACCAAGAAATCACCCATATAGATTGGGCCACTGACATTTTAAGAGAAGAGGGTTTTGTTTTTTACTGCAATACTAAATGGCAGAAAGGCAAATTAGTTACTAACGGGGGACGAGTGCTAACGGTTACCGCTTGGGATAAGAGCTTAGTCAGAGCCGGCAGTTTAGCTAACTATGCTGCCAGCAAGATATGTTTCGCCGGAAGTTATTTCAGACCAGATATTGGTTACCAGGCCTTGCATTATCAGCGATCCACATAATTTAGCTGTTATTAGCTAAAAATATTCCAAGTGCCGTTTAATTTTTTTAAGCTAAAACGGCACTTTTTATTTTTATCTAAACACCATTTTTATTATTTGCATATCAATACTTAATTAACAGTAGATGGCGTAAAATTTTAAAATATGCTAATATTTTGATATATTTATTAAGGTGTTGATAACTTTAAAATAATTTATTAACTAAAAAATTTATGGGTAAAATGACCAAAGGGCAGTTGCTTAATGCCATGGCCGAAGCCACTGGCGTAAGCAAGAAAGAAGTGGGAAACTTCTTTGAAAAATTAACCGAATTGGCTTATAAGGAAGTAAAAGGTAGCGGGCAGTTCGTTATTCCGGGAGTCGGCAAGTTAGTGAAGTTGCATCGCAAAGAGCGCATGGGTCGCAATCCCGCTACTGGCCAAAGCATTAAAATTCCGGCCAAAACAGTAGTGAAGTTCCGGGTAGCGAAAGCCGCGAAAGAGGCGGTACTGTAACCCTCACCCCAACCCTCTCCCGCAGAGTCGGGAGAGGGAGCTAAGAGAAAAATAATAGTAGAATAAATATTATCCCTCACCTTGTCGTTTTTTTAATTCCCCCTCGCCCTTGGGGAGAGGGGGCAAGGGGTGAGGACAAAGCCGCCGTAGCCGGAATCCTACGGCGGTTTTTTGTTGGCAATCTTAATTGACAATTTAAAAAAAATATCATAAGGTAACGACGCTTTTAAATAAGCAAAATATCGGTCATTGCCAATTTAATTATATTCAGGAAGGAGGGCAAAACTATGCCCATGTCAAGAGAGTTTCAGAATAGGTTGTATCCGCATCTGCCAGAAATTGTGGCAGAATTTGGGACCCCGTTTCATATTTACTATGAAACGGAAATAAGGGCAACAGGAGAAAGCCTGAAAAGTGAGTTTGGCTGGAACCCAGGTTTTCGGGAATTCTTCGCAGTCAAAGCTTTGCCCAACCCCAGTATTTTGAAGATAATGCTGGAAATGGGCTTTGGGTTTGACTGCAGTTCTCTACCGGAGGTATATATGGCCCATCAGGTTGGGGCTGGTCCAGATGATATTATGTTCACATCTAACAATACCAGCCGGCATGAGTACGAAAGCGTTTTGGCAAACGGCGGCTGTATTCTGAATTTGGACGATATATCTTTCGTGTCAAAAGTGCCGGAGCCGTTTCCGGAGCTAATTTGCTTCCGTTATAATCCGGGCGAAAAGCGAAGCGGCGGCGGTTTTATCGGCAAGCCGAAAGAGGCAAAGTATGGCGTGCGCGATGACCAAATTTTGCAAGCTTACCGGTTAGCAAAAAATCTCGGCGCTAAACGATTCGGACTGCATACCATGATAGTTTCCAACGAGTTGGATTTTCGTTATTTTGTAAAAA
>MFFV01000050.1:0-1733 GCA_001777995.1 Candidatus Falkowbacteria bacterium RIFCSPLOWO2_02_FULL_45_15 | reverse complement strand
AGTTGAAAAGATTTCAAAGGAACTTGGCGTTCAGTTTGAATTCATCAACATCGGTGGCGGCGTCGGCATTCCGGATCGGCCCAGACGAGAGCAATTTGATTTGGTTGCTTTATCAAAACAAGCAAAATTACTGTTTCAGCAATTTCATGCAAAGAGCGGTTATTCGCCAAAACTTTTCATTGAATCCGGTCGCTATATGACCGGGCCGCATGGTGTTTTGGTGACGACCGCGATCAACCGCATGAGCAAGCATTTTGAACTGGTTGGCGTTGATGCCTGCATGTCGGCGTTAATGCGCCCGGCAGTTTACGGGGCATATCATCACGTGACGATTATGAACGAGGACGGTGAAGTAAAAACAGTTTTGAGTGAAAAGCCGTTAAGCATTGTCGGCTCGCTGTGCGAGAACTGGGATCAATTTGTCAATCAGCATAGTGCTAATGCCCGTCTTTTGCCCGATATTCAGGAAGGGGACTTGGTCATTATCCACGATACCGGCGCGCATGGGCATGCCATGGGTTTCCAGTATAACGGCCGTCTGCGACCAAAAGAGCTTCTGCTGCAGGATGGAACAGTGGTTTTAATTCGGCGGGAAGAAAATTTTGCCGATTATACGAGCACATTAGTTTTTGAACAAAAAGTTTTACAGCTGTAAATACAACTCAATATCATAGAAAGTGGAGGAAACGAAGATGACTTTAAAAAGTTGGTTGCCAGAAGGTGGCAAAAATGTGTTTCTGCAAACTAAAGCGATGTGCGCGGAAGCAGAAGGCAAGGGTGCGAAGCTTTGGCGGCTTTCCATTGGTCAGCCCAAAGGCCCGGCTTTGTTAAGTGCTCGTCAGGCCGCGGCAAAAGCCATTTTGAGCGATGAAGAATCAATGCATGAGTATCAGGATAACGGCAGTCCGGGGTGTCCTGATTTTGCGCCTCGCTTTGTGCAGGCGCACATTGAGCGGGGATTGCAGGGACATCAAATTGCTTTTTTACCGACGCCGGGAACAAAATCAATGCTCGGGCTTATCCCGATGGCCTGCGGCGGGCATAGCGGCCAAAGAATTAAAGTCGCTACCATGACTGCCCCCGGCTATCCTACGCCGTCAGTCTGGATAAAGTATCTTGGGAACGGACAATATGCTTTGCCCACTAACCCGAAAAATGGATTCTTATTCGGGTGCGACGGCATACATACAGAAACCAAGTTGGTTATGGCAAACTACCCGCATAATCCGTCCGGCCAGGTTGCCACCCGAAGATATTGGGAAAAGATTTGCGAGTTTTGTCAGGCAAAGGGAATCCGTTTGTTCAACGACGCCGCCTACGCGATGCTGGTATACCAGGAGGAGGGCGGCGAGCAGATTTGTTTGCTGACTGAAGTCGCGGTGGACTACCCGGACCTTTCCTGGGTGGAGGCGTTTTCCGCTTCCAAGGTGATAGCCAACGGCACCGGCTGGCGTATCGGCGCGATTTGCGGTTCGCCTGATTTTGTGGGCGACATCGCCACTATCAAAGGCCAAACCGACAGCGGTTTCAACGCCGCACTGGCCACCGGCGTGTTGTACGCGGTAGAAAACGACCAAGAAGGAATCGCCGATCGCCGCTGTCAGTACGAAATGCGCATTCTTATTTTGATTGAATATCTGAAATCATCCGGCATGCAGTTAGCGGTTGAACCGAAGGCAGGATTTTTTACTCTTTGGAAAGTGCCCAAAACCGCTTTTGGCCAGGAAATCAAA
>MFFV01000049.1 GCA_001777995.1 Candidatus Falkowbacteria bacterium RIFCSPLOWO2_02_FULL_45_15 | reverse complement strand
ATGGTGGGTAGCGATGGCGTTGATGACTTCCGGCTGCAGGTTAAATTTTTGTCCGATGTTTTTGCCGATTTCCGGATGCGTGCCCTGCACTTCGTGGTCAACCGCTTTGCCGATGTCGTGCAGGAGGCCGGCTTTTTTAGCAATCGTTACGTCAGCGCCGAGCTGGTCGGCCAATAAAGAGCAGAGATGCGCGACCTGCACCGAGTGGCTTAAAATATTTTGGCCGTAACTGGTGCGGTATTTGAGCCGGCCTAAAATTTGCACGAGTTTGGGGTCAAAGCCGGTTACGCCTACGTCATACATCGCCTCTTCGCCCGCTTTTTTAATGTCCAGCGCCAGTTCTTTTTTCGCTTCTTCAATCGCGTCTTCAATTTTGGTCGGATGAATCCGGCCGTCTAAAATTAATTTTTCCAGCGCCCGTTTAGCCAAATGGCGGCGAATCATGGAAAAGCCGGAAATGGTGATGACGTTAGGCGTATCGTCAACGATGATTTCTACGCCGGTTAAATTTTCAATGGCGCGGATGTTTCTGCCTTCGCGGCCGATGATCCTGCCTTTCATTTCGTCGTTAGGCAGATCAACGGTGGTGGTGGTTACTTCCGCCGTGTAAGTAGGCGCGAGCCGCTGCATGGTGATTGCGAGCATCGCTTTGGTTTTTTCTTCCAATTCGCTGGTTGATTCCTGCTCCAGCTTTTTCACGCGGGAGAGCAGAGCGTCTTTAATTTCCCCCTCCACGTTGTTCATCAAAATTTCCTTAGCTTCGTCTTTCGTCATCTGGGCGATTTTTTCTAATTTTGCCAACTGCTCTTTGCGGATGGCGATAATCTTTTCTTTCGCCTCCTCGATTTGGTTTACCTTGTCGTAGAGCTTTTGTTGCTTATCCTGCAGCTCCAGCAGTTTCTGGGAAAAGGTAGTCTCTCTTTTTTCCAGCCGTTTTTGGAATTCGTTTAACTCGCGGTAACGGCGCGTCTCTTCTCTTTTCGCCTCTTCAATGATGACCAAAGCCTTTTCTTGCGCCTTGATAACCGTTTCCTTTTCTTGCGCTTTGGCTTCGTTTACTATTTTTTGCGCCCTCGCTTCGGCTGAATTTATTTCACTCAAAGCTTTTTGTTTTCTGACGTAATAGCCCAAAGCAATGCCGATAAACAGGGCGATGATGCCTAAAATAACTTCTAAACCAGCAAGCATAAAATTTAAGCTTCGCGGTAAAAGCTAGCTTACCCAATTATTATCAAGTGATTGGGCTATCAGGAAAAATAGTTTTTTTGGAGTTGAGAGATTCGCGTTAGACACGCGAAAATTAGGCATTAATACTAATGCCGCTGAAAGAAGGAAGAATAGCTAATGCTCTTAAAAGTTGAAAAGGTTGGAAATTTGAGTAACTTGAAAATTTTATTCTGATGTTAGCCATTTTCATTCAATTCGCATGCTAAATGTCTCTAACCCGGCTCTAGCTTTATTGCGAAAAAATTAATAATTAAATTGATGTGCCTATTGTAGCACGGAAAGGCGACTTTGGCAATGGCCGTAATTTGTTATGGATTTTTGACTTTTTGGCAGCGGGTGACTTGTGAGAAGGGAAGATTGTTGATAAGATAAAAATAACTGTCATTCCCGCGAAGGCGGGAATCCCATTATCAACTAAAGAGATTCCCGCCTTCGCGGGAATGACAAATGTGTATGAATAAGACAATTTTCTCCGGCGTCCAGCCATCCGGCAATTTGCATCTGGGCAACTATCTCGGCGCGCTTAAAAATTGGGTTGCCTTACAAAATCAATATCGCTGTATTTTTTGCGTGGTTGATTACCACGCGATTACGGTCAAACAGGAGCCAAAAATTTTCCATTCAAAAATTTTAGAAATAGCCAAGCTGTACCTCGCGGCCGGAATAAACCCGGAAACGGCGATTATTTTTCAGCAGTCGCAAGTGAGCGCGCACACCGAGCTCGCCTGGATTTTGAATACCATTACTAAAACAGCCGAACTGCAACGGATGACGCAGTTTAAGGACAAAGCTAAAGAGAATAAGGAAAATATAAACATGGGCTTGTTTGATTATCCGGTTTTGATGGCGGCGGATATTTTGCTCTATAATACCGATTTGGTGCCGGTGGGCGACGACCAATCCCAACACGTGGAATTAACGCGCGTTTTGGCGCGGCGGTTTAATTCGCGGTTTAAAGACGTTTTTAAGTCGCCGGAAGTTTATATTCAAAAGCAGGGCGCGCGCGTTATGGGGCTGGACGACCCGCGCAAAAAAATGAGCAAGAGCGCGCCAAGCGCATTTAATTATATCGCGCTATTGGATAAGCCGGAGGTAGCGCGCAAAAAAATAATGAAAGCCGTAACCGACAGCGGCAGCGAGATTAAGTTTGACCTGCGGAAAAAACCGGCGCTCGCTAATTTATTGGCCATTTATTCATTATTGGCAAATGTGAGCGTGCAGGAATTAGAGGCGCGTTATAACGGCCACGGTTACGGAGAGTTAAAAAAAGATTTAGCCGAGGTAGTGGCGAAATTTTTGGCAGAATTTCAGCATCGCTTTAGCGGTTTTGATGACCAGTTTATCAATAATATTTTAGAGCAGGGAAGGCAAAAGGCGAGCGCTATCGCTACCGAAACTTTAACTAAAGTGAAAGAAGCAATCGGCGTTGCCTAACACACATAACACGAAACACGCCTGCCTGCCGGCAGGCAGGTAACACAAAAATAGAGACACGACCGGGGCGTCTCTATTGTTATTTAAAGTTTATATTACCGCTTGAATTATTTTTAAAATCTCCTCTTGTTTTTCTGCCGTCATCGCTTGGTTTGGCGTTTCAATCGTTATTCGCAGGAGCGGTTCGGTATTGGACGGCCTGACGTTAAACCACCAATCATTATAGGTAACGGTGAGCCCGTCAAAATTTTCCTGTTGGCCGTCCGCATATTTGGCTTTTAATTTACTAATCGCCTCCTCTCTGTCAGTAAGTTTAATGTTAATTTCGTCTGATTTATGGTAACGCTGGAATTCTTTGACGATTGCTGACAGCGGACCGCCGCTTTGCGACAGCAGCTCAAGCAGTATCAGCCAAGCGATAAAACCCGAATCGGCGTAACCGTTGTCGCGGAAGGAATAGTGGGCGGATAATTCGCCGCCCATAATGCCTTGCTCGCGCGCCATTGTCTCCATTACATTCACAAAACCGACTTTGGAGCGCAAAGCTCGGCCGCCCCACTCTTTAATTATTTCGGGCACGGCTTTAGAGCAAATGGCGTTGTAGACGATACCCGCGCCCGGCTCGCGGCGCAAAAATTCTTTGGCTAAAATAAGGAGCGTCATGTCGGCGCGGACGAATTCTCCCCGCTCGTCTATGAAAAACAGCCGGTCGGTATCGCCGTCAAAAATAACGCCGCCGTCCGCTTTGTTTTCCATGACTGCTTGGCGGATTTGCGTCTGGCTTTCGGGCAAGAGCGGATTAGACGGGTGCGCGGGAAAATTGCCGTCCAGCTCAAAATTAAGCGGAATGATTTTTATAGGCAGACGCGGCTCTAATAACGGTACGACTTTGCCGGCCATGCCGTTGCCGGCGTCTACGACAATTTTCAGCGGCTTAATGTTGGACAAATCGGCAAACGATAAAACATGTTTGATGTAATCCGGCATAATGTCAATTGCCGCAACTTTTCCTTTGCGTTCGGCAGCTGCCGGCGGCAAATTCTCTACGTCGGTTTTTATCTCTTCACCTCGCACCCAGCCGATGCCGGGCAAAGGCAGTTTAAAGCCGTTATACTCTTTTGGGTTGTGGGAAGCGGTAATCATCGCGCCGGCCGGGTAATTTTGTTTGCGCACGGCAAAGTAAACCGCGTCAATGGGCACGAGCCCAACATCAACGACATTAGCGCCTTCATCGGTAACGCCGCGAATAAATTGCTCTTTTAGCGCCGGGCCGGAAAGCCGCATATCGCTGCCGACCACGATTTGGTTAGCGCCGGTGCGGCGAGCGTACGCCCGGCCGATGGCGTAAGCCGCTTCTTCGTTGAGTTCCTCCGGGTAAATGCCGCGGATGTCGTAGGATTTGAATATCACGGGGCTAATATTCATATTTTTTGGTATAAATTAATATGGAATAAATCTAAGGGGTAGAAAAAAGGTATTGGTTGATAGTTTATCCTTTTAAAGCCTGAGTTTTTAATAATCGTATCAATTTCGCGCGCTCGATAATAATGCCTGCCGGCGCCAGGCCCAGTTTCCATCGAGAAGGTTCCTTTAGCTATAAAACGCAATATTTTATATAAAACTGATTCAGTCGGTTCGCTCGTTAGTAAAAATTTTTGTGATTTTAATATTCGTTTAATTTCTGCCAGCGCTTTATCTATTAATTGGATATGTTCTAAGACGTCAAGCGCTACTATCGCATCAAAGGTATGGTCGGCAAAGTTAGTTCGCATCAGATCTTGTCTGGAAAAATTACAAAAAGGCATTTGGGGGGTAAGATTTTGCACATTAATATTATAATCAATAGCATAGAGTTCAAGAGGAAGAAGATTATTTTGTTGTAACAGTCTGATAAAAGTGCCGTCTCCGCAGCCAAGGTCAAGCAGAACCGCCGGTTTCATGGTTGCGATCAAGCAGACCGCTTTTCGCAGACGTTGAAAAAAAAGCCAGCGCACCAACGGGCTATGGGAATAGTATTCTGGCACAATCGTTGTCAGGGGAATCGCCAATTTTTGCTCGGACGATGTTTCCATAATCTTATTGTCCATAAAGAGATGATTCTGCTATGATAGAATCAGTGTCTTTATTTTATTGAATTATGGATATAAAAGCAACCCTTTCTATCATTATTCCCTGCTATAATGAGTTGCGTATCAGAGATGTTTTAGCCGCCATTGAAGCAGTAGATTTAGACGGCGTCAACAAAGAAATTATTATTATTAATGATGGATCCCAACCAGCAGTGCGCAGTATTTTAGAACAAGTGGCCGAGCGGTATAAAGTTATTCATTTGCCTAAAAATTTTGGCAAAGGATATGCCGTGCGGCAAGGAATTAAAGCGGCTAGTGGTGATATTATTTTAATCCAGGACGCCGACTTAGAGTACGACCCTCAAGATTACTATCGCTTAATCCAGCCGATCATATCTCATCAAGCCCAGGTTGTTTATGGTTCTCGTTTTCTTCAGCTTGGCAATAAGCGGTCCCGGTATTATTGGGGAGTCAGAGCGTTGACGCTCTTGGCTAACATTTTATACGGTTCGCATTTAACTGATGAGGCGACTTGTTACAAAGTTTTTACCGCCGATTTACTAAAAAGTATACCATTATTTTGCCAAAGATTTGAATTTTGTCCCGAAGTAACGGCAAAAATTTTAAAACAGGGGATAAAGATTATAGAAGTGCCTATTCATTATACACCGCGTACCGTTAGCCAAGGGAAAAAAGTGCGCGTCAAAGACGGCATTATTGCCGCTTGGACTTTAATAAAATATTATTTTTTGCCATGCAGGTAAAATTATTATTTAAAAGCGGCGGCGTCTTTATTTTATTTTATTTCATTTTTTTTGGCTGGCAGATGTTCGTCCCTTATTTAATGAGCACTGACGACCCATATTATCACGCTAAACACAGCGCTTTGATTGCCGCGAGCGGCGATGTAACATTCGTAGGGCAGTGGGCGCCAACGCATTTCTTAACAACCGCCCCCACTGACCCTTGGTGGCTGTACCATGTTATCACCGCCGGTTTTATTAAAGTTTTTGGTTTACTGGTTGGCGTCAAAATATGGGCGGCTTTCGCCGCCGCCTTTGTTTTTGCCTCTGCCTACTTTATCTTTAACCGGCTTAACATAACTTACGCGTTCGTCTGGATGTTTTTTTTATTCGTTGCCTCCTCGATTTTTACCGCTCGCCTGACGCTTGAGCGCCCCTTTGTAATTTCCATACCATTTTTCTTTCTGGGTTACTATTTTTTATACCAACGGCGATATTTTTGGCTGTTCATTGCCACAGCATTATACGTCTTAACTTACAATTTAGCCCCGATTATTTTATTGTTAGTAGCGGTGTTTTTAGCGGTAGATTTTTATTTTAGCCGAACCTTAAATTTAAAGCCGAGCATCGCGGTTTTAGGCGGGATAGCGGCTGGCATTATTTTACATCCCCATCCCCTGAACTACATCTATGTAATGTCCGTCCACCTGGTTAAAGTATTTTATTATTTGCTGTCAGGAGTTAATTTAAACACCGGGTCTGAAATTCAATTACACAGTTTAGCCGATTTTTTAGAAGGTAATTTTTTAATTGCTTTATTTTATATTTTGGCGTTAGCCGTCTTTTTTAAATTATGGTCAGATAAAAAAGTTAACCGGCTGTCGCTCTCGCTTTTTTTAGCAAGTATTTCTTGGTTCCCAGTGGCCTTATTGATACCGCGCGGCACGGAATACTGGTTGCCGCTGGCCGTCTTGTTCATAGCTTATAATTTTCAAGCATTGCGTCAATCAGCCGATTGGCCAATTTTTCAAACGCAACTCCGGCAAAAAATCACCCCTTCTTTGTTATCTTTTTTTATCCTAAGCGCTGTCGCCATGTTTGCCGCTTATAATATTTTTACTGTCTTTATGTTTGTTTACGAACGGCGTCAGGATACTAGCGACTATTATTTTCAAGGGGCAAATGATTGGCTCATGCATAATACGCCCCGCGATTCAGTTGTTTTTTATCCCATTTGGTCAATGTTCCCGCAAATGTTTTTTTACAACAACCACAATCGTTATTTAACCGCCTTTGGACCGGAATTTTTATACGAATATAATCCGGCCGTTTATTACACTTGGGCAAACATCGCCTATCGGGGCGTTTATTGTCCGCACGAGTTGCCTTGTTTAGAGTTTAGCCCGCGGCGGGAAATACGCGGCGTAAAGTTTGCTTTAAAAAATATTTTAAACGCGCCAACGGCCATACTCCCTAATCAGCCGGATTCCTGGGTTTATAAAGTTTTTAGTACTCTAACCGGCGACTTTATTAAAGTTTACGAAAATAAAGAGTTAGTGATTTTTAAAGTAAAAGAGTAAAAGTTAAGTATGAGATTCCCGCCGGAGTTTATCCCCGTCCCGAGCACTCGGGATTGCGGGGGCGGGGATGACAGATGGAAGCATTTGGCTACCTTACCCGTTTTATGGTAAAATATAAAAAGCAGGCTGTTAATAACTTAATTTATTTAAATAATTAAAATCTATGAGACTAAAAGCTATTTTTTTGGCAACTTTTTTAATAATGACTTTATTCGGCCTTAATTTAATTAATGTAAATGTTGCCTTAGCCGCTAATATCGGGGAGACCTGTTCCAGTGATGGACAGTGTACGCCGGATCCGAGTTCCTGTGTAAATAGCAGATGTGCATGTGATCCTGGCTACGAACGAGGTGTCAATGCAACAGTATGTCGGCCCATTGGTTCAACAAGCACAGGCGGAGGTGGCACAACGGGAGGTGGCACGCCAGGAAATAATGTCGGCTGGGGTAACGTATCCACAGAAACAATAGGCAATTTAACCGGCTTAGGAGTAAAAGACCCGCGCGAAATCGCGGCGAACGTAATCAACATTATTTTGGGATTTTTAGGCATCATCGCGGTAGTCTTGATTTTAATCGGCGGCTTTATGTGGAT
>MFFV01000048.1 GCA_001777995.1 Candidatus Falkowbacteria bacterium RIFCSPLOWO2_02_FULL_45_15 | reverse complement strand
GTAAGTTTGTTTCAAAAAAATAACGGGACCCATTTCCAATGAATCCCGTGATGGTCTTAAACAAATAACGACTTAAGCAGCGACGGTTGCCCGCTTCCGCACGAACCTCACCGCTTTTTCGAAGATTCTCGCTGCCATCTGGAGGCATATGGTAATATCCAGATGCATCCCCTGCACATCGTTGATAATCCGCCGTACTTCTGACATATCCATATCCTTCTCAAAAACCAACAAATAAAGGATTTGAATATTGGCGAGTTTTTCTCCTTGATTACTCTGGAGAAACCCCCCGGCGACGCCTAATATCTGTTCTTTGCCCTCAACTTGGCCATTCCGGAATTGAATGCGCAGGCCAAGTTTCTCGGCCAAAGAACGAATCGTATGCTCACGGCAATCTTGACAGATGCCGTGTACTACCACTTCACTTACCTGCAACTTCCCTTTGCAGGTAAACAGAGTTGTACCGCCGCACCTGCACTCCTTCATTTCACTTCCATTTTGGCCATGCCCTCTCTGGCCGTTGTTTTGGCTTGTCATGCTTATTTCTCCCAATTTCTTTGGCAGGCCGACCATTGTCGGCTTGCCTACCATTGCCCTCACCGAAATCCTGCGAGGAAAATCGCAGGGGCCCCTGTTGATTTTTTATTTGTTCTCCCCCAGTTGTACCTCCTTATCCTCCTAAATTAATACAACACCTACATTCCACAAGCCATCTGCCAGGCGGCTTGCGCTTTTTGGCATCCCTGTAATCGCGACTGGATAGTTTGGAAATTAATGACTTTGTGCTGCTCGCGATAAACGAGCAAAATCATTATTTCAATAATATCGGCGATTACCGGCACATCCAACTCTTGAATGTGCATTTTCATTTTCGCGACCATCGACTTGCAGTGATGGTCAAGGGCCTGCCCGCCCCGCAAAGGCATCTTGGGGTCCCCGTAATTCATCACGATAACTTGAGGAGCGCCTTTGGTTTGCTTCTCCAAGAGACCCCGGCATAAAATGTCTAACCGCTTATTTATTTCTACGGTCGGGACGCTTCCGCCCTCCACTAAACGACGAACTATGTCTACATTTTTCATCGTAACTGCCCCCTCTTTCATCGTGTGCCTCCTCTTTCGCGTAATTATATTATGTAGAGCAAATATGCTCTTAAATCCTAAATAAAATGAACGACTTTATATAAATATCTATATACCATAGTAAAAGGTAGTTGTCAAATTTTGCGGGAATTACTTTGCCGTTTCAATGCTTAAGTTAGCGCCGTCACTGATAATTTTTACCCAGCCGTTATTGTCAGTCCGGTAAATTTTTGCGCCCAGTTTTTCTAAACGCTTGATGGCACGTAAAGAAGGATGGCCAAAGGCATTGTCTTTGCCTACCGAAATAACCGCCGTCTTTGGTTTAACTATTTGTAAAAATTCTTCTGATGTGGCATCATCGCTGCCGTGATGCGCCACCTTTAAAACATCCGCCTCTGATAACCTCCTCTCCCCTTGGGAGAGGCCCGGGGTGAGGACGTTTTCGGCGTCGCCCATAAACAAAAATTTTTGCTCTTGATAAATTAATTCTAAAACGATTGAACTGTCGTTTAAATTATCAATCTCTTGATTTAATAAACTCGCTTGCGGCCATAAAATCTCCATTTTTAAATCCGGCCCTAAATTAATTTCTTGCCGCCGGTCAATAATTACGAGCGGAATGTTTTTCCGCTTAACTGCTTCCAGCCACGCTAAATACGTCGGCGTGTTATGTACTACGCCGGTAGCTAAAATTTTTTGCACGCGGTAGCGACCTAATATTTTTACTAAGCCGCCGATGTGGTCTTCGTGCGGATGGGTTAAAATCATCAGGTCAATGGTGCGGTCATAAAACGGCAACACTCGCCCCAGTTCAGGCAAAATTTTCTGGCCGTCGCCGCCGTCAATGATGATGTTTTGGCCAAAGGGCGTTTGAATAAAACTGCCGTCTCCCTGCCCGACGTCTAAAAAATTGACTGTCAATCGCCGGGGCGGTTGATAAAAATATAAAAAAACAGCCAGCGTTAAACTGGCAGCAACGGCAATTGTTAAAAATATAACAGCGATTTGCTTATTAAAAATCATGGTTCACTTCACGCAACACATAACACCGTAACCCGTAACAAAAAACTGCGCGTTTTATTGTGTTATGCGTTACTTGTCAGGCGTTATGCGCCTGCCTGCCGGTAGGTTATGTGATATGAGTTACGCGTCACTTACTAAATTTATTATACAGCCAAGCGATCAGCCAACCGCAGATAAATCCGTCCACAAACCCCCAGACCGCGCCGACAATAGCGCCGACAAAACTTGCTCCATACCCTTGGTAGTAAGTGGCGATTAAATTAACCGCATCCACGCCCCAGCCAAACCAAGCGGCCGCGAGGCCCATTAAAAAAATATAAGCGGCGGTAATGACGCCAATGGCGAGCCCTAGCCCTTTCTCATTAAGCATAATCTCACCCCCTCTTTTGTTTATTATACCACCAGATCCCCCCGCTGGCTAAAACATAAAATAGTATTATCCAGCCGGCCCAAACATATTCAACCTCTAAGTAAGCGAGCGGCAAGCGCACCGCCGTTTGCGCTACCCAAATCATATACGCCAGCGTAAGATAAGTCGGCGTAAACCAAAGCCAGGCAAGCGACGGCAACAATAAACTGATGAGGGGCGCGATTAAACCGCTGACCATGATAAAAGGCAATAAAAACAATACCGATACATTCACGAGCGGGGCGACAACGGAAACCTGATGAAAATTTAAAGCAATGACCGGCAAAGTTAAAACTTGGGCGGCTAGAGTTAGTATGATAACGTCAATTACGCCCTTTAGCAAAGGCGCTTGCCAGCGCTTCTCCGCCTTAATGATTTTTTCAAACCAATCTTTAAAAATCGGGTAAACGTAAATGATGCTTAATAGCGCCAAGAACGATAATTGAAAGCCGACGTCATCACGCAGCATTTTAGGGTTTATTATCAACATCAGCGCCGCCGCTAATACCAAAGCGTTGGTTAATTTATGCAACCGCCCTAAAAATACCGCCAGCATGGCGATAAAAGCCATAATGCCGGCGCGCACCGCTGACGCCGGCAAACCAATTAAACCTAAATAAATAAGCAATGCTCCGGCGGATAAAAGTAAGGCGAAGCGGCGGGAAACGCCGATTATGATTAAAAGATTAATGACGATAACCGAAATAATGGCGATGTTCATCCCGGAAATCGCGATAATATGCGTAATGCCGGCTTGGGAAAAAGATTGTTTCAATTCTTCCGGCAACTCTCCCCGGTTATTTAAAATCATGCCCTGTAACAGTGAATTGGCCGGCTCCGGCAAACCGGCGGCCATCGCGCCCGCCAGTTGGGATTTTAATTTTAAAATCGCCGAATAAATTGCGTTCAGGAGAGGCGAAGCGCGCCTCGCCTCTCCCTTAAAAATTTCAATTTGCGGGTTATAACATAATGAATAAATATTTTGCACCGCCAAATATCGGTCATAATAAAAATCGTCAATTGGTTCCGGCTGCTTTAATTGACATTTGATTTTCAAGATATCGCCGTAATTATAGCGCGGATATAATTTCGTCGTAATTAAAACGTTACCGCTTATGGGCAGGGACGGCTCGCGTTCCGTCCCGATATACCGTGCCCCCACCGTCAGTTTCACGCTATTTTGCCGCGTGTCTAACTCCCGGTTCACCACCCCGATAAACTCCGCCTCCCGCCCGTTGTAAAACCAAATTTTATCCGGGCCGCTTACCGGCAAGCTGATGCCATAACGCCAGAAGCCGAGGAGAAAAAATAACAGGCAAAATAAAAAAAAGGCCGTTTTGCCGGCCTGATTATCAAACAGACGCCATAAAATTATAGTAACCGCGCAGCCAACCGCTAAACCAAAAAACCACAAACCATCGGCTACAAATACCCCTCCTGAAAACGAAGCGCTGGCGATGCCGACGATAAAAGATACGCAACCGTATAAAAATAATTTTGCTCGCGAAAAGTTAGCGCGCATGGAATCTGCTCTTAGTTAACGATCTTATCTTCCTCTCGGCCAAAAATTTACGCTTAAATAATATAATCAAAAACTTCAACATCGTCTATGCCGAAGTTTTTGATGAAACTAAATTTTTATTGGCGACAAAAATTATCTTACTTATTCATCTTCACTGCCCCGTAAATCATATAGAGCGCCCCCAAACCGACTAAATCGTAAATAATTTTTGATAAAGCTGACATTGAGCCAAAAATTGCCGCGACTAAATCAAAATTAAACAGGCCGATTAGCCCCCAGTTGATGCCGCCGATAATTACTAAAATAACGGCGACCCAGTCTAAACCATTCATTTTTTGCATATACTCACCCCCTTTCTTATTTTGAGCATAATTAACACTTTTTATTATAGCACATTTTTTCGGTCAACAGTAGTACTAACTCCGTTGTTCATGTTTAACAAAAATACTTGTTACCTGCGTCAGGCGTTGTGCGTTGTGCGTTTTCGCCATCTCAAATAGCTTTCCATAAACTCCTCTAACTTTCCGTCCAACACGCTTTCCACGCCTTGCGTTTCGTAATCAGTGCGATGGTCTTTAACCATTTTATAGGGCTGCATAACATAAGAGCGCGCTTGATTGCCCCATTCGGGCGCGAGAGTTTCACCCCGTAACGCCGCTTCTGCGGCGAAATGTTTTTGTTCTTCCAGTTGAAATAATTTTGCTTTTAAAATTTTCAGCGCCGTTTCTTTATTCTGCTGCTGGGAGCGTTCGTTTTGGCAAGTGACCGTAATGCCCGTCGGCGCATGCACGATCCGCACCGCGCTGTCGGTCGTATTGACGCTTTGGCCGCCGGCTCCGGAAGAGCGATAGACATCGACGCGCAAATCCTCGTCTTTAATTTCTACGGCCGCCGTGGCCGGCAATTCTGGCACTGCCTCTACCAGCGCAAACGAGGTATGCCTCATTTTCTCCGCGTCAAAGGGCGAGATGCGCACCAACCGGTGCACGCCCGCCTCCGATTTCAAATATCCGTACGCCCAGCGTCCGGTTATTTTCAGCGTCACGCTTTTAATGCCCGCCTCGCCGCCCACGCTGCGCTCCAGCGCCTCCGCGCTCCACTTCTTACTCTCGCAAAATCGTAAATACATTCGCTCCAGCATCTGCGCCCAATCCTGCGCGTCCGTTCCGCCGGTGCCGGCATGAATGGTTAAAACAGCGTTACTAACGTCGTATTTATCATTAAATAAAACAAGGAATTCGAGTTTGTCAAATTCCCCTTCTAATTCTTTAAATCTGCCGACAAGTTCAGACACCAAAGTATCGTCAAGTTTGGTGCCGGTTTTCTCCTCTTTTTGCGCGACCGCGACTAACGCCTCTAAATCCCTGATTTTTTTTCCTAAATCGTCCCATTTTTTTATCTCCTCGCGCAGTTCCGCCGCCTGCCGGCTAACTTGCTTTGCTTTATTTTGATCCTGCCAAAATTGCGGCTCCTGCATCTGCCGCTCCAGCCCTTGCAACTCGCTGCGCATTCCTTCCAAACGCAAAAGTTCGGCTGTTTTTTTCACCCGGGCGCGCAAGGATTCTAAATTTTTGAGTAAATTCTCCATCCACTACTAATTACAAATCACTTATGAATATGCAAATTATAGTATAATAAATTTTACTTCTTACTTCCCCGCCAGCAACTTTGTAGCTAGGCGGGCCCGCCTGAATGCCTTCCTGGCTTTCGGCGGGTTACTTGAAACTTCTTGCCGTGCCCCGGAATAATATAATCCGCCAACTGCAATAACTTCTGCCGGCTTTTTCTTAAAGCCACTTTATCTTTTACAAATTCGTCTGTCAACCGCAGTAAGGACTTTTTGTCCAGCGCCGGCTCTTGGCCGTCTTCCCACCAAAAAACGTCTCCCGCGATAGCGCACTTCCCCTCTTTTGTCTCAACTAACAGCGATGCGTGCTCGTGCGCGTGCCCGGGCGTGGCGATAACTTTGACGGCGGCGCCGGGGATGGTTTTACCGTCGTAAAATATCTCGCGGTCGCCGCGGTAAATCGTGTTGCCGTCATAAACATCCGCCTGCGGAAACAAGCGGATGTTTAAAATATGGTCCGGATGGTAGTGAGTCAAAAAAATAATGTCAATGTCCCCGGGTTTTAGTTTTTCTTTTGCCAACTCCCTTAACAGCGCCTTATCGTTTGCGCCCGGGTCAACTAAAATAAGTTTGCCCGAATCTTTAATTAAGGTTGTGGTCGGCGAAGCGATATATCCGCCTTTAGCCGGCCGCGCGTAACCTTGAATTAAAATTTTTATCTCACTCATAAAAATATCCAGCATCTTAATATCTATCTTCATGAGATTGCTTCGTCGTCGCTGACTCCTCCTCGCAATGACAGATAAGGGAAGTCTTCTTACTTCTTACTTCTTACTTCCCATACTCCCCCAGCCTCACTTTCACGTCTTTGGTTTCGCCCTTATGCCAAACTTTTAAAGTTATTTCCTGCCCCGGCTTATACTTTCCCACTTCTTTGGCTAAAATATTTTTGCCGGTTAATTTTTCGCCGTTAACTTCCAAAATGATGTCATTTTCCGCTATGCCTGCTTTATCCGCCGGGGAACCGGGAATCACCGCTAAATCCGTGCGCTGTTCGCCGCGGATAACAAGCGCGCCCTCGGTAATGGCTAAATTATTTTGAGTGGCGATATCTTCGGTTAACCTTACATACCGCACCCCGAGCCACGGCCGGACAATTTTACCTTCCTGCTTCACCGTTTCAATGGAATTTTTTACTTCATTGATGGGGATGGCAAAACCAATGCCCTGCGCGCCTTGGGCGACTGCGGTATTGATGCCAATCACTTGGCCGGCGATGTTTAATAGCGGCCCGCCGGAATTGCCCGGATTAATCGCCGCGTCTGTCTGAATGATGTTAGTCAGCTCTTCCGATACGCCCGCGCCGCCCGCGGTGATGGAACGCGCGAGCCCCGAAATTACGCCCACCGAAACCGTATTTCTAAACTCTCCTAAAGCGTTGCCGATGGCAATCACGCTTTGGCCGACCTTAAGATCGCTTGAGTCGCCTAATTCTACCGTCGGCAAATCTTTAGCGTCTATTTTTAAAATGGCTAAATCATTGACGGGATCGCGCGCCAGCGCTTTGGCCGGATATTTTTTTTCGTCGTTCATCAATACGGTATATTCCGCCTGCTCGTCCGTTACGACATGCTTGTTAGTCACGATCAGGCCTTCAGCGGAGATAATAAAACCGGTGCCGCCGCCAACTTCTTGTTTTTGCGTGCCGTTTTGGCGCGTGCCCGGCACTAAAAAGTCATTGCCGAAAAAATCGCGGAAAAACGGATCATCGCCGAAAGGATTATAGTAAAATTGTTCCAATTTCGGCAAATCTTTAGTGATGATGATGCTTACCACCGCCGGATTAACTTTTTCTACGGCATCAACCACGGCGGACTCTTCCCGTACCCGCACGGTGCGCTGTTCCGCGCCGTTACTGCCGCCGGGTAAAATCTTCTGCCAAAAATTTCGTATTTGCCCGGTGGAAACGACGCCGTTGGAAACGACTAAAAATCCGGCTCCCGCGCCAAAAATTGAGGAAAGTATGACGGCGGTAACCACGACGGTTACGATTAGATTTTTATTGTCTGGCATAAGAATAAAATTTTTAATTTTATAATTTTTAATAATGTCTAATTTTTAAACTCTAATAGACAAGTCCTGCTGTAAAATTAGTTGTTTAGAATTTAAAAATTGAGATTTATTTAAAAATTAAAAATTGTATAAAAACTTTTCCAAATCCACCACTTTCCCCTTTTCTATTTTCATGCCTTCTCTCTTCAACTTCTCTATCTTCTTTTTTTCTCCCAACGCATATCCGCCCACTTGGCCGTCCGAGCGGACTACGCGGTGGCAAGGTATATTAACAAAATCCCTGTTTTTATTCAAGACATTGCCAACCGCTCGCGCCGCCCGAGACCGGCCTAAAGCGCGCGCCAGGCCGCCGTAAGTTATTAGCCGGCCGCGAGGAATTTTTTTAGTTAAATCCCAAACTTTATCCATACACCTTCCAGAATACCCCCACACCAAATTTTGGTGTGGGGGATGAATGGAAAGTGTGGATCTTCCCGCAGGGTTTACCCCTACACCAAAATTGGTGTTGGGGTTTAATGCCCGGCGGCGAAAGTGTTTGGATTTATCTGTTAAGTCCATTTAAAATTGAATTTATGTCCAGACCGCCGGATTTATCGCCTCCCAACAACGCTTGATAAGGCGCGACTGCATTCTTAAGTAAGGGCGGCAAATAAATCAAACCGATGATTATCGGCCCGATGATGATAATTAAATAAAAAATGCTGGTCAGCCTTTGCCAAAAAAGATACCGGCGGACGGAGTGTAGCTGTTGTTGTAATTCTTTAGTCAATTCTAAATTTTGTTTGATTAAATCTTCTAGCGTCTGCTTATCGTCACTCATAAATTTAAGTGGTTAATTGTGTTAATGATAATTACCGCACGCCGCAAACTGCCGCGTACCGAGCGGCAATTTGCCGTAACTTTTCCATTTCTTTGTCAGTGTAAGAATCTTTATTTTTAAATTCACGATTAACTAAATCAACGTTGGACCTAAACTTCTGCAAATACCATTTATCGGCTCCGGCGATTAACTCGCCCATTTTGGCTATGTCTTGCTCGGGATGCAGTTCGGGCACGAGCGTGGTGCGGAATTCATACGCTAAACCGCTCGCCATTATTATCTTAATACTTTTTGCCACCTTGTTCAACGCCAGTTTTACGCCCACGACCGACTCGTACTTATCAAACGGCGCTTTTAAATCCATCGCGACATAATCAAGCAAACGCTCGCGCAATAAACGGGCTAGCATTTCCGGATTAGTCCCGTTGGTATCCAATTTCACTAAATATCCCAACCTTTTAATCCGCCCGATAAATTCCGGCAAATCCGGATGAATAGTGGGCTCGCCGCCGCTAATCACGACGGCGTCTAATTTCCCTTGGCGGGAGCGCAACCATCCAAAAAGACCATTCTCGTCTAGCGAAGAATGGCCTTTTTCTACCGCGCCATCTCGGTTGGGCACGACAAGCTGGGGATTGTAGCAGAAGTGACAGCGAAAATTACACCCTTGCGTAAAAATGATGGCGGCAACCTGGTCGGGGTAATCCTGAAGCGTCAGCTTCTGCAAGCCACCAATAACCATAATTAATAAACTAATTTGAATTTAAAACCCGGTCGTATGTTTTACGGTCGGAAAATTCCGCCTGTTTGGCGTCGTTCCACTGCTTTACCGGACGCAGATAACCGACGACCCGAGAATAAACCTCGCACTCTTGACGCTTAGTTTGTATTGGACTCATATCTCCCCCTGTTATGTTTATAATTTATAATAAATATCTTTATTATTTTGTCATTCCCGCGAAAGCGGGAATCTCGTGTCTACTTTTCTTTAGATTCCCGCCTACGCGGGAATGACAACTAAGAACCTACTCTACTTTAGCTTCCTGCCTCACGGCCATAATTTCCACGGGCGCGTCTTTTTTCCCTTCAACCTGCCCAATCTCCTCGTCGCATTTGGGACAGTAAAAATGCTCGCCGGACAAATACCCGTGCTTGGGACAGATGCTGAATGTCGGCGTGATGGTGAAGTAAGGCAGGTGATAATTTTCCGCGATGCGCTTCACCAGCGCCCCGACCGCTTTCGCCGACGGCATCGCTTCACCGATAAAGCCGTGCAAAACCGTGCCGCCGGTGTAACAAGTCTGCAGTTCGTCCTGTAAATCAAGGGCGGTAAAAATGTCGTCAGTGAAATTAACCGGCAAGTGGGTGGAGTTCGTATAGTAAGGGGCGACATTGGGATCGCGCCGGAGGGCCTCTTCGTTGGCGACGATAATATCGGGATATTTGTCTTTATCCTTACGCGCTAAACTCCGCGTTGTCCCTTCCGCCGGCGTCGCTTCTAAGTTGTAAAGGCTGTTGGTTTCGTTCTGATAATCCATCAGCCGCTCCCGCATAAACATCAATATTTCTTTGGCAAAGGCGTGGCCGGCGGGCGAGACGATGCTGTCTTTAATGTCACTAAAATTAAGCAGAGCTTCATTCATGCCGATAACGCCGATGGTGGAAAAATGATTCTGCCAATAATTGCCAAAACGCTCTTTAATGCTCCGCAAATAATAGCGAGCATACGGATAAAGGCCGCCGTCCGTTAAACTTTCTAACACCCGCCGCTTAGTTTCCAAACTGTCTTTAGCCAAAAGCATCAGATGTCCAAGCCGCTTAAAGAATTCCGCTTTTGTTTTAGACAGATAGCCAATGCGCGGCAAGTTAATGGTTACTACTCCCACCGAGCCGGTCAGGGGATTAGCGCCAAACAATCCCCCGCCCCGCTTGCGCAGCTCGCGGTTGTCTAAACGCAGGCGGCAGCACATCGAGCGCGCGTCATCCGGCTTCATGTCGCTATTGATAAAGTTAGAAAAGTAAGGAATGCCGTATTTAGCGGTCATGGCAAAAATTTTATCCGCCACGACCGTTTCCCAGTTAAATTCGCGCGTGATGTTATAAGTCGGAATGGGAAAAGTAAATACTCTGCCTTTGGCGTCGCCTTCCATCATCACTTCCGCGAAAGCAATGTTGAGCATGTCGATTTCCGTTTGAAAATCTTGATATTTTTCCGGCATCACCTTGCCGCCAATAATAACCGCTTCCTGGCCGACGGTGGCGGTGGGCACTAAATCTAAAGTGACGTTAGTAAAAGGAGTTTGAAATCCCACCCGCGTCGGCACGTTCATGTTAAATAAAAACTCCTGCAGGCACTGTTTTACCTCCTGATAATTTAAATTGTCATAGCGGATGAAAGGGGCTAAATAGGTGTCAAAATTAGCGAAAGCTTCCGCGCCCGCCACCTCCCCCTGCAAGGTATAGAAAAAATTAACTATTTGCCCGAGCGCCGTCCGGAAATGCTTAGGCGGCTTTGACTCTACTTTGCCCGTCACTCCGCCAAAGCCGTACACCAACAAATCTTTCAGGTCCCAGCCGGCGCAATAAGCGGACAAAAGCTGCAAATCATGGATATGGATGTCGCCGTTTTTGTAAGCTTCTCGGATGGGGGTGCTGTATACTTTATTCATCCAGTAACGCGAGGAAATATTAGAGGCGATGTGATTATTAAGGCCTTGCAAAGAATAGCTCATGTTAGAATTCTCTTTAACGCGCCAGTCAACCTGCTGAATGTAGCTTTCCATCAGTTCGCTGGAATTGACCAGTTCGTTAATTTCGCGCAAGCGCGCATGCTGGTCGCGGTATAAAATATAGGCCTTGGCTGTTTTTATTTGCCGGCTCCGGATTAAAACTTCCTCCACCGCGTCTTGGATTTCTTCCACCGCCGGAATAGAGCGCTCATGAAATTTCTTATTAAGCAGTTCGACCGCTTCGTCGGCCATTTTGTTCACGAGCTCGGCATCGTATTCTTCCACCGCTTGGGCGGCTTTGGCCAGCGCGCTGACAATTTTAGTCTTATCAAAAGAGGCGATCTCGCCCGAACGTTTTAAAATTTGAGAAATTTGATTTTTGGTCGGCATGGGGACAATTTAGAAATGTTTTAAGTCTTGTCATCCCCGCGAAAGCGGGAATCTCTACTCTGAAAGGCTGAACATGGGATTCCCGCCTACGCGGGAATGACAGTGAAATTATCTTTATTTTTTCTTTATTTTTACCGCTCTTTTGGATTTATTTTCTTTTAACAACTTATTCAGTTCCCGATGAAACGTCTGCGCGTCCTTAAATGATTCGTAAACGGAAGCGTAACGAATATAGGCTACTTGATCCGTTTTGCGCAGCTCCTTCATTACGATTTGCCCTATTTGCTGGCTGGTAATTTCACTTTTGCGCAACAGCTGCAAATCCCGCTCAATCCGGCTGACTAATTTTTTAAAATTTTCTTCCGTGATGGGGCGTTTCTCCAGCGACTTTTTTAAGCCGTTGGTTAATTTTTCCCGGCTGTAAGACTCTTTGCGGCCGTCGCGTTTGACGATGGTTAAATCAAGTATTTCCACCTCTTCGTAGGTAGAAAAGCGAAAGCCGCATTTTAAGCATTCCCGGCGGCGGCGAATGGAAAACCCGTCGCTCGCCACGCGGGAGTCAAGCACTTTGGTGTCGCTGACATTGCAAGCCGGACAACGCATAGTAAATTATAAAGTTACGAGTTAGAAAATCATAAAATTTAATCTTAAGGCGTAAAATACTCTTTTTTTTGACTACTTTTAAATTTTATAACTTTATAACCGGCAAACTAACTAATACTATATATAGTATATCATATACTTATTGATAGTCAATATATTGTTATTACGCTAATCATAGCAAAAGTCAATTTATGCACAGAAAAATAAAAATCCCGGCGTCAACCGGGGCTTGTGGATATGTGGAAAAAATAAAAAATTGCGGCTAAACAGCCGCAACTTTGATTATTTAATTCGGATGTGCCGCATTTGTGGTGCGGCTCGCGAAGCGATAACGCTACATCATCTTCTTGCGGATAAAAGCCGGGATGCCTAATTCGTCGTCTTCTTCCTCTTCGCTCCTTTCTTTATTTTTAGCCGGTTCGGCCTGCGCCGCTTTCAGCGGAGACACTCTGCTCTTTTTGCTCCCTTGACTCATGCGCTCCTCGTTTTTTTCTTCGGCTTTGCTTTTAAGAAAACTGCTGGGCGCATAGGGGCTGCTGTCTTTAGAGATGTCAATAGCCGAGGATGACTTATGGGGAGCCGGCTCAAAACCAGTGGCGATGACGGTTATTTTTATCTCGTCTTTCAGCCGTTCGTCAATCACCGCCCCAAAGATAATGCGCGCGTCTTCGTCCGTAGAAGAAGTAATGACTTTAGCGGCTTCGTTCACTTCATACATAGAAAGATCTTTGCCGCCGACGATGGTAAACAACACTCCCCGCGCTCCCTCAACGGACATTTCCAGCAAGGGGCTGTTGATGGCCATCTTAGCCGCCTCAATCGCCTTATTTTCTCCGCTCGCCTGGCCGATGCCCATCAGGGCAGAGCCGGCATTGTTCATAATGCTGCGGACGTCGGCAAAGTCTACGTTAATTAACCCCGGGACGGTAATAATTTCGGAGATGCCTTGCACCCCTTGGCGTAAAATTTCATCCGCAATCCGAAAAGCGTCCAAGAGCGAGGTTTTTTTATCAATTACCTGCAGTAATTTATCGTTAGGAATGGTAATGACGGCGTCCACTTTATCCGTTAATTCGGCTAAAGAGCGTTCGGCAATGTTGCGGCGCTGCGCCCCTTCAAAAGAAAAAGGCTTGGTGACGATGGCAATCGTTAAAGCGCCGGTGTCACGGGCAAGCTCGGCGATTACCGGCGAAGAGCCGCTGCCGGTGCCGCCGCCTAAGCCACAGGTGACAAAAACCATATCCGCGCCTTTCAGGGCATCGCGTAATTCGTTTTGGGATTCTTCCGCGGCTAGTTTACCCAACTCCGGATCCATG
Source organism: Candidatus Falkowbacteria bacterium RIFCSPLOWO2_02_FULL_45_15 (assembly GCA_001777995.1). Taxonomy (GTDB): domain Bacteria; phylum Patescibacteriota; class Patescibacteriia; order Patescibacteriales; family XYC2-FULL-47-12; genus 2-12-FULL-45-10. Next base: position 12,865 of record MFFV01000048.1, on the reverse strand, counting down.
CCCGCGCCCAATCCTTTAGTGACCGCTCGGCCGATATGAATTTTATGCGGCGCCTTATTATGCTGCAGAGCTTGCATGTCGGTATTAACGGCAATAAATTCAACATCCCTAATGCCGGCCTCAATCATGCGATTAACGGCCGCTCCCCCTCCGCCGCCGGTGCCTACGACCTTAATTTTGGCAAAAGTCTCTATTTCTGGTTTAATTTGAGCCATAAAATTATTGATGAATTGTAGATAGACTACCTGTATCTTAGGATAAAATATTTTTTTACGCAAGCCCCGTGGAATGCTCCGCTATTCTACGGAGCAAGCCCTTAAAGTTATGGCTTTAATTTTTTGAACCACCCCCCTATTTTTCCGATTGCTCCGCTCAATAATTTAGTCGCCGGCAGTTTCCCCCAAGAACGCCGCTGGCTGCCGGCAACCTGGTCTCCCCAGATGACTAAACCTAAGGCGGTCAAAAAAACCGGGTCGTTAACTTTATCAATGGTGCTGGCCATGCTGCGGTTAGTCCCTAAACTGGCCGGAAGGCGCAACTTTCTTTTCGCTACTTCGACGATGCCGGGCAGCTTGGCTCCGCCGCCGATTAAGAACGCCCCTGCCGGCAACATTCCGCTCCGCTCAATTTTTTTTAACTCCTCGTCAACTTTTTCCATAATCTCTTCTGCCCTGGCTTCAATAATTTCCGCTACATATTTTTTGGAAATTACTTCCCGCTCATCCCCCAACTCTTCTTCTTTTACCAAATCCGAGATGTCTATTTCGTCTTTTTTGCTTAACTCTTTGGTCAAAACCGTGCCGTGTTCAATTTTGATCCGCTCGGCTAAGTTAATCGGGCAACGCAATCCAATGGCGATGTCGGCGGTAATGTGTTCGGAGCCGATCGGCAGCACCGCCGTATGCAATAATTCGCCCTCCTCAAAAACGGCGATGCTCGTGGTGCTGGAGCCGATATTAATCAATACCGCGCCTAATTCTTTTTGCTTGGCGGTAAATACCGCCTCGGCTGCGGCCAAACTGGACAGCACCAAATCGTCAATGTTTAATTCCGTCCGGTAAATGGCTTTGGTAAAATTTTTAATTTGCGCGATTAACCCTTGGATGATCAACGTTTCCGCCTCTAATCTGACGCCGATCATTCCGACCGGGTCTTTGATGTCGGTTTGATTGTCAACGCTGTACTTAGTCGGAATAACGTGCAAAATTTCATAATTAGGCGGCACCGACAACGCTCGCGCCGCTTCAATCGTGCGCTCCACGTCGTCTTCGGTCACTTCCCCCTCGCTGCGCGCCACCGCCACTACCCCCCGGCTTTTTTCGGATTTAATGTGCGAGCCGGAAATGCCCACCCAAGCGCTAATGATGGGAATGCCGATTAAACGCTCGGCTTTTTCTAAACAGCGGGAAATTGAAGTAGTGGCGTCTTCAATGCTCGTGACCACGCCGCGGCTTACTCCTTCAGCCGGAGATTCAATCGCGCCGATTATTTGCAATTCATCGTCTTTGTGCTGGCCGGCTACTAGACGCACGCAGGTTGAGCCAATGTCTAAGCCGACAATTAAATCATCGCGCATGAAAATTTAGTTAATGAGTTATTAATACTTGGTTACTTAATTTTTTGCCCAGCGCCATCATTTCTTTGTGCCCCTTGTCCGTAGCGTCATCATAGCCGACTAAATGCAATAAGCCGTGAATAAAAATAAAAACTAACTCCGTTTGAATCGTCTGCCGCATCCGTTTCGCCTGTCGTTTTATCCGGGGATAACAAATTATCAGCTCGCCTAAACTTTGGCCGCTGTCGGCAACCCCCCACACCACGGACTTATTTTTAATATTTTGTAATTTGGTTCTGCGCACTGGCTTGCCTTTGCCCGCTGTCCGATGCTGAGGGATAAACGGTGTGGAGGTAAAAGATAAAACGTCAGTAACGCGGTTTAAGCCGCGATATTGCTTATTAAGCTTTTTAATCTTAGCTTGATCAACGAACGCTACCGATACCGTTTGCTTATTTATCTTCATTTTTTCACCAAAAACCTTGACCGCTGTTTTTAAAATTTTGGCATCTATTTTTTCTTTGGTGGCGTTATTTATTTCTAAACGGATGCTCATAGCGCCTGAAAGCTTTTAATCATCATTTCTAAAACCGTTTTAAATTGTATCAGGCCGCTCTTTTCCGGACTATAGGTTACCACAAATACTTTACTCCCGCCGCCGCTGACGGTAAGATAAGCGGTCAAATTATCCGGACTGTAGATAAGCTCTAAACCGTTCGGAGTCGTCAGCACTGGCTGCAAGATCGCTGCCGGAGAAGAATTTACCAAATCAGCGTACCAGGATTTGATGTCTTTTCGGCTAAGATTGTCCTGCGCTAAAATCTGGATGGAACCGTCCACGCCGGAAAAGAAAAAGACGCTTTCGCCCGCTAACTTATCCTCTATTTGCCAAACTTGCGGATAAAGCAGGCTATAACCGTATTGGTTGTTTGTAAATTCGGTTACCAAGCCGCTATCCTCTAACTTGCCCGCGCCCGCCGGATTGTATAAATTTAGCACCTCGCTGCCGTCGGCGTAGCCATCGCCGTCAGTATCTTGCCCATTGACGCTCGTAGTAAAAACAGCCGTCTCTTCCACATCCGTTAAGCCGTCATTATCAATGTCCGCTCCGGCGGATAAAGGCGGCGTTTCCGCCAACTCCGCGCGGGCTTGTTCCCGCGCGCGCTCTAAGGCGCTGCCCAGGCAATTTTGATTCTGCTCTAAATTAGCTAAGCCGCTCTGGTTATAAACATAAGCCGCTAACTGGCCGGGCGGATAATTAAGCAGGGTTAAATCATTGACGCCGTATAAACACTGCGAGTAGGTATTGGCGTAAATTTTTAACGGCGCGGCGGTAATTAAAGAGGCGTCAGGATAATCAAGTTGCACTAAACATTTGTCCTGCCGTTCGCCCAGCACGCTTAATTTCACTTCTCCAACTTCAGCAGTGTTAATGTTGGCTTGGGCCGGCTGGCAACGATTGGTAATTTTTTCTCCTAAACAAACTAAAACGCCGTCTAATTCATAATTAGCCATGCCGGCAGATAGTAAACTCGTGCCGCAATCAACAGCGGTTAAGTCCGCGGCGGTGCTGGTGGCTTCGGCTAAAGTATCGGCTGCAGACGGAGAGAGGGCTTCCGCCGTCTCTGCCGGCTGCTGCTCTACCGCTGCCGGCAGCGGCTGGGCCGTCAGCTGCCTTTTGCCGCCGGTCTGATAAACGTACCATCCCAATAAAACGGCGCTCGCGATTAATATTACTCCGCCGCCGCCCACAATCAGCAACCCTAACTTTTTGGTTGGCATCGCCCGGCCGCCGGCTAAATTCCTAAACTTAGCTGGCATGCCGTGAAATTCAATGTTATCCAAAGCAACCTCTTCCGTTTGAGAAGTGTCCGTCAGCGGTTGTTTATTTTTTTTAAACAAAGAAAACATAAAAATAGTCGTTTACTGGGGCAGTTCAAATAACTTGCCGCTCCCATTGGGGTTATACCCATCCCGGACCTCGTCTCCGTCTTGATAGCCGTCGCCGTCGGTGTCGGGGTTAAGCGGGTCAGTTTTATATACTCTTCCCTCTTCGCGGTCAAATAAATCATCGCCATCCGAGTCCGAACTGTTAACATTAGTCCCCAGCCGCCTTTCTTCGCCGTCGGTTAACCCGTCGCCGTCAGTATCGGTAATCTCCTCTAAAATAACCTGCCCCTTGATTTCCGCCTCCGATCCCGTTTGTTCGGATGCCGGCGGCAGTGGCTGTTCTGTGCCCGATGGGTCGGTGCCTGAAAGCGGCGCGGCCGTTGGACCGGATACGGGGATATTGGTTGCCTCGGTAGCGGTGTTATTTTTAACTCCCCGCGCCTTGTAATAAGCTAAAGCTATCATGCCTAATAAAACTAACGCTAAAATGCCTATCACCACGACTCCGATAACAACATACTTTTTATCTGATTTTACGCCGACAACGGCTGCCGGCTGCGGCCCCGTGGCCGCTCCGGGCAGAGGAGCGTTTGCTTCTGGCGCTGCTTGGGGGAAAGCGGCTTTCGACTGAAACTGCGGCGGCTTATTGGCCGCGCCCATATTGGCGCGCGGCTCTTTTTCCGTGCCGGCAAAAATATCTTCGGGTTCTGGCTGCAATGACGGCGTTACTCTTTGATTATTAGTAGTATTTGGTTGTTGGGTTTGGTTGTCAAACATATTGATGAATTTTTAATTTTTGAATTTTTAATTTTTAAAGAATATCTAATATCTAATTTTAAACCTCTAATAAACAATGTCTCGCTTAAAATTTAGAAGTTTATAATTTAAAAATTTAAGATTTATTTAAAAATTATAAAATTAAAAATTAAATTACTTGATATATTATTTCCCAAATCACCAGCGCCGGCAAAATTAGGTAAGCGATAACTTTTACCGTTATCACTCCCGTCCAAAAAGCTAAAATCGCGCTGCGTACGCTAATTTGCCCTATCCGCATTATAACACTTTTAACCATGCCCTGCCAATTATATTGCTCGTATAACGGCTGGTGGATATTTTTCAGCCAGACGATAATGGCTAAACTTTGTTCTTTGGCGCGCAACCAGCGCCCCGACCGCTTCAGCATCCTGACTAAACCGCGGCTGTACCACCAAGGCAAAAAATATAAAATATCAAAACACAAATCAAAAATCATTTTGGGAGCGTAGAGGAAAATACTGCGATACATAATTAGAAAATTTTTAATTTTAGAATTTCATAATTTTCAAACAATTATTTAATTTTAAAATTGTTTGAAAATTGAACATTATAAAATTTATTTTGGCTGGCAATTAAAAGCGTCTACTACACTGTAAGTCGTCTCCATTACGGCGCAGACTGGCCTACCTTGGCTGGTGTAAGTGTAAGCGTAAACATGGCTGCCGACCGGCAAGTTGTCCGGGATGCTATGATTTGCATTAACATCGCCAAAGCGTTTTTCTTCTTCGTGCCAGCAAGTGCCGTCGTTGCTTGGGTCAACACAACCGACTAATTTATTAAGCGGGTCAGTGGGCAAAGTCTTGCCTAACGCTTGGCCTAAAGTCGCCTGCCAGCTTGGCCAAACCGAAATGGTTTTTCCGGCAATGTAGCTTCCGGCCGCAAGTTCAGGATTTTGATTATTATGGCTCTGCCGGTAATCTGCCAACGCGCTAGCAATCTCTTTCAAATCTGCCATCCGCCGCACATCGCGCGTAATCTGCGCTTTTCTACTATTACAATATAAGCCGGTGTTTTTACCGCATTGCGCGTCGGTATAGCATCTTTGGCCGGCTGGGTCCGGGGAATTATCAATAATTTTCACGCAAGCTCCGACCAAATTTTGCGCCGTAATATTAGCATTAAAAGTCCAATTATTAAGCAACTGATTAAATATTTCCCGCGTGGCGCTGCTTGCCTCTTGAGTATAAGAAATAATGTAAATATTGGTATATAAATTATTATTATCAACATTAGCCGCATTCACATAAATGGTGCGCCCTTCCTGCAGGGCTTCATAGCCGTCAACTAAGAGACGGCTGGGCGCGCCTTGCTGTTTGATATTTGTTTTGTACCACTCTAGAGGGCTAAGATGTTGGTCGTTAGGCATTACTCGTACCGCTAAACCGTCGTTTTGGCTGGTTGGTTGATTTACTGCTCCCGTCTGCGCTTGCGCCGCTTCTTCTTGATTGTTAATAAAAAATCCAACCACTGCCGCTGTCGCCGCTATAGTTAAGAATGAAATTATTAATTTTTGTTTATAACGCAACATAATTATTAATGTATCGCTTGTAAATTTTCTATTTGTATCGGACCACTCTTATTACTCTCTGCATTACCGGCAACAGCGCTAACACGGAAAAAATAGGTGCGGTTAGCGGCTAAAGTCTGCCAAGCATAACTATTAACATTTCCTACTTCTCTGACTTCGTGGTTGGCGTCCGCGCCAATGCCGCGATAAACTTTATAAACCGTTACGTCATTATCCGTGCTTTTAGTCCAAGAAAGCGTAACGGCGTTGCCTTCTACTCTCGCGGAAAGATTCGTGGGAGCGGCCGGGTTAACCGTGCGCCGCGGCGTAACGGTTACGGCATTAGAAAACGCACTTTCTAGATATTGATTGTTACCGATAACATCTATTGGTTTAAGTGATGTTACGGCAAAACGATAAGGCACACCATTTTGCAGATTACTAATCTTAAAATAACAGCCGATATTATATATTCTACTATCTGTGTGGCAGGTTGCATTATCAACTTGCCGTGGCTCACCCCAGCTATTATTTCCTTGTGCTTGATAAATTCTATGAGAATACCCTCTCCAAAAATTATTCTGTTCACTCCACGGACTACTCCACACTATAATTACTTCGCCATTATTTAACACTACCTCTCTTGTTGAAATCCGTGCGCTTACATAAGCAAACAAATCATCAAAAACATCAATAACGCCATCATTATTTACATCATTTTCTGGAGTTGAATTATTGTCAACATCAATAGCTGGCGCCGTTAATTCTGTATAAAGTCTTAGCTGCGGCGCCGCGGGCGCAACCGGCTGGGTGAACAAAAATTCTTTTAGTACTCCTCGTGTGTTGTCCTGTCCTAAAATCGCGTTGTTGTCGTCTAACACCGGCAGGTCATCGTTAAAGTTAGCGCTGCCTTTATCGCGGCAGTAGTAAAATTCAAAATTAGTATTTAAGCAGGCGCCGGTACCATCGCGACAATTAGCGCTCGTGTCTTGCCATGGCCGCCAAGCTTCCTGATAAAACGGCCAAGGATTATTGCATAATAACACCCAAATCTGCGCCGCGCCGCCGATATCTGGACTGCCGGAAATTTCATATTGGTTGGCGTTAACATGTAATTGCGCCCGGGCGAAAGTTGAACTGCGCACATTAGCTTCAGTAAGAATAATAGCTTTATTGGGATCAGCAGTTGCCTCTGATTTTGCGCCTGTCGCGCTACTAACTTGCGCCACGGCAGTATTGTCCGTACTCCACGCCCATTGCCAAGCATAAACTCCGTCAATGGAAACTATTTTCTGCCCGCTGGATGAAAGCGCTTCAGCCGTAAATAATTTATCGCGGTCGGTGATATCTTCTTGAGCGGCGTCTAAAATATTATCATCACTTTCATTATTTCTATTAGTGGTAAATAAATGCGAGGCCGGCGTCATCGTAACTCTATCCGCCGCGCAAATGCCGTGGTTATTATTTTCTGCGTCATCTAAAGTATTAAATTTAATTAACTGGCCGAAAAACGGTTCGCCGTTAATTTTACACTCATTGCTACTATCATTGCCGCGGCAAATTACGCCGTGAGCTCCCGATGGCGGAACGCCGATGCTCACGCCGTAAATATTTTTCGCGCCCTCGTGAACGCCGTCGGTTAAATCTCGGTCGCCTTTGATTAAAATTAAATGTTCGCTGCCCGCTTTGAACAAATCGCGCGGCGCGAAAGTTGCCACTCCTTTAATGCTATTGGTACTGCCTGCTTGCACTTGGTTAGAACCGCCTAAATTGCCCGGCACTACGCACCAAGTACTGCCGTAATCAGTGGCTAAAGCGGCAAACGGATTAAATATCTTGCCCACTAACGGCAACTTAGCTAATTTGGTTGCTGCCAGATTAATAGCGCGGTTTAACCAGCTAACTTTGCTAAAAGTTGTATTACCCGCATCAGCCAACAACAAGTACGGCCAGTTTTCCGGACAAGCGCCATTGTACTTGGCCGCCACTACGATATTATTATTAAAACTCGCTATCTCCATCGGCTCATTAAACTGCGCGCTCACGAGCGCGTTGCGGCAGACACTTCCGGCATTATTAGCTGGCGTTGCGCTTTCCACATACGGCCGCGGGTAACAGCAGGTGTTCGCACCGACGCCGTAGTTGGCGGAAGCGTTCACTAAAACGCCCGTGCTATCCATCGTCCGGCACTGATCATCGCGCGTATTGCCGCAGACTAAACAAAAATCATTATTTCCACTAGTGCTAGTAAGCTGCGCCTCTGATGAGGGATCGCCGGCATTAATTCCGGCATTAATTTTGGTTTGTTGCCCCTGTTTGTTGGCATCAAAACCATTGGCGGCTAATTGGCATTGGTCAGCGTCTAATTGAACGACGGTGCCATTACCCACCGTATCAACATTTTGAGAGGGCGTATTTTTGTCGGACACTCTGAATAGCGGCTGGCTAATATCAGCGACCAGGGCGTCATCTGAACTCCATTGCCAATCATAGCTTACGCCGCGTAAAATTTGCGGGCTGTTCGGAACGCACATCTGCGAGTTGCTTCGCGCTTCCGCATTATGCCGAATTGTTTGCCCGACCACGGTAGCAATCGCCGGATCAGGATAAACATTAACCGTGTCGGCTTCGCAGGCGCGCTGGCCGGTTTTAAACTGCCAACTATATTCATTGATTGGTTCTTTTGTACTACTATCAACTAAAATCTTGCCGTCTCTACTTTTGATACCGTTAGGTCCGCCCACAATAGTTGCTTCATACCAGGTGTTGGGCTGTAATAAACTACCACCCAAACCAAAATATAATTTATCTTTAATGCTTTGGTTGGCTGTAGAAGAAAGAATAGAACTGATGGTCGTGCCTTCAGTAATAACGTTTATGCCGCATTTATTTCCGCGTCCATTAATTTCTTCCTCACACCTAAATAATCTTACATTGTTGTTAACTAAACTATGAGTATAAACGCCGGTATTAAAAATAGCTCCTACTTCCGCGTTAGTACAAACCGTAACGCATTGGCTAACCGGAAACTCTTCCTGAACATAAAAATCGTTGAATTCAATTTTAAATTCGCCGTAGCCGGAGTAGCGGTTATTGCCAACCGTAGTTTGAGCAATCTCATGCAGGGGTAAATTAGGGCTTGTTTCAGCTAATGCCCTGATTGTATCTTTATTATCGTGATCATCTGGGGGAACGCGCCCGCCTTTATTAGTATTTTGATAATCAAATTCTCCATCGCCTGGCTTTGCATTTGGCCCAACTTCTTTCAAATCCCAATTATAAGTATAGCTCCCGCCATCAAGCATCACGCAGGCGTTGTCGTCTTGCTGGGGAATGGCGACATATTCTTTTTCTTCGTTAAGGGCGCGCGCCGTGTAAGTTACTGGCGCAACCGACAGACACGAGAGCCGGCAAGGGCTGTTGTCATTTTTCGTCTGAAATTTCCATTTATACTCGCTGCTTAAAGGCAATCCTCCCCGTTGAGGAATAGACCTGATGCCGGTAGTTAGAGTAACTTCGTACCAACTGTGTGGCTCTAAAGCGCCCGGCGTAAAAATAAAAGCGGTTTGGTCGTTAGAATTAGAAATGGCAAACTCTTTGCCGCGGACCGAGCTATGTTCTATTTGGGTGTTGCAATCATCGCCGTTAGAATCGCACTTATTGACAATAATAGTTTTGCCTAAACCGCTAACTACTAAAGTATTGTGGTCAATTAATTTGTCAAAACGGGCGGTAATAACCGCGTTAGTGCAAGCTAAGTTTGCGCTGGTATCAGTCCAAACCCTAGTGCCTGGCCAATCCCCCGGCAAAGGCGTTCGTGGAGACGGGCTGGGCAATCGCCGTTCCTGACAATTATTAAGGTTGCGATTACATTCCTCCACTACTGTTGGTGGCGTATTGTTACTACCATTATCACCGCCCACCGCCTGCGTGCTAAACTCAAAATAATACTGGGCGTAAGTGCGTGATGGAACTAAACCGCATTGATCAGCATTAGTTACGCAACTGCCGGCTAATTGAGTGGCGGCGCCGCAACAAGTTTGATCGGTAGCGCAAGCGTTAGCCGCGCCCAGGCAAGAACCAACGCGGAAATTCAAGCCGTTGCTTTCAATGTTAGTATTATTTAAAATTTTTGCCGGTCCGCTCGCCGCTTGCGCCGGCACCGCCGCTACCGCTTGGTCAGCCGCTGAATCTTGACCTTGGGTCCAGCTACTCGGCGCGGCTGTTTTGTCATTATAAAATTTAACACTGCCGTTAGTCGCGCCAAACCGCTCGCCAAAAAAATTAACTGGCGTATTAACCGGCCCGTTATCCGGCGTTAAGGCGCATAGTCCGGGTTTGGCAGAAGTAACGCATTGCCCCTTGTCAATGCATGCGTCGTTATTATCGCACGAAACATTCATATCTCTCTCGCAGTAATTGCCAAACCTAAATCCACTTGCCAGCTCTCCGCTCAAACCGCCGGCGGTAACTTGTATCGCATATCTTTGATTATCTGCTAAGCCTGCCGGCACTTTCACGATAATCTGGCTATTCCGCCAAATTTCTCTTTGGGAACATTCGGGCGGGAAGCTAAAATCAGCATTGGTATTGCCAAATTTTACTTCTCCTCTGGTATCGCCAAAATTACCGCCGTAAACCGTTACATAATCGCCTGTATGACCGGCGCTTGGGTCAACGCGGGTAATAAAGGGGGCGCGCTGGCTACTTTCAACAATAATTGATAAAGGGTTACTTTCTTCACTGCCCACTTTCACTCTTACTGATGTTAAACCGGGCATGATGTTAGGAACATGCGGTCCTGCTGTCACGACAAGCGCCGATGCAGCGATAGTGCCAATAATTGTCGGCGACCAACTAAAATTATAACCGGACAAAGAGGGATATGAATTAGGGGCTTGGCCAAAAATAACATTGGCGGGATTGTTAGCGGTGCTGACGCCAAAATTAATGCCGTGCAGCACTATCGGGGCTTGCACTTCTTGACGAGGAGTGGCATTGCTATCAGCTTGCGTTTTACCAACTATTTGGCATAAGCCCGGCCGCTTGACATTATTGACAGTAAAATTAATGTTCACGCCGCGGCTGTCATTACTTTCATCCGCGTAACCGCTGGCCGCTTCCACTTTAATTGGACCAGTAGCAATGTTATTCGGCACTACCGCCACAATTTGCGTCTCCCGCCATGAACCAACACAATAACTATTAACGCTATTAGCCAAAGCGGCGGCGATATATTGGCCGCATTTACCGTCGCTATTTAATGAACTGCAAAAAGAAACTTTACTTTTGCTTGCGTCATAGTCGCCAAAAAACCGGCCGCCGATCGTCACTAAATTACCAAACGCTCCGTTGTCCGGACTAATAAAATCAATAATGGGCACTGATTGACACTGGCAATTAGCCGTATCGGTACCGGAGCAAACGCCAGTAGCGCAATTATCGTTATTATCACTGCACTGCGCTAAATTATTAACCGCGCAGGAAGAGCCCGGTCCGGCCGCGCACTCCTGACCGCCGTAGTCCATGCCGATTTCATCAGCGTCCTGCACGCTATTACAACAATGGTTGGCGCGTAAAGTAATATTGCGCGTTGCTTCCGCCGTATTCGTGTCAGCGTCGTGCGCTACCGCTTTTAACGCAATAGTTGCGCCAGCAGCTAAACTGCTAGTGTTCCAAGTCGTATTAGCGGTAAAAGGGTTTGCTTTGGGTGTCGCGCTGTTCACGACGTCGTTGCCGATTTTCTCCGCGCCGGCAAAAAATTCAACATGTTTAACATAAGAATCGTCCTGCGCCGTGGCGGACAAACTAACCGCGCCGCCGGCGCACATCTGCCCAACATCATTAAAATTTACGGTCGGCGGCCGCACATCAACTATGGTTCCAACTTGAAATTGAATGACGCAAGGCACGGCCGAATCCGAACATTCTAACGCCCGGTCGTCTCCGAGGCGCAAAATTCCTTCCGTCGCCGTTACTTTAACGATAGAATTTTCCGGCAAACATTTCCTGTCCTGATTCGGCTCCGGGCAATTTTCTTCCGGCACAAACTCAATCCTTGAACCATTAACCGCTTGAGTCCCTGCTATTGGTCGGTAATTAGGTATTTGGTTGGCAATAATAACTCGTTCTACTTTAAAAGTGCTGTTATCAACCGAATCGCTCTTAACCGCGCTGTTGAAATAATAACTAATAACCGCATTGCGGATAACATCAGCGGTGTTATTTGCCGGCGCCGTACTGACTAATAAAAATTCTGCCGGCAGCTCTCCGGCCCCGCCAACATCTGTTTCCGTGCCGCCATCGCCTCCTCCGCCTCCGCCGGTCGCGCCCAAGAGCACTCGCATCACAAAAACCGCGATGCCGAAAGCGGCCAAAATAATCACCAAACCGATAACGGCGCCGGTCATTATTTTTTTCGCGATGGCAATTTGACTTTCATTGCCCGCCGCGGTCATCCATAAAAAGCCGGCGTAAATGATTAACGCCACCGCGATAATTCCTAAAAATCCCAAAGCGATGTTAATGACGCGCGCCACTACCAGCCGAAAATCAGTCGTGCCCAATCCCGCCTCGCCGGACAAAGTTTCCACGGTCTGGCCGGTGGCGCCACCGAAGGCGGTGTCGGAGTTGATGGGAGTTTGGGCAAAAGAAACATGATAAAATAACAAAACACTAACTGCTATAATAAAAACAGCTATTGGAAATTTGGAAATTGGAATATTAGGATACTGTTTATTCATGATTTAGAAGATAATGAAAAAATTTTTTCTAGAACTTATAGCACTTCTCCCCCTGCCCACCTTCTATCTTAATTATTCCCTTACAGCACGAATCTCCGGGTCCCATCGTATCGCCGTTGCACTGGCTACCACCTGCTCCGCTGTCTTTCGCCGGATTATAGCAATTCTGGTAAATGTCTTTGGCGCCGCTACCCGCCACAAAGCTGTACGCGCCGTTGTCGCTCAAAATAGTATGGTCAATGACCGCCGCGGTCTTGTCCGCAAAACCGTCAAGAGGCGTAGATGCGTCGCTATCCATTTTGCTCACCCAATAACCGAGCGGCACGGAGGAAAAATTCATAAAGATAAAAT
>MFFV01000047.1:14098-14756 GCA_001777995.1 Candidatus Falkowbacteria bacterium RIFCSPLOWO2_02_FULL_45_15 | reverse complement strand
TGAATTAAGGACGGAAACGGGAAGGCTCGCTACCCAATTCAAAGAATATTGTTTAGTTGATTTTTTAAGGCAAAAGCGGTAAAGTATTATTATAAATATTAAACTTGTGCATTTATGCTTCGTACCCATACTTGCGGCGAATTAACCAAAAAAGACGCTAATAAAAAAGTAACGCTCTGCGGCTGGGTGCACCGGCGGCGCGACCACGGCGGCATTATTTTTATTGACCTGCGCGACCGCTATGGTTTGACGCAACTTACTTTTGACCCGGATAAAAACAAAATTGCTTGGCAGGTAGCTGACGCGTTGCGCTCGGAGTGGGTGATACAGGCAACCGGCACGGTGGTGGCGCGGCCAAAGGAAATGGTAAACAAAAAATTATCCACCGGCGAAATTGAAACGGAGGTTGATAAGTTAACAGTATTAAGTATGTCAAAAATCCCGCCGTTTGAAATTGACGAGGAAAAAGCGGGGGAAACGAATGAAAATCTGCGGTTGAAGTACCGCTTTATAGATTTGCGCCGGCCAAAATTGCAGGCGATGTTGAAAACGCGAGATGAAATGATTCGTGACATCCGCGAGTATTTCCACAAAGAAAATTTTATTGAGGTACAGACGCCGATACTCGCGAATTCTTCGCCGGAAGGCGCGCGCGACT
>MFFV01000047.1:9068-14070 GCA_001777995.1 Candidatus Falkowbacteria bacterium RIFCSPLOWO2_02_FULL_45_15 | reverse complement strand
AAAATTTTACGCCCTGCCGCAGGCGCCGCAGCAGTTTAAGCAGTTATTAATGGTCGCGGGGTTAGACCGCTATTTTCAAATCGCGCCCTGTTTCCGCGACGAAGACCCGCGCATGGACCGGCATTACGGCGAATTTTATCAGTTGGACATGGAAATGAGTTTTGTGGAACAGGAAGATATTTTTAAAATAATGGAGCCGCTGATGATTCAAATAACGGAAAAATTTTCCGACAAAATCGTAATGTTCAAGCCGTTTCCGCGCGTTTCCTGGCGCGAAGCCATGAATAAATACGGTTCGGATAAGCCGGATTTGCGCTTTGCGATGGAAATCAAACCGGTAACGGATTTAATAAAAAATTGCGGTTTCAGCGTTTTTACGGACGCGGTTAAGACTGGCGGCGTAGTACACGCGCTTAACGTTTCCGGCGGGGCAAAATTTTCGCGCAAGGAAATTGACGAGATAACCGAAGTTGCCAAAGCCAAAGGCGCGGCCGGGCTTGCGTATATCATTACGGAAGACGAGCCAAAATCACCGGCCTTAAAATTTTTAAAGCCGGAAGTTGTCAGCGCCTTAATTAAGGAAGTAAAAGCTAAAAAAGGCGACATCATCTTTTTTGGCGCCGGGCTTTGGCGAATAGTGTGCGAGAGTTTGGGGGCGGTAAGAAACGAATGCGGCGCGCGGCTTGGTTTGAAAGACAATAAAAAGGCCGCTTGGCTTTGGGTAACGGATTTTCCCATGTACGGCATTTCAGAAATTGAAGAGGGTAAAATTGACTTTGGGCATAATCCATTCTCCATGCCGCAAGGAGGGCTAGAAGCGTTAGAAACCAAAAATCCGCTGGAAATTTTGGCGTACCAATACGATTTTGTTTTAAACGGTTTTGAAATTACTTCGGGCGCGATTAGAAACCATGACCCAAAAATTATGTACAAAGCGTTTGCCATAGCCGGATACAGCAAGCAAGAAGTGGACAGCAAATTCGGGCACATGATTCGCGCGTTTGAATACGGCGCGCCCCCGCACGGCGGCAACGCGCCCGGCATAGACCGCCTGCTAATGGTACTTTTGGACTGCGCTTCCATCCGCGACATTTACGCTTTTCCCAAAGACGGACAGGGGCGCGACGTGATGCTGGACGCGCCGAGCGAAGTGGAGGAAAAACAGCTAAAAGAGCTACATCTAAAAATAAGCGAACGGTAAAAATTTTATTTTTAGCAATATTTACTTTTTTAAAAATAAAACAGGGGGAGAGAGTTATGCGGTGTAGAGGCTAACTCTGCTCCCCCTTCTTGTTCCCGCCGCTCACTCTAAGAGATACTCAAGTGACGGCTGGTTTTGTGGGCGTGTAAGGTTATTCCTCCCCTTCCCATGCCCCTTGTTGGCGCCCGGTCCTTTGACCAATCTCGGTCAGGACGCGGGCGGGTTGCCGGTATTCGCCGTGTTGCCGTTGTTCCCGTTGATGATCGCCGGGTGCATCATGTTTCGATTCAGGACATTGTTGTTGGGGAATGCATTCATAATCGTTTTTTCCTTTCGAAAGGAAGGAGTTCAGATGAAAAAGAACGATTTCCTGTCTGGCGGGCAGGCACGCTCCCTTTGTTCACGGAACAAAAAGAATAAGCCCGTCCATCTTTTTATTCTAGGAGGCGCTGGAGTTCCCCCTGTAAGTTTGCCGCTGTCGCTTGTTCTGGCGGCTAGAGAAAGCGTAAGCAATCTCTTTTTGACCCTAAGGCCTTGAAATATAGAAAGATCACCCCCCCTTTCTATGCAGTTTTGTCTGGTACAATTGTTACCAGACTTTCATTTTTTCTATAAACACTTTTGTATATCTCTTATTTTATCCACAAGCCGATGTCCTGTCAATAATGTGTCAAGAGATGCTAAAATATTGACAAAATTAATTTTTTATTGCTTTGGCGGCGGCGGCATGCTATAATGTAGTTAAATTTAATTTAACCTTTACTCTTATGTTTGAAAAAAACAATTCCGCCAAATTTGCGTTCTTTTATCTCTTGTCGCTCGTATCTTTAGGGTTTTTAGCGGTGTCGGTCGGCATCGTCATTTTTCAAATCATCAATAAAAACATCGTGGACATCGTGGAAGAATGGCAGATGCGCTACGACCTGAACGCCCTGCGCTTTGCGATGTCGGCGATCATCGTGGCGGCGCCGGTTTATTATTTAAGCGCTTGGCGCATCAACAAAAATTTGTTTAGCGGCGCGCTGCCGAAAGACGCGGGCGTGCGGCGCTGGCTGACTTATTTTATCCTCTTTGCCGCCGCGGTCGTAGTCATCGGCTACCTCATCGCTTTAATCAATGTTTTTTTAAACGGCGAATTGACTTTAAAATTTTCGCTTAAAACGGTAACGGTGTTGATAATTTCCGCGGTTGTTTTTTCTTATTATCTTTACGACATCCGGCGCGAACAGGCGGAAGGGCAAAAAAATAAAGTCATCACCGTTTATTTTTACGCCACGTTAGTGATGGTATTGGCGGTTTTTATCGCCAGTTTCTTTTTTGTGGAGTCGCCGGCGCAGGCGCGGCGCCTGCGCCAAGACGGCGAAGCGTTAAACCGCCTGATGAGTTTAGCCGGCGGCGTTGACGCTTATTACCGCGAGAAAAAAGTTCTGCCGCGCGATTTATCGGCATTATTGGAAGACAATTTGTACGTCATTGAACGCAACGCCGCTAACCCGGTAACTAAAAAGCAATTTGAATATAAAATTATCAGCGGCAACAAATACCAACTTTGCACCGACTTTCAGACTTCTAACAAGAAATCCGACACGGAACAATACGATTATTATCTTGACCCGCAGTGGCAGCACGACGCCGGCTACCAGTGTATCTCCAAAAAAGCGCAGGATGATATCGGCATTAAGGGGGTAGTGCCAGAGAGAGTGCCTGTGTATTAAATTCAAGATATTGGGATATTGGATATTTGTAGAGACGCGCCATGGCGCGTCTCTACTTTTAGATTAAAAAAGTCCAGTATTTGCTGGATTTTTTTGTTAAGTAAAAATGTCAAAGTTTGTCAAATAAATGGTAAATCAAGGGTAAATTGAGTATTTTGCCCGAATGGTTAAAGTAAGATATAATAATATTAGTTACTTAGTTAATTAGTTACGCAAGTCATCCAGTTAGTCGGTTAATTTTTTTATATTCTTAATCAACAAAACATATGTCTAAACCAAAAGCCAAATTACCCAAAAAAGTCATTGCATACTTGGAGAAAGCCGGCGTGCCGCATAAAATTTTAGAGCACAAAACCGTGTATACTGCTTATGACGCCGCCCAGACATTAAGCAAAAAGCTGGGAGAAGTGGCGAAATCTCTTTTAGTCAAAGCGGACAAGGATTACTATGTCGTTGTTTTGCCCGCCGACCGGCAGGTTGACTTTAATAAACTGGGCAAATGCCTGACGGGAGCTTACGGCAAAAAAGCCAAGACGATTAAAATTCCGGGCGAAAAAATCGTGCAGGAAATTTTAAAATTAAAAAACGAAACCGTGAGCGCTTTCGGGCAGCTGCACAAAGTGCCGGTAGTGGTGGAAAAAGAATTGGTAAAATTAAAAAAAGCCATTTTTGCGTCCGGCGGCTTTAACCATTCAATTGAGATGGCGGTGAAAGATTTTATGAAGATGGAGGGGGCGAAGGCGGGAAGCTTTGGGGTAAGACGAAAGGCAAAAGTAAAAAGTAAAATATAAATTCATTAATGCATATTAAATTACAACAATTTGAAGGGCCGCTGGATTTGCTGCTAAAAATGATTGAGGAGCAAAAACTTGACATTACCGAAGTAAGTTTGGCGGCTATCGCCGAGCGGTACGTGGAGCGGATAAAGCAGAACGGCATTGACCCGGAGGAGTTAGCCGATTTTTTAGTGATTGCGGCCAAGCTGTTATTAATAAAATCAAAGACATTATTGCCGTTTTTGTTGCCCGAAGAGGAAGAGGCGGAAATTAAGGATTTTGAGAATCAGCTGAAAATTTACAAAGATTTTTTGGAGGCGTCTAAAAAAATTACCGGCCTATTAGGCGAGCGGCGTTGGATGTTCGCGCGGCAGTTTAATAAAAAATTATTAACCGAAGAAAAATTTTTTTATCCGCCTAAAAACGTTACGGCGCGGGTGCTCAAGCAAGCCTACCAAGGATTAATCGGCCGGCTGAAAACGGAAGAACAGTTGGAGGAGAAAACCTTAGCGGCGGCAGTTAACATTGAAGCCAAAATGTCCTTAATCCAGAGTTTGCTTAAGAAGTTAAATAAACTTAATTTCAGCCGTTTGCTTAACGAGGCGGCGACTAAAGTTGACGTTATCGTTAGTTTCTTAGCGTTGCTGGAACTGATGAAGCAGCGGACGATATTAGCCAGGCAAGGGGAGTTGTTTGAGGAGATTCAAATTTTGAAAATTTAGAAATATTATGTCCACAAGTTTAAAATCTCAAATAGAATCCCTTTTATTTATCGCCGGCAAACCGTTAGCGGCCAAAGACATCATTAGGTTAGTGGAGGAAAAAATTTCCGTTAAGGACGCGCATGCCGCCGTGGACGAATTAATTAAAGATTATCAGGACAAAAACGGGGGAGTGCGGATAATTAAAAGCGCGAGCGAAGCGCAGATGGTTACGGGCGGCGATAATGCGGCCGTTATTCAAAATTTTATCAAAACGGAAACCACCGCGGAATTGACCAAGCCTTCCATTGAAGCATTGACGATTATCGCTTACCGCGGCCCGATAACGAAATGGGAGTTGGAACGCATCCGCGGGATCAATTGTTCGCTTATTTTGCGAAATTTGATGTTACGGGGCTTGGTGGAAGAAATGGCCGACAGCCACAAGAAGGAAACGTGCTATACGGTTACTCTGGATTTTTTGAGGTACTTGGGGATGGCCGACGTAAGGCAGCTGCCGGATTATGAAAGTTTAAGGAATAATGAAAATATAGAAAAGTTTTTAAGAGGAGAGCAGTAAAATATCTAATTTATAATTAACCTAATTAT
>MFFV01000047.1:8935-9029 GCA_001777995.1 Candidatus Falkowbacteria bacterium RIFCSPLOWO2_02_FULL_45_15 | reverse complement strand
AAATTAGTAGTCATTAGATAATTGGGATTTGATTAGAAATTAGATATTAGGAATTTGTTATTTATCCATACACCTTCCAGAATGCCCTGCGGTG
>MFFV01000047.1:0-8913 GCA_001777995.1 Candidatus Falkowbacteria bacterium RIFCSPLOWO2_02_FULL_45_15 | reverse complement strand
TGATTATTTTCGCTACTATAATAGTCGCTATTACTTTAATCGTTACTAACACTAATCCGGTGGCGCTCGCGCGGAATAATTTTTTTATCTTTAACTCGCAGGCATCCACGCCCGTGAGCGTCGCCTCGCCGGGGAGGGTTATGGGCGCAAGCGAAACGGGTGGCAAAATTGGCGTCCAGGCAAACGCGGCGGCCGCAGACCAAGCGTCTCTTACGCCGCTCCCCGAAGATAAGCCGATTGCGCCCGTACTCAAAAGCGTCTACCGCAAAGCGCCGGAAATTGCCGCGCGCGCCGCTGTTATCATTGACGTTAAAAGCCAGAAAGTTTTGTATCAGAAAGATGTCAACGAACAGGCGGCGCTAGCCAGCATCACTAAACTGGTAACCGCTTTGGTCGCTTTAAAGCACCAGCCGGACTTTGATCAGGAGTATGTGATGCAAGCAGAAGACAGGCGGGAAGGGGGGAGAATTAATTTGTTCTGGGGGGATAAAATTACCGTCAAAGATTTATGGTACGCGAGTTTGGTTGGTTCGGACAATACGGCCACGATTGCGCTGGTGCACGCGCTCGGATTCAGCGAACAGGAATTCGTTGCCCAGATGAACCAGCAAGCGCAGGCCTTAGGTTTGCGAGACACGAATTTTGTTGACCCGGTTGGTTTAAGCACTAATAACAAATCAACCGCGGCCGAGGTGGCTAAAATCGCGGGCGCCGCTTTAGCCAGCGAAGAAATACGGCAGGCGGTTACGCAGCCGCGTTATGTTTTAAAAACTAAGCAGGGCAAAACCAGAGTGATTGAGAGTACGGACGATTTGTTAGGCGGGGCAAAAAGTTATCAGGTTTTAGGAGGCAAAACCGGCTCCTTAGGCAGCGCGGGGCTTAATTTTACCGGCAAGTTTTCTCAAAACGGCCGTGAAATTATATCCGTAATTTTAGGCAGCAACGGCGTGGACGCGCGTTTTGCCGACACGGACGCGCTGGTGAACTGGGCGTATGAGAATTATGTCTGGCCGAAATAGATTTTAGATGTTGCCTTTTGTTTTCGTAAGAGCTATACTGCCAGCGGGTAGTATTAACTAATATATATGGTTAAACAAAAAATCATCATCGCCAACTGGAAAATGAAGTTAGACATGCCGGCCAGTTTAGCTTTAGCCAAAGAATACCAAGTTAAATTTAAAAGTGGAACAGAAGACAAAGAAGTGGTCGTTTGCCCGGCAACGATTGTGATTGCCGAAATCAATAAAATTTTAGCGGGCGGTAAAATTTGGTTGGGCGCGCAGAATGTTTTTTGGGAAGAGCGGGGGGCATATACCGGCGAAATATCGGTTAAAATGTTAGAGCAAGCCGGCTGCCGTTACGTTATTATCGGGCACAGCGAGCGGCGGCAGTATTTATTAGAAAATTATCAGATGATTCATCAGAAGTTAAAAGAGGTTTTATCCGACAGCCGCTTAATTCCCATCGTCTGCATCGGCGAAACCTTAAAAGAAAAAGAAGCCGGCAAGCGCGATTACGTAATCGTGGACCAGTTGCAGCAAGCTTTGGGCGGCATTCAGCTTTTGTCCCAGCAACAGGTAATTATCGCTTATGAACCGGTCTGGGCGATTGGCACGGGGCAGGTAATTACGCCGCTGGATGCGGAAAACATGCACGAAATAATACGCGCCTCTTTGGTTGATTTATTCGGCATTGATATCATTAACAAGCAATTTCGGATTATTTACGGCGGCAGCGTGGATAGTGCGAATGTGGCCGGATTTTCTGAATTAGATAACATTGACGGGCTACTCGTAGGCGGAGCAAGTCTAAAGGCAGAGGAATTTTTACAAATAGTTAAAAAGTTATAAAGTTGAAAGTTATAAAGTTTATGACTTTAGACTAATTTTTATGTTAGTTCACATCGAAGACATCATCTCCAAAGCTCAGGCGGGCGATTACGCCATCGGCGCTTTCAATACGCAAAATTTAGAAATCACTTTAGGCATTATTCGGGGAGCGGTTGCCCAGCACTCACCCATTATCATTCAAATTTCGGAAACAACGATAAAATACGCCTCCTTGAAAGCCATCACCCATGTCGTTACGACTTTAGCTAAAAACGAATCCACCAACGTGCCGATTGCTTTGCATTTAGACCACGGCAGCAATTTTTTAAGCGTAACCGAATGCATCAGCGCCGGTTTTTCTTCCATTCACATTGACGGCTCCAAACTGCCGTTTGATGAAAACGTTAATTTGACCAAACAGTCGGTAG
This sequence comes from Candidatus Falkowbacteria bacterium RIFCSPLOWO2_02_FULL_45_15, assembly GCA_001777995.1. Taxonomy (GTDB): domain Bacteria; phylum Patescibacteriota; class Patescibacteriia; order Patescibacteriales; family XYC2-FULL-47-12; genus 2-12-FULL-45-10. The sequence continues at coordinate 6,656 of MFFV01000047.1, read as the reverse complement.
AATACGCGCATGACCGCAATACTTGGGCGCAGGGGGAAGTCGGCACCATCTTAGGCAAGGAGGGGTTGGTAAAAAAAGAAAAAAATTTAATCAAACCGGACGAATACATGACTGACCCGGAGCAAGCAGCCGATTTTGTCCAGCGCACGAATGTTGACACTTTAGCGGTTTCCATCGGCAACATGCACGGCATATTTGCCGGCCAGGAACATTTAGATTTAAAGCGCCTGAAAGCCATTCGGGAAAAAGTCAAGCTTCCTTTAGTATTGCACGGCGCCTCGGGCGTGGACGCAAAAGAAGTGGCGGAGGCAATCAAGTTAGGAGTAAAAATCATTAATATTGATACGGACTTGCGGTGGGCGTTTACGAACTCTTTGCGGCAAACCTTACAGGCGAACCCGACCGAAACGGACCCGCGCCAAATATTATCGCCCTCAATTGACGCGATTCAGGAATTAGTGGAAAAACACGTTAAAATTTTTGGCTCGGCAGGGAAATCCTGAAATAAAACGACTAATTAGGAATTTTAATGTATGTGGTACAATCTTATCCCCCTATTATTAATATTAGTTTGCGGCAGCGTAATTATTTACATCATCAAGAGAAAACTGCCGGCGGTGGCTAACGTAGATTTGACTAATTTGCCTCAAGAAAAAGAGAAGCGGGTTAAACAGCGAATTATTACCAACCGCTTGAAGCGTAATTTTGGCCGCTGGTGGTTATGGCTAAGGAAAATCGGCCAGCCGATATTCAGTAAAATTAGGGAATGGGCGGCCGGTTTATACGGCCGGCTCTTGGCCGCTCGGGAAAATTTAGCGCGCGAAACGACTAAAGTAGAGGAAAACGTTTCAGAAATTGACGAATTATTTTTAGCGGCGGAAGAGGCGAAAAAAAAAGAAGACTATGACGAGGCCGAGCGATTATATATTCGCATCATCAGCCTCGACAGTAAAAGCGCTGCTGCCTTTAAAATGCTGGGGCAGCTTTATTTGGAAGCGGGGAAGCTGACTGAAGCTAAGGAAACTTTGGAACACGTTTTAAAACTCACCGCCGAAGACGCCGAAGTATACGAAAAATTAGCGACGGTAGCCAGGCAGAACAGCGAACTGGAACGGGCGCAGGAATATTACACGCAATCGTTAAAGTTAAACAACACTAACGGCCAGAATTATTTTAATTTGGCCGAGGTATACGAGGCGCTCAATAAGCCCAAAGAAGCGGCCAAATGCTTAAAAGAGGCGCTTAAAATTGAACCCAAAAATCCTAAATATCTTGACGCGATGTTTAACTTAGGTATACTGAACAAAGATAAAGCCGAAGCGCTGGACGCTTATAAGGCGCTGAAAGAAATAAATCCGGAAAACGGGAAACTGGGGGAGATGAAAAAACAAATTGATGAACTATAGACAATTAGCAATTACGAATTAACCATTACGAATGAGTCCTGGAAGTGTGTAATTTGTCATTCGTAATTTTTAATTGATAATTGGATGAGGGTGGATACCGAAGCGGTCAAACGGGACAGACTGCCACCGCCTTTGGTCACCGCATATTGCGGGGGCCCGCTGTAAGCGGTAACGGGGTGCCGCCAGCGGCGGCATAAATCTGTTGGCCATTATGTATAAAGTTTATATATTGTTTAGCGAAAAAACTAAGAAGTATTATATTGGTCATACAGAAAATTTAGATAATAGATTATTAAGACATAACAGCGGTCTCGTCAGATCAACAAAGAGTGGAATACCGTGGGTTATTATATATACAGAGAATTATCGAAGCAGACAAGAGGCATATAGAAGAGAGTTACAAATTAAATCTTACAAAAAAGGAGAAGCTTTTAAGAAATTAATAAGGGTGGATACCGAAGCGGTCAAACGGGACAGACTGTAAATCTGTTGGCCTTGTGCCTTCGTAGGTTCGAATCCTACTCCACCCACTAAATCAATCAACAACAGACTGCCACCGCCTTGGGCGGGGTGCCGCCAGCGGCGGCATAAATCTGTTGGCCTTGTGCCTTCGTAGGTTCGAATCCTACTCCACCCACAAATATAAAGCCACCCGTGCAATTTTTAGCCGGGTGATTTTTGTATAGTAGTAATATTGACAGTTAAAGCTTTTTGTCCTATGCTCTGGGAGTAGACTAATTTTAGAATAAATCCAAACACTTTCACCGCAGGGTATTCCCCCACACCAAAATTTGGTGTGGGGGTATTCTGGAAAGTGTATGGATAAAACTATATGGAACAAGAGCCACTTATACCTGGTTTTAGCGAACCAGTGCAATTTAACGAGGAACAAGGAGTCGAGGTGCAGCCGCCAAAAAAAGACAGCAAAACCGCGATAATTATCGCGGCTATCGTAATAATCGCGGCCGCAGGGATAATTTACGCTTGGCAGAAAAAAACTCCGCTGGAGCAGGAAACGGAGCAGCCAACTGCCAATGTGGACGCGGGCGTAGAAGGAGAAATAAAGGCAGATAAGCAACTGGGGTTTGATAACGCGCCCGTATCGGCAGCCGGGGGAGAAACCTACGATGTTTATTTCAGCAAAGGCGGGGAAGACTGCAGCCGCGTTTATCCGCTGGAGCGCGAATTAAAAGAGGGCGAAGAGCCGATTTCCACCGCTTTAATTAATTTATTTTTTGGTCCGAGGGAAGCGGAAAAGGAAGCTGGTTATAGCTCATTTTTTTCTAAAGACACCGACTATATTCTGCACTCGGTAAAAGTAAGAAAAGGAATGGCGTATGTTGACATTAAAGACATCCGTTCTATTGTCCCCAATGCCAGTTCTTCCTGCGGCAGCGCGCAACTGCTCGCCCAAATCCGCGAAACGCTCCAGCAATTTTCCGAAATTAATGATTTCCGCGTTGCCATCGACGGCGACCCGGCGCCATTTTACGAATGGCTGCAAATCGGCTGCGCTGATGACTTGTGCGCTAAAGCGCCGTTTGCGAATTAAAATATAGTTTCAGAGAAATATTCGTAGAGACGCGGCATTGCCGCGTCTCTATGTTATTTTTGGTAGTTTCCAGTAAGTAAATATTTTGTTATACTGAACATATGCCCCAACTATACGTCCCAATTTTATTAGGCACGGGCCGGGAAGGGAGGCAGTCGGAAAAAGTGGCGCGCTTTGTGCTGGCGCAGGCAAAAGCCGCTGGTTTAGATGCCGAATTGTTTGACGTGCGCGATTACGGCAGCGCGGTTACTATTCCCAGTTGGGAAAAAAATCCGTGCGCTAAACAATGGCAAACGGCCGTAAAACAAGCGGACGCGTTAATCATGGTGATTCCGGAGTATAACCATAGTTTTCCCGGAGAGTTCAAAATTTTATTGGATTCTTTGTTTAAAGAGTACGTTAAAAAACCGGTCGGGCTATGCGCTGTTTCTAGCGGCGCTTTCGGCGGAGCGCGTATGGCCGAACAGCTAATGCCAGTTTTTAATTACTTGCAAATGGTCTGGGTCGGCCCGCCGGTTTATTTTCCAAAAATTAAAGAGTTGTTTGACGAAGACGGCAACATTAAAGACGACAGTTTCCTTGAAAAATTAAAAAAATTGTTCGCCGATTTGCGCTGGTACTCAGCCAAATTAAAATGATCTGGTTATGCTAAAAAATAGAAAAACTTTTTTATTGATTTATGTTTTTGCTTTTTTTTGGGCGTTGTCGGGCGCGCTGGTGAGCTATATCCAATCGTCATTTTTAGGCCAGTTCACGGCGACCGAATATGTTGGCTTGTATGTGGCGGCCGCAACCCTCGTCAGTTTATTAGCGATTTGGCATTTGCCCCGTTTTATCCGCGCTTACAGCAATTATCAAATCAGTTTTGTTTTAATTATCATTTTAGCCGCCAGCTATTTTTTGCTTGGCCAGGTAACGAATGCTTGGCTGGTGTTGCTGTTTTTTATCGTCAATTTTTTAACCTCCAATTTATTGGGCATTAATATTGATGTCTTTTTGGAGGACATTTCGGTTGACGTCAAAACCGGGCGCATCCGCACGCGCTTTATGACGATTGTCAACGTGGCGTGGGTACTGGCGCCTTTGGTCATGGGCAACATTACCGGGCTGGATGCTTACGCGAGCGTATATTTTTGGTCAGGGATAGCGCTGTTGCCGGCAGTACTGCTGCTGTTTTGGCAGCGGCGATTTCTGCAAGATAAAGTTGAGTATAAAAGCCGGCAGTTCGGCCGCTTAAGCGAAATATTTTTTAGTAACCGTAATTTGCGCAATATTTTTCTCACGCACTTTGTGCTGCGTTTTTTTTACTGTTGGATGGTTCTTTATACGCCCCTTTATCTGCACGAGCAAATCGGCTTTAGCTGGCCGCAGATCGGCATTATTTTTACCATTATGCTTTTGCCTTTCATTGTCTTTGAAATTCCCGCCGGCATCTTAGCCGACCGCTATTTAGGGGAAAAAGAGATACTAATAGGAGGTTGGTTGATTATGAGCGGGGCGACGGCGGCCATTTTTTTTCTTACTTCCGCGAACGCGGCTCTTTGGGCGGCGGTTCTTTTTACCACCCGCGTGGGGGCTTCTTTAGTGGAAGCGATGCAGGAATCATACTTTTTTAAAATCATTGACAAACAGGATATTGACATTATCAGCATCTTCCGCAACCTTTCTTCTTTAAGCTGGCTGATAGGCTCGCTCGCCGCCGTGGCGTTTTTGGTTTTCCTGCCGCTGGAGTATCTTTTTTTGGCGCTCGCCGCAATTTTGTTATGCGCGGTTTACCCGAGCGCGGCGCTGGAAGACACTAAATAAAATTTCTAATTATTCTAATTTCTAATTGACTTAATCATTAGGGCATTGGGATTCATTTAGAATAATTAAGTTAATTAGGAATTAGACATTTTAGAGGATGGCTTGACTTTTGCGGACGAATAATGTATTCTGTAGGGAGTATAAATTAAAAAATAAAAGCAAATTTTATGTCCCAAGACAACATGATTAAAATGGAGTGCACTGCCTGCAAACGCGTTACTTATAACTCGCACAAGAATAAAAAAACCATCAAACAGCGGCTGGAGCTAAAAAAATTTTGCCGCTTTTGTAAAAAGCATACTTTGCATAAAGAAACAAAGTAAATTTAACTCTCTTGCTTTGAGTTGAAAATATAGCATGCCCGCGCTATATTTCGTTTATCCGGGGGAATAGTTCAACGGTAGAACGTCGGTCTCCTCGCCTACCAAAGCTCGCCATTAATAAATAAATTTTATAAAATATAAGGGGGCATGGTGTAATGGTAGCATAACGGTCTCCAAAACCGTTGGTTAAGGTTCAAATCCTTATGCCCCTGCCAAATAAAAATCATCCCGCAGTATTGCGGGATGATTTTTATTTAATCTATTTACTCTTGCGCTGGTTGCTGTGCCGGCTGTTTTACCTGCAGTTGCTGGCTGAACTGCTGGAATTCTTTGGGCAGTTGTATCGCCTGGAACTGCTGTTTGCCTTGCTCCCACGGCATGGCCGCGCCGCCGCCCAGTTCGTCTAATTTATCGCCAAACTCATTGCGCAGTTCGCTTAAAGCTTCCAGGCCATCGACAATCGCTTCTTCATCCAGCGGCTTAGCTTTTAATAAAGCTAAAACTTCGTTGCCTTTAGTTTTAGTCCTGTTTAAAATATCTTCTAACTCCGCCGTGTTTATTTTTTTCTTTTTCAAGCTGTTAATCTGCTGTTGCGCGCTGGCGATGCCTTTTTTGTAATCAGCGGCAAAGCGGCCTAAGTTAGCCATCGTTTCAATCACGCGCTGCTCTTCGTATATTTCACTTATTTTGCCAAAGACATTTTCTTCCAGCGCGTCAAAAGCGCCTGCAGCGTCCCCGGACTTCATTGTTTGTTCGGCGGCGGCGCGAGCGGCTTTGATTTCTTCTAGACCGGTTTTAAACTTAGCCAAGTTTTCGGTTAAATCAATTTCTTTCGTTTTCAGCTTATTGACCGTTGTTTCTAATTTTTTAGCCACTTTGCCTAAGTTCGTGATTTCTTTGTCAATTTGTTTCACCGCCTGCGGCCAGCGCGCGAGCATTTCTAACTCGCGACGGCTTTCGCCCAGTTGGTCCATAATGTCGCCGATTTCCTCCCACCCCAACGCTTCCAGCTCCTCAATCGATTTATTCGCGTTGATAGCCGCAATGATGGCTTTAATTTTTTTTAAGTTGTCGGTTGTTTCCGGCGGAATGGTTAAACCCCGTTTGGTTAATTTGGCGATTTGATTTTCAAAAGTAGCAATGGTTTTTTGCATTCCTTTGGCCGCTTTTTTTAAACCAACGAGCATTTGGGCCTGTTTCTGGATTTCGCCGACAGCGCTGCCTAACTCGTCCATCAGCACCGCGAATTCTTCCGTATCAATCGCTTCCAATTCTTCGCTCGTTTTGGCGTTTTTAACCGCTTCCACTATCGCGCGCGCTTTCTGCAGTTTGGCTTTTATTTCTGCCGGCACGGCAATTTTATTTTTTTCTAATTTGGCGTATTGCGCCTCCATCTGCTTCAGTCCCTTTTCCATTCCGGCCGCGGCTTGCTTTTGGCCTTTTAATTTTTGCGCCTCAATTTTTTGCAGCTGCTCTTCGCTCGGACCCATTTGCACTTTCCCGTTGAGCGGCCCGCCGGACATTCCCTCGGGAATATTTTCCGGAATTCCTTCAGGCATTCCCTGCACG
>MFFV01000046.1:23468-29160 GCA_001777995.1 Candidatus Falkowbacteria bacterium RIFCSPLOWO2_02_FULL_45_15 | reverse complement strand
CACGCCTCTTACCTTTACGCGTCCCATACTTTTAACTTGAGCTTTTGGCCGCTAATGGTTTACGCTGCCAGCATAGATACTATATTGTTGCTCGGGATATTTTTTGGCGGAACGGTAATCCGGAAAAATTTTTGGTGGTTTAATAAAGACTCTCTGTCAGCGAGTCTTTATGTTATCATTACCGGCATTACCATTGCCGCCGTGATTGAATACAAAGCGGTTTATATTTTTAATCAGTGGCAGTATAGTAACATGATGCCAACTGTTTTTGGGTTTGGTGTCAGCCCGTTGGTACAGTTGGCGTTGACTGGATTATTGTCGGTGTCTATTGCGCGGCAAGCTATTAAGATGGATAATAAAATTAAACAATAGATTAGTCGGCAATAATCTGTTACAATGATTAAAGCGTTTATTTTTTAAAATTTTTTATGGCCATCCCCGTTTTTTTTAGCGTGTTAACAGTTTCTCTTATTTCTCTGATTGGAGTTACGGCGCTTGCTTTAAGCGCGGAAAAGTTGAAGAAATTTTTGTTTTATTTAGTCAGTTTTTCCGCGGGTGCGCTGTTAGGCGACGTGTTTTTGCATTTAGTGCCGGAATTGGCGGAAGGCGGGGCATTAACCAGCGTTTCCTCTTTAATAATTCTTGCCGGCATCATCGTCTTTTTTATTTTAGAAAAGCTGGTTTGCTGGCGGCATTGCCACATCCCCGTCTCGCGCCAGCACGTGCATTCGTTCGCGGCCGTTAATTTAGTCGGCGACGGTCTGCATAATTTTATTGACGGCTTAATTATCGCCGGCAGCTACGCCGTTAGTTTCCCTCTTGGCGTCGTGACGACGGTTGCGGTCATCACCCATGAAATCCCGCAGGAAGTCGGCGACTTTGGCGTTTTGCTTTATGCCGGCCTAACGCGGAGCAAAGCGATATTTTTCAATTTTTTATCCGCTTTGCTCGCTTTTGCCGGCGCGGGCGCCGGAATAATGTTTGCCAGTAGAATCGCCGGCTTTACCGATATCATCGTCTCATTGACTGTCGGCGGATTTATTTACATCGCTACCGCCGATTTAATTCCGGAATTAAAAAAAGAAAACGAACTGGGGCAGTCGGCTAAACAACTCTTAGGCATTGCGCTCGGCATCGGCGCGATGGCGCTGCTTTTATTTTTAGAATAATATGACGCAACCGTTAAAAGAATTTCCGCCCGTGATTTCTTTTAAAAAAATATTAGGCCCAAGTTTTATCATTTTAGCTTTAGGATTGGGCTCGGGAGAAGTTATTTTATGGCCTTATTTAGTTTCTAACTTTGGCTTAGGCATTGCTTGGGGAGCGGTGCTTGGCATTACTTGCCAATATTTTATTAACATGGAAATTGAGCGCTACGCTTTGGTTAAGGGCGAATCGGTTTTTGTCGGCATGCATAAATTATGGCGCTGGGCGGCGGGCTGGTTTATCGCTTCTACTTTTATCGGTTTTGGCTTGCCCGGTATTATTGCCGCGAGCGCGCAGGTTTTGGCTTTTGTTTTCGGCATCGCTGATTTTAAATGGTTAGCGATTATTTTTTTAATGACTATCGGCGTGATTTTGAGCGTCGGTAAAACCGTTTACGGCGTAATGGAAGCCGTCACGAAAATTATTATTTTTTTGGGCATCCCTTTTATTTTAATTTTAACTTTTATTTTGGCGCGCGGCGCCGATTGGGGCATGTTGGCGCAAGGCATAGTCGGGCTGGGGGAAGGATTTAGCTTTTGGCCCGCCGGGATGAGTTTAGCGGTTTGGTTAGGCGCGTTCGCGTATGCGGGCGCCGGCGGCAACTTGAATTTAACGCAATCAATTTACATTCGGGAAAAAGGTTACGGCATGGGCCATCACGCGCAAAAAATCGCCGGGCTGTTCCGCGACATCCGCGAACACCAGACGGTAAAATTAACCGGTGAAGATTTTAAAGTTGACGCGGTCAGCATCAGCCGTTTTCGCGCCTGGTGGCGCAAAATTAATTTAGAGCACTTTTTAGTTTTTTGGTTTTTAGGGGTACTCGCCATGTGCCTATTAATGCTGCTCGCTTACGTAACCGCTTTTGGCAACCCCACTAACGCGCAAGGCATCCAGTTTGTAATTAACGAAGGGCTCGCGATCGGCAGTCGGCTGGCCCCCGGGATCGGAGCTTTGTTTTTATTTGTGGTGTCAATAATGCTGTTTCAGACTCAACTGGGAGTAATGGATTCCACCTCGCGCATTATGGCGGAAAATTTAGCGCTGTGGAAATTAGGCGGGCGTCCGAGCGGCAAAATCAATCTGTCTAAAATTTACTTTTATTTTGTCTGGGCGCAGATTGCCTTCGGTATTATGTTATTTTTATTCAATATCTATGAGCCAAAGTTTTTGATTGTGCTGGGCGCAGTCATTAACGCCTGCGCCATGGCCGTGCATATTGCGCTGGTAAACTGGATGAACCACAAAACATTGCCCTCGCAGTTTCAGGCGCGGCTGTGGCGCAAAATAATCATCGTTATTATTTTTTTCGTCTTTGTGTTTTTCGGCGGTCTGACATTATTTGATAAATTATTTTAGGATTTAAAAATAATAAAAATAAACCCATGGTCCAAGCAGCGGGTTTATTTTTGTATAGGAAAAATTTTTATTACTTTAGATGATTGGAGTATTAACAATTAATGAATTAAACAACATGTGCAAAATCACAGCGCCGATAAGCCCAAGGATCAAAAACCATTTTTTCCCCATCCCCGCTAAGGTCATTACCAGGACCGTAGTAAAATGCATCGGTACTGTCCACAAAAATCTTTGCCACAAAACGCTGAAATCGCCGAATTGAAAAATTTGGTTGAGATATAAAAAATTTTCTGACAAACCGAACAAAAAGCCAAAAGCTATCGCGCCAGCCAGCCTCAGCTTAAGCGAAGGTAACCGCAGAATTAAAAGAAGCACTATCAACGCTTTTGCTATTTCCTCAACAATCTCGGAATAGTTGGTGATTTTTACAATTGGAATTAAAACTGCTGGCAGAACTAAACCAGCAACAATTAAAAAAATACCATGAATGGCCGCGTTAAATAGCGGGGCATCGTTTTCAATTTTTAATTTCTTGGACATAATCTTTAAATACCCAGCCGCTTTTATTTTTGGGAATGATGATATAATACCAGCTATTTTTTTCTTCGGTGTATTCGTATTGTTCGTTAGGATAAACTTTAGCGATAATGTCACCATTAAGTGAAGCTGAGTCACGAACATTAAGCCACCCGGTCGGCGTATTCTTAATTTTTAATGTGGGGTTGATTAATTCTAAAGCCATTTTGTTTTTTGTATCATCTTCGCCGTTGCTGGGAGCCGCTTCTGTCTGCGGCTGCGTATTAGAAATAAGCGTAGAGCCGATAGATTTTGTTTGTGGCGCAATTGGCGCAACTGCCGGCGTTTCTGTGTTTTTTAGTTTATTAAACAGCTCCGGCATAAATGTAATCGCAAGAATTACAAAAATCACAACCGCAACCCAAATCAAAATTTTTTTCCACGGCAGATCCCAAATAAATGACATTCGAGCGAACAGCGTACGCGTTTTAGCAATCAATTTTTTTCCTAAAAGTTTTTGCCGGTGTCTTCTCGTTCCGCCAAACTGCGCCATCACTTCATTTTTATGCATTCCCAGCGCCATCGCCGCCAGCATAGTCTGATGCCGCCACATGGAGAAGATCACCATTGCCAGCAAACCAAAGCCGGAAATAATAGTAAGAATTATTCCCCAAGTGGCAAAGGTCTGAATGCCGCCGACGCTGCCGACGATGCCGCGGGAGGCGCCGGAGGCAACAGCCAGATCTTTTAATTTTTCAATATCTTTTTTAACCGAATCAATTTTTTCTTTATTGTAGCGGTAGGCGACGATATGGTCTTGGGGGGAGCGGTAGTTTTCTTTTTGGTCCAAGAGAACTGTGTTTAGAACGGTTTCAATTTCATTTTTGAGAATGGCGCCTTGGGCATCGTACTGGGTGCCGGCGAGAGGAGAAGATAAGGTGTTAGCTTGGCCGCGAAGAGATTTGATTTCTTCGTCGGTAAAAATCCAGACGTCTTTAACCTCCACTTTTTTGGCGATGGTTTGGTTCCCGCCGAGGGTGATGTCGCCGTAGACAAAGTAGCTCTCGGCGCCGGGGTCATAGTCAAGGCTAAGACCGCTTAGGTCAATGATGTGTTCCGGTTTAACTTCAGAGGGGAGATAGGATTTAAATTTCAGAATTTTGTTTTCGGCAAGAGGGTTGCTGATGAGGAAGTTGAACTGGACGGAGTTGAAGGTCAGCCAGGTTTCTACAATCGGCTCGGCGATGGTTTGTTCCAGCAGGCGGCGGGTAGCGGAGGAGATGGCGTGCAAGTCGGAGATTTTGTTTTGGATGTCGGTTAAATTTTCAATTTTAACAGTGTTAACGGAGAGAATAGTTTTGAGAGAGGGGCTGAGAGTGCCTAGAACACCCAAAACAAGTTCCAGTTGTTTGGAGTTGGCGGACAGATCGTTTTTGACGTTATTAATGGCGAGATAGATGTTCTCGTTGGTGGCGGAGGGTTTCGTGGTGGAGGATGGGGCGGTGATGCTAGCGCCGCCGCTGGAGGACGAGGGAGAAACACTTTCGGTTGCGGTAGTGAAAGAACGGGAGGCGCCGGAGGCGGCGGTGCCATAATAGACAACGACTTTGAACCAGTAGGAGCCGTCGGAGGAGACGGTGGCGGTTAAGGTCGGGTTGAAATCGGCGCCGGCGGAGACGAGTTTAGCGGCGGAGGCGTAGTAAACATCATCATTGCCGCCGCACTGATTGTCTTGAGAGGAAACAACACACCATTCGTACTGATACTCATAGGCGCCGCCGCCCTCGTTGGTGATAGTGACGTCGGCGGAAATGGAGGGAATAGAAGAGTCGCTAATGGAATTGACAAGCACTTGCGCGGGAGCGCCGGTTACCTGCCAGTAGTCGTTACGGACAATATCGGCGGAGCCGCCGACGTCAACGTTAACGATGGTTTCCCAGAGGCCGGCGGTGGCAGAGGAGGAAATAGCGGAAGTATATTCGTAAACGCCGGTAGAAAGTTCGGTCATGGTGGTGGTGGCGAGAGACAGGGCGCGGCTTGAGTCGCGAATGAGAATAGTGGGAGCGGTGGAGGGGGTGACGGGATTGGACTCATAATCAAGAACAATAACTTTGGCGCGATAGGTGTTGCCGGCCTGGATTTCGGAGACGTCAGAAAGATTAACTTGATAGAGTTTTTGCTGGGAGGTGCGCAGGGAGTTGACGGTGGATTGGACGCTGTCTAAGTTGGTGTCCACGGTGTTTAAGGCGGTGGTTAGGGTGTCAATCTTACCCTCAATACTGGTTAAGCTGGAAGTGACGGAAGTGCGGAAGCTTGATTCCGATGATTCATGGGAGGCGAGTTGTTCTTCCACGCGCACGTTTTGGGCGACAATAGTAAAAGCGTCTCCGTTGGCGGGAGCGGAAGTGAGAGCCGGATCAAGAGTAATGGTTTTGGTAGTGCCATTGTAGTCGGAGACGCGGCGGCTTTGGCCATCCAAAGAGCCGGAGGTGAAAGTTAGAACGGCATTATTGTAAAAGTCATTAGTGGAGTTAGTGAGAGCGGTGATGAAAGAGGTGGCGGAGGGGGAGGCGTCACTGACAGTGCTTTGAGTAACAATCATGGCGCCGAT
>MFFV01000046.1:22491-23451 GCA_001777995.1 Candidatus Falkowbacteria bacterium RIFCSPLOWO2_02_FULL_45_15 | reverse complement strand
GAGGTGCGCTCGGATGCTTGGGAGGTGCGCTCGGTGGCTTGAGAGGTGGCTTCGGAGTCAACGGTTGATTTAGTGGAAGTCAGGTCGGCGGCGATGGTACGGACCTCAAAATTAGCGGCGGTATAGCCGATTTTACTGCTGGAGCTAGCGATGGCTTCATAGGTGTAACTGCCGCTAGTTGAGGGAATGGTATAAGAATAGCGGTAGATGCCGCTCGAGCCGGTGAGATAGGTCATATCGGCTGTATCTACTAATTTAGTGCCGGAAGAGTTGAAGATGGAAATGGTGGCAGTAGCATCGTTGATCGGACTGCCGTTGGTTAGATTTAATACTTGGATATCAATTTTGACGGTATCGCCTTGGTCAACGGTGGTGTTGCCAAAAATAGGCACGACTTTAACAGACGACTCGGGAATTTGAACAGAGAAAGAAGTGCCGGTGGACCAGTCGGACCAAGAGCTAGAGGAGTCCTGGTAGCGGACTCGCCAATAGTAAAGAGTGGAGTTGCTTAAGGTGCTGATGGGAACGGAGCGAGAGGCGCTATAAGCGATGGCGCCGGAATCATAAACGGTGGAGGAGAAGTCAATATTATTATCAATTTGCCACTGCGCGTAGGCGCTGGTATGTCCGCTTTGGGCGTCGGAGAAGTCGGAGGCGATAAGGAGAGGAGTGAGAGTGGCGACAGTGGAGGTACTGGTAGGAGATGAGTTGACGGGTGTGGAGAAGGTGTTGGTGGTGAAAGAGGTGGCGGTAGAGTAACTAGACCACTGGCCGCCATCGGCATATCTAACTTTCCAGTAATAGACGGTGTAGTGGTCAAGTTCGGTTTTGCCGGAGAGTTCATTGGCGAAGGTGCCGTTAGTGGAGTTAACGGCGGTGGTGATTTCGCCGCTGCCAGCGGTGCGGGTCCAGACGGGGGTGGCGAAGTCGGAGTCGTCGTCAACCTGCCAGTCAGCGTTG
>MFFV01000046.1:4953-22463 GCA_001777995.1 Candidatus Falkowbacteria bacterium RIFCSPLOWO2_02_FULL_45_15 | reverse complement strand
AGGAAGGAGAGGAATTGGTGGGGGTGGCGGGGGCGGAGTTGGAATAGTCGGCGGTGACACTTTTTACTTCCGGCGAGTAAGAGGTATTGCTGCTGGTAAAGTAGGACTTATATTGGAAGTAGCGGTTAGTAGAGACGTTAGTGAGAGAGAAAGAGGGGGTAGTGATGGCGTTGGTTGTTTTCCAATAGTAGTAGTCGGAGCCGGTGCCGTCGGGGCCGATAAAGCTTTCGCCGGAACAGGCGTCGTCGTCACAACTGCGGACCTGGTATTTCAGGTTAAGAGCGCCGCGTTTGTAATGGTCGGCGACCTCGGTCGCGGAGAGGGCGCGGCTGAAAAAGGCAACTTCATCCATAAGACCGTTATAGGGATTAGTGCCGGTATTGTTGCCGATGTAAAGGGTCTTAGTGGAGGTGGTCATAGCGGCGGGAATAGTGCCATTAATAGAACCGGAAACGGCGGCGCCGTTTTTGTAGATAGCAACGCGGCTACCAGCGGCGAGAGTGCCATCATAGACGAAAGCCAGATGTTGCCAGACGTCAGTAGTTAAATTTAAGTTAGAGGTGGCGAAATAAGTAGAGGAATCGGTGAGGGAAGTGGAGACAAAGAAATAAGCCTCATCAATTAAACTAGTAGTTCCCGATCTGATGACAAATTGGTTTTGACTACTACCAGATTTAACAGCAAACATTCCGATTGAAGTGAGAGTGGTTGGTTTAACCCACATTTCAACGGACAGATAAGCGGAACCATCCAGTTCGCTGGGGTCACCCATATCTAAGGTATTAGTGCCACCAAAGCCAAGGGCGGTGTTTAGAACACCGGTTTGTGAGTAGGAAGAGCCGCTATAAGTGCCATTGTGTCCGGCGCCAGAGGTGTCGGCGATGGCGCCGGAAGATTCGTTCATATGGAGGAGAATGAAGTTGCTCGTCATATCGGCGTTGCCGGTGGTGTAGTCGGTCTCGGAGTTGGTGTTATCCGGAAGTTCCTTGCCGGTGGGGCGGTTAGGAACCCAGGCGAGAGAGTTCCAGGTGGCGGTAACACCGGAATCTTTGATGGAGGAGGTGAAATCGCCGGCGCCGGAGGAGAGGCCGGTGGCGTCGAACTCCAGCCAGCTGTTGCCGGAGTCCCACTGGGTGTTGCTGTGGGCGCCGGCGTCAAACTCGGCCTGGGTGTCGTCGGCGAAGGTGGAGGCGAAAATATTCGGAGCATTCAACAAAATATATATCCCACTTGAGCCAATAGTGAGCGTAAAAATTATCCAGGCCACGAGTGCCATGCGCAGGGGCTTGAAGTTTGGATGCTTGCGGAGCGTTTTTAAATTGTCCCACATATTCGGATGGCCGATCAGAAAGTCGGGAACAATCAATTTTATCGCCCATTTCAAAAAGTGCTTTGATTTATAGTATTTTTTTACGAACGGGTGCCATTCGCTGTTATGATGGATGATAAAATATTCTTCTACCTCTTTCCTTTCCAGATATTGTTTTTCCCATTCCTGATATTTTTCCCCTCCTTTAGGGACGCGAAGCCTGGCAAAGATGTCTTTTATTAAGTATCGTTTTTGATGGTCTGGTTTTTGGTTTGTCATAGTGGGTGTTTTTTTTACCCTATTAAACTCGCTCTCTGGATATTTAACGGGGTAAAGCAAATTTTCGGGACAATAATCATAAAAGCCAAAGCAAGGGTAAGAGCGAGGCAATTAAAATAAAAAAATTAAACCTAATTACCTGGTAGTCTTTAAGGCGTAAGGAATTGTACCGGACGGACTGTTTTTATTATACTACATTACTCACAAAGAAGTTAGCGCGAAAAGTGGAAAAGTTAAGTATTTCTTTTCTGCTGGAAATAAGTCCGAACTTTTTAGTATAATGACCACTAAATAAAAAACAACTTACTTCTCTATGGGTAAGTTGTTTTTTATTTAGTGGTGGACTGTGCCGGATTCGAACCGGCGACCTCCGCGTTGCAAACGCGGCGCTCTACCAGCTAAGCTAACAGCCCGGACTATTTAAATAATTTTTTAGTCTATTGCGCAAATATTGTCTGCCATACCCTGTTTTTAACTGCTTTTCACGCGCGGTCGCATCCTTTTTATTTATACAACTTTCATAATATACTAATTTAAAACCTCGCATTCTATAAGTTGTATAAGTAGATCCCGACTTATGTTCAATCAAGCGTTCTTTTAAATTTTCCGTATACCCAATATAAAATTTATTTAATATTTTTGAATAAAGAACATAAACATAAGAACATTGACTTTGCATATTTATATAAACAGGCGCTCCCCGCCAGCAGCCCGCCTTTGGCGGAGCAGCTAGGCGGGCCTGCCTGACTGCGCAGCTGTCGGCGGGTACCAGCTAAGCTAACAGCCCAAAATCAATTACAAATTAAAAATTGTCAATTACGAATTTATGTTAATTGATCATTCGTCCGCCTCGGCCCCGCTACGGCGAGACAGGTAATTGTTAATTGACAATTGTCCCTTGCATCGGCCTGATTATCGGGCTTAAAATCCAAAGGATAAAACTTTGGTGCAAGTTTAAAAAAACGAGCATAAAGATAAAAAATGCTAATAGCCCGATTATTTTGTAACCAAGGCGCGAGCCGCCCTCGGTGCCCAGATATTTTTCAAACCAAGGGATGGGGCCGAAAGCGTTGTAAATTTTTTCCGAATAAACCACCGTCAACGCGCCGACGACCATACCGATGGTGCCGATGATAAAATGCATAGTATTATTTTTACTTTACAAAGTCAAGCGGGTTGTACTTGATATTATTAATTATAACTTCAAAGTGCACGTGCGGGCCGGTGGACCAGCCGGTAGAGCCGATTAAAGCGATAACTTGTCCTTTCGCTACTTCTTCGCCTTTTTGCACCAACAATTTAGAGGCATGCCCGTAGCGCGTTCTTTTTCCGCCGCCATGGTCAATGACGACTTGGTTGCCGTAGCCGGTGCCCCAGCCGGCGTACTCAACCGTGCCGGCATCGGCGGCATAAATAGCCGTGCCTATTTTGTTGGCAATGTCAATGCCGCGGTGGCGCCAACTGTAATATTGGGTGATGCGATAACCAACGGTCGGCCAGTTCATCTTATTGCCCGGCACCGCTTTAGCCGCCGGCGGCGTTACCAGCTCTCTTAAAGCGGCGATGCCGGAGTAGCTCGTAACCGCCGGAGCGGTGTACTTTTTGCTGCCGCCGGGAATGATGATTTTTTGTCCGGACTTGAGATAGCCAGCGTCGGCTAATTTGTTAAAGCGGGCGATTTCTTCTTCAGCCACGTCGTATTTTTTAGCAATGCCTTGCAGGGTGTCGCCCCGCTGAATTACGTAAGAGATGCCGCTGGCCGGCAAAATAGCCAAACTGTTTCCCGGCCGGATAACCGAGTAAGCGGTTAAATTATTTTCCCATAAAATGGTGCTGACCGAGACGTCGTATTCCTGCGCGATGGTGCTGATGGTTTCACCCGATTGCACCGTATGAAAGACGATAGTGGCGCGCGGCCGCTTTATTTTTTTAGTTTGGGCGAGGTTGGGTTTGACAAAGGAGCTGCCGCCGTGCACCAGACTCTCGGCCGTTTCGTTTTCCGCTTCCCCGACCGCTTTCATTTCCGCCTGCGGCTGCACGCGCACGCTGCCTAAATTGCGCAAGTAGTTTTCTTCTTCGGGCGTGACGATGGCGGACTGGTCAAAGGTTTCCACGATCAGTTCTCCGTCTTCGGAAAATTCGCTTTGGATTAAGTAAAAAAGTATTGGTTTGGGCGCGCTGGCGTCGGCCGCCAAGGTGTCTTTGCCGGCGGCGGTTAAATTAATGATTAAAATAACGATAGTTAAGCCGATAATGGTAGCGTGCGTGGCGCGGCTGCTTAAAAGCAGGCGCCTAAAGCGCGCGCGTTCGTTAACGCCGATCCTTGTTTTTAAAATCAGGAACTGCCCGTACAGCTTAATAACGGCGCCGCCAAAAATCTTTTTAGAGATATTATATGAGGGCAGAAAAAGCAAGTTGCGCAATCCCAGTATTAAAAATTTGACGCCGTAATATATTCCCTGAAACAGCAGAATTAAGATATTCAGCCCTATTTTTTTGAAATTATTGGACATGCCCTAACCCCCCTGCCCCCTTCTCCCGAGGGGGAGTTTAAATATTAAAGATAATTATTCAATAAAAAAGACCTTAATCGGTCTTTTTTATTGTAGCAAAATTAGGAGGCGGGGTCAATTTATTTTTTTTTAAAATCACTTTCCTTTAATTTTGACTGGCGCAAAATAGATCGGAAGGTGCCATAGCGGATTTCTTTTTCGTGAGCAGGCACAATTACCGTTAAAGCGGCTTCGTTTTCTTTTTCTTTGCGGTATTTCGCATGCGAGCCGCGCTGGGAAATAAAAATAAAGCCCTTACTGGCAAGGACTTTTAAAACTATCCGCAATGGATATGGTTTAGGCATACTGAAGTTTCACCGAGGCGATGATGGGATTTTTCACTTCCGTTTTTTCCGGCAACGGCATATCCTCAAAATATAATTCTAAGGCTTCTTGCAGGTTAGCTAGCGCCTCTTTCTTTGTTTTTCCGAAACTAGAAACATCCACCTCTAAACACTGTGAGATGTAATAATTGCCCTCTTTCCAAACGACTGATTTCAAGTCAATTTTGCGCATATATTTTATTTTACCGTAAAAGAAAAGATAAGTCAATTTTTGAAAGGTTGACAGAAATTATACAACATGATAGACTTTTATATTAGATTTTTGGTCTTTTAAATAGGATAGTCGCCCTCCTTCAAGTGGCGGCAAATATATTAAAAAAAGGAGACAGGACAATGTTCAGTAAAGACGATGGATGGTATATTATTGGCATAGCAGGGCTGGTTGCTGTTTTGTTTGTAATAATGGTGGCAATTTTTGTTCAGGGGTACTTTGACTATCGGTATTTGCAGCCCGTCCCAGAGTCGGAAATTGTTTCCATCAAGCGGATACCAGCGAATTTTGAAGCCAACGCGAATTTCAACGGCTACTGTCTGGAGCTCAAAGATTATATTATATACACGACGGGTCCAAAGGACAAATGGGTGATAACTCGTTTTGTATACATCTCAAGTGGGCACAGTCAAGCCGTAGAGCTAGTCGCCCCGTTAGCTATTCCCAATCTTCGGCACGTAATCTCAAATCTTGAGGTTAAAACGAAGATTTTGAACGCTGGTATCAATGGGAGGCAAGCCCTCGTGGGCTATGGAGATTTTGATGTAAATCAAATATAGGACTTATTCGCTCTCCCATCCTTCAATTTTGGCCCCATAAAAACAGGATGTCTTGGGGCTTTTTTCTTTTCAAAAGAGGGATATTTAACGCGGTGCCGCAGTCCTATAGCGCGAAATTGCGGCGGACTACACCTTAATAATCACCGGCAGCACCATCGGCCGTCTTTGCGTTTTGCGGAACAAAAATTCGCCTAAAGTATTGCGCAGTTTGTTTTTGATGAAGTTTTCGTCGGCTTTGGTCGCGTTAGAACTGGACATCACGATTTCTTTGGCTTTCATGCGCGTGTCTTCCACCAGCTTTTTATTTTCTTTCATATGGATAAAGCCGCGGGAAATAATGTCCGGGTTGCCGACCAGGTTGCCGGTCTTGCTGTAAATAGTCGCAATCACCACAATCATGCCGTCTTCGGACATTACCTGCCGGTCGCGCAGAACGATTTCGGAAATATCCCCTATCCCCAGCCCGTCTACCATCACATAATCGGTATTGGCCGCTTCTTTGCGCAGAACCGCGTTGGAGTTTCTTTTGAATTCCAGACTGTCGCCGTTTTCCAAAACGAATACTTTATCCGCTTTAAAACCCTCTCTGATCGCGAGTTTTTTGGCTTCCACCAGCATGTAATAGTTGGCGTAAACCGGCAGGAAATAGTCCGGTTTTATTTGTTTCAGCACGGCCTTGATGTCGGCGGCAGTGGCGTGGCCGCTGGAATGCACATCCATAATTTCGGTATGAAAAACATTTTCCGTTAAGCGGTAAATTTGGTCTTTTAGTTTTTGGATAGTAGCTTCATTGCCGGGGATAACGGAAGAAGAAAAAACAACCGTGTCGTTAGGCTGAATTTTAAGGTGGCGGTGGTTGTTGTTGACGATGCGCGCAAAGGAAGCGTTATTTTCTCCCTGCGCGCCGGTGCAGATAACGATTATTTGATTGTCCGGATAGCGGTGGATTTGCTCAATGCCGATGATGGTTGATTTATGCGCCTTGATGTAGCCCAGCTCTTTAGCGATTTCAATATTCATTTTCATGCTGTAGCCGTCAAGCGCCACTTTTTTGCCTATGTTTTCCGCATATTCCAAAATATATTTAATGCGCTCAATTTGAGAAGAAAAAGTGCCGATGATAATTCTGCCTGGCGCTTCTTCAATGAGTTTTTGAATATTAGCCATCGTTACTTTCGTCGACACTCGTTCTTTGGTAACCGTCGCCCCCAAACTTTCCAGCATCAATACGCGCGGCGAAGGAAGTTTTCCTAATTGTTCGTAAGTGACGGCTTTCCCGGTTACGGGGTTTTGTTCCAATGCCCAGTCGCCGGGATGGATAATCGTTGCCTGGGGCGTTTGGATAATAACGCCGACGGCATCCATAATGGAGTGGTCTACCGGGAAAAAAGCAACTTTAAATTTGCCTAAAGTTATTTTTTGCTCCAGCGATTGGATGGTGGCAGTTTTGAGTTTATTGGCGGTGCCGCGCTTATAGTCTTCTTGGCGGTTTTTGATTAAAGCGAGCGTTAGTTGCCGGCCGATAATGAGCGGGTTTCCCAGTTTTTCCAATAGCATGGGCGCGGCGCCGATATGGTCAAGGTGGCCGTGGCTGAAAATAACGCCGCGGATGTTGCGCTTTTTATTTTCCAGCGAACTGACGTTGGGAATAATGTAATCAATGCCGGGCATGTCTTCGTCCGGAAATTGGATGCCCATGTCCAAAATAATAATATCGCTGCCGTACTCAAACACCGTGCAGTTGCGCCCGACTTCTTCCTGCCCCCCTAGGCAGTAAATTTTTAAGCTGTCGCCGCCGTCTTTTATTCGGCGCGATCTAGCCGCCGCGGCCGGCCTCGGCTGATTAACGGGCGGCAGCGGGCCGCGCGGCGCGGCAGTAAATTTAGCGGCGCTGCCTTTGGTTTGCGGTTTGCCCAAACGGCGGCGCATAAAACCAGCCGGCTTAGATGACGCCGCCGTTGCCGAATTAACATTAACGGCCGCGCGAGCCGTGTCGTTTGCTCGCCGAGATAGGGGTTTGCGAATAAACATAAAAAAGAGTTTAAGGTTAGAAAGCCATAAAGTTCGTAAAGTTTAAATTTTGCTTTTAAACTTTATAACTTTACATGCTTTTAACTAAAGTTGTGCCGATGGTGGGACTTGAACCCACAAGCCTTGCGGCACACGGCTCTGAACCGTGCGTGTTTGCCAATTTCACCACATCGGCGTAACCCAAACAGACCTTAAAACATAAAAACATTAAAACAAAAATGCAAAAATATTCACGGATGTTTTTATGTTACAGCGTTTTAACGCTTTAATGTTTTTACCAGACTATTTTTTTTCTAGTATTGATGTACCAATTAACGATATTAGAGAAGCGGTCGCTGGGGATGGTAATCGCTTGCGTATCAAAGCCTTTGATTTTATTATTTTGCAGATAAGGGTAGCTTTGGCTGTAGAGGAAAATAGCCGGCAGATCGCGCGCGATAATTTCCTGTAATTTGTTGTATTTTTCTTGCCGGGTGCTTTTATTGGTGGTGATGCGGCCGTCTTCCAAAAGGATGTCCACTTCTTTATTAATGTAATTAGTTAAATTCAAGCCGCTCGGGCCGATTTGGGAGGAGTGCCAGAAAGGATACTGGTCAGGGTCAGCCCCCAAGACTAGGCCGTATAAAAGCACTTGATAATTCCTGGGCCGGGTAACCTCGGTTTGAATTAATTGGGCGGGCACGGCGTTAACGGTTACTTTAACGTTTATTGCCTCCCAAGCTTTTTTTATAAATTCAGCGACTTGAACGGTATCCGGCTGGTCAATGGTTGCGATCGTCAGCGTTAGCCACTCATCCCCTTTTTTTTGCCACCTGTCTCCGGGCAGTACATTAGTAGTGGTGGCGCCCTCGCTCGCGTTTGCCGTCGGCACTTCGGTTACCTGCCAGCCAGCCGCATTTAACAAAGAACGCGCTTGGTCGACGTTAAAATCATATTTGGCGACGCTTTCATTATAGAATTCGGTAAACATCGGTAAAATCGGGCTGTCAATAATTTGCGTGTGAGGGAACAGCGCCGCTAAAGATGTTTTATCTAAGGCAAAGGCGAGCGCTTGCCGTACCCGCGCGTCTTTAAGCGCCCCTAAATTATTTTGATTGAAAAAGAGAGCGGTAAACTGGGGCTGCGTTAAGTAGTATTGGTTCAAGTTGTTTTTATTGGTAATTTTATTTTCATACTCTTGGGGCAGATAATCAATTCCCTCCACCTTTCCCTCATTAATGGCGTTCACGCCGTCTCCGAACAGGGGGAAAAATTTAAAAATTACGGTGCTGATATACGGCTTTTCCCTAAAATATTGTTTATTCGCTTCCAGCTCGTATGACTTAATGTTGCCTGCTTTGTCTTTCGTGAGCGATTTAAAGGCGTAGGGGCCGCTGCCCAGAGGTTTGAGGTTTAATTCAGCTAAGTTAGCCGCTGCGGGCACGATCGGCTCCCACGCGCTCGCGGGCAAAATGCCGAACGTCAGTAACTCCAAAAAAGCCGCGTAAGGTTCAGTCAGGATGAATTTAACGGCTCGCTCGTCTACTTTTTCTATTTCCACGCCCGTGAAACTGACGCGCAGCGGACTTTTGTATTCCGGATTTTTAATCGCCTGAAAGGTGAAAACGACATCGTTGGCGGTTAAGGGAGTTTTATCATGCCAGACGGCGTTTTCTTTTAAATAAAAAGTATAAATTTTGCCATCCTCGCTGACGGTAAATTTTTCCGCCAGATCCGGCGCTAAACCGCCGTTTTTATCTCGGGTTAATAAGCTGGAATAAATAAGGGCGGCTAAGTCACCGTCGACGTTATTGATAGCCGAATATAAAGGGTTAATGAATTTAGGGGCGCCGGTGATGGCTTCCGTGTAGCTACCCCCGCTAGCGGGGGCTAATTTAACATTATGTTTATAAAAGATGAAGCCTAAAAAAATAAAATTGATAATGATAACCGCTGAACAAACTTGAATGATTTTTTTTTCCTGATTAGACAAAAATTGCCCGACATATTTTAACTGACTCCAGTTTGGCAATTGGGAGCGGTGCAGAGAAAAAATTAACTTTTTATCTATCGTCCCCCCTAATTCCCTTTTGAGAGGCAGCTTTTTTTTAAACCACAAAAACATTCTGTTGCGGTAAACGGAAAATATATTTTTTGCTTTTTGCCAAAAAGATAAATTGTTGGACTTGAGTTCAGGCACAGGCAAGATTTTACGCAAAGAAGAAAGCTAAAATGAATAAAAGCATTAGAGATTTTATTGCCAAATGATATTAACTAACGCTAAGCCGATAAAGATAACGCCGAGGGCAATCGTTGCTCGGAAAAGAGTTTTTTCTAAACCGCGCTTGGTGCTGAAGACATTGCTTGAATCGCCGCCGCCGAAAACGCCGCCTAAGCCCGCGCCGCGGTTCTGCAGTAAAACGGCGGCCATTAAAGCAACGGCCACGACAGTTTGAAGAATAGTTAAAATTTTCATGAGCGAAATTTATTTATTAACCCGGGAGATGAGATTAGCCAACACGGTCTTATTATTGACGGCTAAATCGGCCAGAATTTTTCGGTCAAGCGCGACCTTATTTTTTTTCAGTAAATTCATCAGGCGGGAGTAGGTTAAATTATGTTCACGCGCGAAAGCGTTTATTTTTATCTGCCACAGGCGGCGGAAGTCAGCTTTCTTGCGGCGCCGGTCGGCAAAAGCGTGCTGTCCGGCCTTGAGCGTTGCCGTGCGCGCCGCTTTGATTAACTTTTTTCTGCCCCATTTATAACCCTTAACCTGCCGCAGCAGATTTCGTCTTCGTTTGGCGTGCATGGTCCCCCGTTTTACTCTGGACATAAGAAATAATGAAAAAATTAAAATGTAAAATGAAAAATTAAGGCAAAAATTATCCCGTTTTAATTATAGGGCGTTAACATTCTAATCGTTTTAATTTCCGCTCCGGCCATTTCCACATCCCGCCGCTTAGAGCGCGTCACCTGGCCGCGGTCGCGGCTGTTAAAATGGTCCTGGCCGCAACGGCGCTTGATTATTTTATTGGTTCTGGTTTGCTTAAAGCGCTTGGCGGTCGCTTGGTGAGTTTTTATTTTTGGCATAAGTTACCCTTTTTTATTAATGACTATCATATTAAAGCTATTCATCTGCCTTGTCAACCCTTGTTCTTCCGCCACCTTAAGCCCGTTAGCGTCCTTTAACTTATTAACGAAGTTTTTTATAATCTCAACCCCTTTACCGGAGAGTTGTTTTTCCCGTCCTTTTAAAATGATTTCAATTTTTAGCTTGTCTCCTCGTTCCAAAAATTTAATCGCCTGCTGCAGCCGTAAGTCTAAATCATGCGGGCTGATGCGCAAAGAAAGGCGGATGTCTTTGACCTCAATTTTTTTCTGTTTCGCTTTTTGTTTTTGCAGCTGTTTTTCTTTTTGGTAGCGCATCCGGCCGTAATCGGTAATTTTGGCTACCGGCGGCTGGGCTTTCGGAAACACCTCCACTAAATCCAGTTCTTGTTCGCGCGCCAGCGCGATTGCTTTAGCTACGGGCATAATGCCGAGCATCCCTCCCGCATCGTCAATAACCCGCACCTCCGGAACTCTAATTTGTTCGTTGGTGCGGTAGAATTCAATTTGGGGCTTTGGTTTTGGTCGGCGGAACGTCCGGCGCATATTTTATGACATTTAACACTTAACCATTGACATTTGTTTATCCAGACGCTTTTCAGAATGCCTGGCGGTGAAGGTGTTTGGATTTATTTAATTTCTGTGGAAGTGGCGGGGATTGTCCCGTACCGCAGCACTGCGGTACGGGATCCGTCTCGGGCGGAAACCCGGCCATCTATATTTTACAAAATAAATTTTATTTTAAAATTTAATCTTGGTGGAGATGAGGGGAATTGAACCCCTGTCTGGCAAGCAAGTCATACCGCGTGTACAGGCTTAGTTTTTGTTAAATTTTCACTTAAGCAATAAAAACAAAAACAAAATTTGCCTAAGCTAGCATTCTTTTGTTTCGATTTATCCCGGAATACAAGCGGGACAAATCTAACCTACTAAATAACACCCGAGTACAGCTAGTAGGCATTACTGGTCGGATGGCTACTGCCTAAATTAGGCAATAGCAGGAGCAAAAGCTAAATTGGCAAAAGCCAGCCTCGCTTTGCTGAATAAGTTTTTGACACTTATGTTTGCCGCTGACTAGTTTTACGAGATTAAAGCGGCCTGGCTCGGCCTGCGTTGTTATAAAATGATCATGCCATCGATTCCTAACACCCCCAAACAAAAATATCCCATTGCCTTGGGATTGAGAAAGAGAAGTTAGTATTGCTTTTTTAAGCGTTGTATTTTTCTCTCCATCTCCCGCTTTTTAAGCGTTTCGCGTTTGTCAATTTTACTTTTCCCTTTACCGACGCCAAATTCTAACTTTATCAAGCTGCCTTTATTATACACCTTAATTGGCACTAATGTCAATCCTTGTTCTTTTATTTTGCCGATCAGGCGCTTTATTTCAGATTTTTTTAATAAAAGCTTGCGGGATTGAGTTGGCTCATATCCTGGGATAATACCGGCATGCTGGTATGGAGGGATGTGGCAATTGGTTAAGTAAAGCTCGGGATGAGCGCCGCTTTTAAGCGTAACAAAAGAATTATTTAAATTAATATGGCCGGTTTTAATGGATTTAACCTCCTGCCCGGATAAAACCAGCCCGGCCTCAAAGGTGTCGAGTATTTGGTAGTCAAAGTGGGATTTTTTATTAACGGCGTAAATTGACATAGTGATTTATTTACTATAACATATTACTATTCTTGTCAAAATAGAGGTATCCAGTATAATAAAATAAGCGTCTATCGCTATTTGCATTAGGCGGGCTTGCCTACCGCAGCGAAGCGTAGGCGGGTGTCGTATAATGGTTATTATATTACCTTGCCAAGGTAGAGATGGCGGTTCGATTCCGCTCACCCGCTCCCAGAAAATGCAAAATTAAATTATTTTTAATTTTAAGAAGCCGCGGTGGCGAAATTGGTAGACGCGCAGGACTTAAAATCCTGTTTCCGAAAGGAAATGAGGGTTCGATTCCCTCCCGCGGCACGTTTTTTCGGGGCGTGGCCCAGTTGGTTTAAGGCGCCTGCTTTGGGAGCAGGAGACCCCGAGTTCGAATCTCGGCGCCCCGACAAAACAATTATCAATTACAAATTAATAGTTGATAGTTTGTAATTTTTAATTGAAAATTGAATAAGGGATGGTAGTTCAGTTGGTTACCCGCCGATAGCTACGCAGTCAGGCGGGCTCGCCTAGCTACGGAGTTGCTGGCGGGGAACGCTTCTTTATTTATTATATATAGAAAATAATTTTGGGATGGTAGTTCAGTTGGTTAGAACGCTGCCCTGTCACGGCAGAGGTCGCGGGTTCGAGTCCCGTCCATCCCGCTTTTATCCATACACCTTCCAGAATACCCCCACACCAAATTTTGGTGTGGGGGATGAATGGAAAGTGTGGATCTTCCCGCAGGGTTTACCCCTACACCAAAATTGGTGTTGGGGTTTAATACCCGGCGGTGAAGGTGTTTGGATTTATTTAATATTAGCTAAAAATTCATCTTTTGCCATTGACTTTTTTTGTCGATCTGCTATAATAAAAATACAGTCAATCAAACAATACTCCCTTCATCCAAATAATGAAGGGTTTTTTATAAAAAATACAAAAATACTAAAAAAAACAAAAACACAAATAAAATATGGAAAATATCCAATATAAAATAAACAACAAAAAGAAAAAAGCGCCATTTTTAAACTTTTTGCCTAAAATTAGCAAAAAAGGTTTAATTTTACCTATTTGGAGAAAGAAAACAGAGGTGTCGATTGATGCCTTTTTTTATGAAAAAAAGTTAAAATTTCCTAAAAAAATAGTATTAGGGCTAATTTTAGCTATCTTTTTTCAATTGATTGGTTACCCCGTGCCGATTTTAGCGGCCAAGGCCGTAGAAGAAGCTGCGGCACAGCCAGTAATTACCGCCAATGGCGCTGTTTTAAGCGAAACTGAAGTTGAATTAATGCAAGAAAATTTAGTAGTTATTGAGCATTTGCCTACTGCGGACGAATTAAATTTTACTGACATGAGCATTCGTACTATTACCGCTTATAATTCCGAACCCGGCCAAACCGATGACAGCCCGTGTATAACAGCGAATGGCTTTAATGTATGTGAGCATGGTATTGAGGATACGGTTGCGGCTAACTTCTTAAAATTTGGCACAAAAGTCCGCATTCCGGAACTTTTTGGTGATAAAATATTCGTTGTCCGGGATCGGATGAACCCGCGTTTTCCTGAACGAATTGATATTTGGATGCTTGACAAATCTGATGCTAAAAATTTTGGCGTTAAACGGGTTAAAGTTGAGGCTGTTTTAGAGTAATTAAAATATAAAAATTTAGCTGTAATTTAGCTATTTAAATAAAAAAGACTATCCTCATTAAGGCGGTAGTCTTTTTTTATGACAATTTATAGGTTATAATAGACAAGTGTCTTAATTGGCCTGGTAGCCAAGTGGTAAGGCAAGGGTCTGCAAAACCCTTATGCGTGGGTTCAATTCCCACCCAGGCCTCAAGAGTTAGTATAAAGTCCACAATTTTTTAGACTCTCACTATATTTATTAATGTTAAATAAATTATTAGAGTTAGTGGTTTAATGTCTAAATATTAGTGGACTTTAGTGTATTTAAGCTTATCAACATAAATGTTTAAAAGTCCACAAAACTGTGGATAACTAATTAAAATATATAATTTAAAGTCTACAATTTTGTAGACTTTCAACTGTGGATAAAATTATTTATTTTTTTTATTTAATATTAGTTTAATTTTTAGATGTAATATAGCTTTAAAATTTATTGACCAATTTCAGTATATGTGATATTATTATATCATAAGATCATTAAAAGCAATTAAAAAATTGCTTCGAAGGGGTATTTAAACAGGGAGTAGCCTTTGAATCAATTTTTTCTTCTCTACTGTTCGTCGATTAATCTGTCGCCGATACAGGTCAATTAAAAACAAAAACAAAAAACAGGTAGAGTTCGCCTATCAAACAAAATTTTTGGCGAATTTTACCACTAAGGATGGTAGAGAAGCGCTTTTTTTAGTCGGCAAAAAAGCTCTTTTATCCTGGAGTTAATATATTTTTTCAACTATCTACTGATGGTTGAAAAACAAGACTTCAGGATGGGGCTCAGATTAGGCTAAAAAATTAATTACCTTTTTTTATAAAAAGGGGGCCTGTCTGGGCCCCTTTTTTATTAAGGGGAAAGCCTTGTTTTTTCTAAGAAATTAAGCTATATTATATTTATACTCATTAAGACTGATTGGCTTAATATTTTTTTATGGATAAGAAAGTAGTCGCTAAAATTAAAAAAGAGCTCCTATTGAGAAAAAAAGAAATAGAAGAAGAGCTGCGCCGTTTTACCGAAGAAGATCAATACAGCAAGGGCAAACACCGGCCGCGCTTTATTAATATTGGCACCACTAACGATGACAACGCTAAAGAAATTGATACTTATACTACGGATTTATCATTAAGTAAGGTGCTGGAAAGTAATTTAGAGGACATTAATAAAGCGCTGCAGCGGATTGCCAACAAAACTTACGGCATCTGCAAATATTGCGGTAAGGAAATCGGCGAAAAGCGCCTGCTCGCCCGGCCAGTATCCAGCGCTTGCATTAATTGCAAGAGCAAATTACAGCAAAGCGCTTGATTTGCGTTGGCCAGTTCAAAGACAATAGATGCTTAATCAGCGGAAATTTTAGCGTTAATTTAGTTGACGCCCGTATTTTTAGAGGCAACGCTTATTTATGCTTAAAGGTTTTTTTAACAGAGGGGTGACAAAAATGAATGCTTGGCTAACTGGCGTCATTTTTTTATTGGTAGCGGACAGGTTTTTAAAACAATGGGCGCTGGCGGAACTTTATAATAAAAAAGTTACGATTATCAAGAAGCTGTTTAGTTTGGAATTATTTAAAAATGAACGTATCGCTTTTGGCATTTATTTGCCCGAGACAATTATAGTCATGGCGACGGCGATAATTATATTTTTTTTGGTTTTCATTTTAGTTTGGCGGCTGGCGAAATTAAACAAGCCGTTCACCGCCGTTGAAATCGCTTTACTGCTGATAATCATCGGCGCCGCCAGTAATTTGTACGACCGGCTGCAGGTTGGTTTTGTGGTTGATTATTTAAATTTCGTCTATTGGCCGGTGTTTAACTTGGCAGACGCGATGATCGGCGCGGGGGCGATCGTTATCGGGGTGCGTTTATTAAAGAAAAAAGCGTAAAATAATGTATGATTCCAGAAATTATGTTAAAATATTTTAAACCATTAACGGCTGTCGCGCTGTTATTTTTTTTATTTTTTCCCCTGATTGTCGTTGCCCAGCCGTTAGCGGTTGAACCAGTTAAAGTTTACTTTTTTTACGGCGAAGGCTGTCCGCACTGCGCGCGCGAAAAAATTTTTTTAGAGCAATTAATTAAAGAGCGGCCAGGGGTGAGCGTACGGCCGTTTGAAGTTTGGTATAACCAAGACAACGCTAAACTCATCTCTAACATCATTCAAAAGCTCAACTTTGATTTAAAGGCGGGTAGCGTGCCTTTAACTTTTATCGGCGCGCAGGCAATCAGCGGGTACTATACGGACGAAACAACGGGAGCGCAAATAAAGCAAATAGTTGATTATTATCAAGCCAAAGGCGACCCCGACCCGATTGGAAAAATTATTGTTGGAGAGAAAACAGCCACGCCGCCAGCGCCAGACAGTCAGATAATCGGCAACGATAATTTAAGCCAAATTAAACCATCGATTATCAAGGTGCCGTTTGTTGGCCCAATCAACGCCCAGAATTTCTCTTTGGGCGCGCTATCGGTCGTCATCGGTTTAATCGACGGTTTTAATCCCTGCGCCATGTGGGTGCTTTTGTTTCTGATCAGTATGTTGCTCGGCATGAAAAATCGCCGGCGCATGTGGGCGATTGGTCTGGCGTTCATTATCACTTCCGGCATAGTTTATCTGATGTTTATGGCCGCGTGGCTGAATTTATTTTTATTCATCGGCTTTTTATTTTGGATTAGAGTGGCTATCGGCATCGTCGCTATCGCTAGCGGCGTTTATCAATTACGCGAGTTTTACGCTAACCGTGACGGCACCTGTACGGTTGCCGGTGAAACCAAACGGCAAAAAATAGTCAGCCGGGTAAAAAACATCATCAGCGAAAAAAGTTTTATCCTTGCTTTGGCTGGCGTTATCGTTTTAGCGGCGGCCGTTAATATGGTTGAACTGGTTTGTTCGGCCGGCCTGCCGGCGATTTACACCTCTATTTTAAGCGCGGCTAGCTTGCCGGCTTGGCAATATTACGGCTACTTATTGATTTATATTTTATTCTATATACTGGATGACATCGCGGTTTTTGTCATCGCCATGGTTACCTTGCGGGTGGTCGGTATCACCAAAAAATACGTGCAGTTTGCTAATTTAGCCGGCGGCATTATTATTTTAATTATCGGAATTTTATTAATTTTTAAGCCGGCGTGGCTGTTGTTTGGGTAAGAGATATAATTATATGCGCCTGCCAACCCGAAAATCCGAAAAACAAAATTTACAGCCCGTTGACCTGCACATCACGCGGGAAAAATACGACGAGCTGACGGCGTTGCGCGAGCGGCTGAAGAAAGCCCGTCCTAAACTAGCGGATGAAGTCAAGCGGCTGGCCGAAATGGGGGATTTTTCCGAAAACGCTGCGTATCAAATCGCTAAAGGGCGTTTGCGCGGCCTGAACCGCCGCCTTGACGAAACGGAATATTTATTAAATCACGCCGTCATTATTAAACATCAAAACGGCGGCGCGGCGCAACTGGGGCATACGGTGACGGTTGAAGTTAACGGCAAACAAAAGACATATCAAATTTTAGGTTCAAGCGAAACCGATCCGGCCCGCGGCATTATCTCCCATAACTCCCCTTTGGGCGCGGCGCTTTTGGGAAAACGAGTGGGAGAGCGCGTGCGCGTGCCATTGAATAACAAAACAGTCGCGTATACAATAGTGAACATAATATAGTTATAATAAAAACTTTATGCCCTCATTAATTTTTGACATTGAAACCAGCGGACGGGAATGGGAAAGTTTTGACCAAGAACAGCAGGAGTATCTGCTAAAATTTTCCCATACCGAAGAGGAGCGGGAAAACGCCAAAGAGCAGCTGGCGCTCCACGCCGTAACGGCG
>MFFV01000046.1:0-4933 GCA_001777995.1 Candidatus Falkowbacteria bacterium RIFCSPLOWO2_02_FULL_45_15 | reverse complement strand
GTTAAATCCGGACACGAACAAAGGCGTGGTTTATTACCGCGCGGATAAACCAGCAGAGGAATTTACGGCAAACGATATTTTGTACTCTGCCGGAAATGAGCGGGAAATTTTGGAAAAATTTTGGGCTAACATCAAAAATTATCGGCAATTCATTACTTTTAACGGACGTTCTTTTGATTGCCCGTTTTTATTAATCCGCAGCGCTATTTTAGCCGTGAAGGCGACCAAAAATTTAATGCCGTACCGTTACGGGACGGGCGAGCATGTTGATTTATTGGAGCAGCTGACTTTTTACGGCGCGGCGCGGAAGTTTAACCTTGATTTTTACTGCAAAGCGTTTGGCATTGAGTCGCCAAAATCACACGGCCTTAACGGCCACGACGTGCCTAAATATTTTCGGGCCGGTAAAACTTTGGAAATCGCCAAATACTGCGCCGGCGATTTGCAAGCGACCAAAGAATTGTACGAGCGGTGGCAAAAGCACATTGCTTTTTAATTTTTTGTATTTACGCGCATGAAGTTAAAAATAAAACCATTTCAGGAAACGTTGCGCCAAAGCTATTGCGGGCCGGCATCGCTAAAAATAATTTTAAGTTATTACGGCGTGGCCAAAACGGAAAAAGCATTGGCAAAACTGTCCGGTTGGAATAAAGAGCTGGGAGTTAACAGCCAAGGCATCCGAAGAGCGGCGCAAAAATTTGGATTTAAAGTCATTGTAAAAAATAACAGCGACTTTGCCGATATAAAAAAGTGGTTGGAAAAAAATACGCCGGTTATCGCGGATTGGTTTACGCGCGGCCGCTCTGATTATGGCGATAGCGATATCGCCGAGGGGCATTATTCCGTTGTCTGCGGGCTGGACGCGCGATGTGTTTATTTGCAGGATCCGGAAATTGGCAGAATCAGGAAATTAAGCCGAGAAGATTTTAAAAAAGCGTGGTTTGATTTTTCAGGGAAATACATCAGCCGGAAAAATTTGATTATTAGGCAAATCATCGTGATTTATTTATGAACCAAAACCAACAAGTCGGCGCGTTCGGAGAAAAGCTTGCCGGCGAGTATTTAATCAGGCACGGATACAAAGTTTTGGATGCCAACGTTAAAAACAGCTATCAAGAGCTGGACATCGTTGCCAGCCAAGGCCAGTGGCTCGTGTTTGTAGAAGTGAAAACGCGCCTGTCGCAGGCGTACGGCGACGGCGCCGAAGCCATGAGCCAAAAAAAACAAACGGCTTTAAAATACGCGATTAATAAATATATCGGCGCAAAAAAATTATGGGACAAAGAGCCGCGGGGGGATTTAATAATAGTCGCGATTGATAAGTATAAGCAGACGGCGAAGATAAAGCATTATCAAGACATCTTGTGATTTAAAGCTAACCTTAAAGTTTTGTTATTTATCCATACACCTTCCAGAATACCCCCACACCAAATTTTGGTGTGGGGGATGAATGGAAAGTGTGGATCTTCCCGCCGGGTTTACCCCTACACCAAAATTGGTGTTGGGGTTTAATGCCCGGCGGTGAAGGTGTTTGGATTTATCCCCATGTTTTATCCAGTTTTTCCTCTTGCTCCCTTGGCGGTGATGGCGTAAGGTAACGCCATTATGAAGAGAAAAACTCTCATTAAGATGAGAGGGAGGATTAGCCGATGCGCTAATATTTTTGGCGGCATCGGCACGCTAACGCTGCTTTTAGTTAATATTATCGGCGGCGTTTTTTTGTTCGTTTTGCCGGCGAATACCGGCGGGACCATTGGGGAAATAGTTGATTACACTTTATTGGAGGAACTGCAAAAGGAATACGGCACGACCACGCCGCCGAATTTACGTTTGCCGCAAATTTCCGCTACGACCACCAAAGTTGACGCCATCAAACAACAAGTATCGGGGATAAAAATTGAAAATAATTTGCCGGCCGGATTTGTTTCCCAAGCCGCTACCTCCACTATCAGCAACCTTACTGCCGGTTCGATTATTTTTGCGCTGGTAATTATGGCGCTCATAATTTTCGTTTACTGGCGGTACCGTAATAATGGCGGCGGCGGTCAGGTATGATATAATATTAAGATATGGATAAATTTTTATCGTTTGCCGTTAATATCGCCGAGCAGGCAGGCAAGAAATTATTGCCTTATTTTAATAAAACCGACGTGTCTTTGCGCGGCGGCTCGCTTAAAACTACTTACGATTTTTTGGCGGACGCGCTGATTAAGCAAGGCATAGAAAAAACATTTCCCGCGCATTCTTATTTAACCGAAGAGACCGGTTTGGTGGACAAGCGCTCCGATTATCTTTGGATAATTGATCCGCTGGACGGCACCGGCAATTTTGTCAACCGCAATCCTTTTTTTGCCGTGTCGGTCGCGCTTTGGTTTAAGGAAAAACCGATAGTGGCCGTCATGGAAGCGCCTTATCTGCAAGAGCGATTTATTGCCCTTAATAATCAGGGCGCTTGGAGCATAAATTTAAAAAGTAAAGTCAAAGCCAAGGCGCAGGTTTCCGCCATTGCTAAATTAGATTCATCTTATATTCTTTTCTGCGAAGGCGGGGAAAAAGATAAGCGGCGCGTCAGCGATGTTTTTAGTTTGCTTTATCCGCAGACGCGGGAGATGCGTAAAATCGGTTCGGCCGTCATTGAATGCGCTTGGGTCGGGACCGGCCGGGCGGACGCGTACTGGACCATCAAAACGAATCTCTGGGATATCGGCGCGGGCGCGCTGTTCGTTAAAGAGGCCGGCGGCAAGTTACTTCATTTTAACGGGGAGCCGTTTAGGTGGAGCGACTTTATTTTAGGCAAACAATATGATATTATTTTCACGAACGGGAAGATAAAATTGCCGAAGATAAAATTTTAGACCTTACTAATTACCAATCAAATACAAATATATAAATAAAAGATTCCGTGAATGAGCGGAATTTTTTTTTAAACTTAATTATTCCGGGTCAACTTGCTGCGCGGAGATCCATTCATAAAACAAGCGTAATGAATTTGTTTTCCTTCCCGCAAATGTTTATTTTCGTAAAAAGTTTTAATGGCGAGTAAAGGATTAAGTTTGGGTAAAGCGTAAATATTATTGATAGTCTCTTTTATTTTCCAGCCCTCGGCGAGCGCGGTTTCAACGGAATAATTAAACAGGTTTAAATCGTCTGTTTTGAGATGGATGGCGCCGCCGGGCGCGAGGATTTTTTTATACATCGCTAAAAAGCGGGGGCTAGTCAGCCGCTTATTAAGTTGGCGTTTACGCGGAAAAGGGTCGGGAAATACTATCCAGATTGTCGTGACAATCGGGGATAGTTTAGCAACAGGAGGGATGTTTTGCGAGTTTAAATTATGCCCCACCACCCCCGACCCACTCCTCTGGAGAGGGGGCAACCGAAAGTAATGCTCTAAGTTTTCAATTTGAATGCGCAAGAAAGCGACATTAGGAAGTTTTTCTTCCAGCGCCGTTTTGGCGCCGCACCACAGCCGTGCGCCTTTGATGTCTATGCCGATGAAGTTGCGTTTAGGAAACAGGCGCGCTAACGCCAAAGTGTACTCGCCTTTGCCGCAGGCCAGTTCCAAAGTAATCGGGTTATTGTTGCCGAAGCGTTCAGACCAGTTAAGCTTGGTTTTAAAACCCGGCTTAACTTCGGCCAGCTCAATCACATTGGGGAAAGTTTTGAGTTCGGCGAAACGCTGAAGCTTATTTTTAGCCATGATATTTTGTTGTCATTCCCGTCCCGCAGTACTGCGAGGATAAACTACAGCGGGAATCTCATTAAAATTATAAGTTATTTATCCAAGGTGTCAATTTAAGGTATAATATGATTAAGGCCCGGCAAAACTCCATCATCTCCCGAGTAGTTCGGGGGGGAAGTTCATCAAGTTTTGGCCTATGTAAAAATTGGCTGGCCGTATTTTCATCCTCCTTGGAGAATGGAAGAGGCCACCGGGCATATCCAAGCAGTTGTTGCGACCATTGTTTTGCTTAACCAAAGCTATGCGTCGGAACGCTCGCTCCGGTACACGCCGGAGTCCCGTACTTGTTTCGCCAATTCTTGATGAACATTATCAAACTCTGCGTCTGTGAGGAAGTAAAACCATAGATACTTGATAAAAAAAGTGTAGGGTAAAAAAGAAAGCACAGGGAAGCGTAGAAGCGCCCGTATTTTTTATTATTTTTTTAAAAAAGATACTTAGAGGTTAAAACCAGACACTACCGGAGAACTCCAACAAAAGCAGATGGATTATTTTTTTATTTTATGTTATTATAAATATATATTATCCACAATATATATATATTTATTAATTAAACTAAATATATGAAAAAAAATATCATTATCGCGGCGGCGATTCTTATTGTCGTGGCCGCCGGCGGACTGTGGTTTACTCGTTCCGGCGAGAATGAAGGGGATGTCCAGAAAGAACAAGCGAACAGCGAAAGTATTACGATTAAAGGGTCTGATACGTTGCTGCAGCTCGTTGCTAACTTGGTTGAGGCGTTTGACGCGGAAAATCCCGGCAGTGAAATTTCAGTCGCCGGCGGCGGTTCGGGAACCGGCATCGCCGCTCTGCTCAATGGCGAGATTAACCTGGCCAATTCCTCCCGGCCAGTTAAGGAAGAAGAACGCGCTCAAGCCAGTGAGCTGGGTTTGAACATTGTGGAGTTTGCGGTCGCGCGCGACGGGTTGAGTGTGGTCATCCATCCCGACAATCCGGTTGCGAACGCAACCATTGATCAAGTCGGCCGCCTTTACCGGGGGGAAATAACCAATTGGCGGGAGGTAGGCGGCAATGACGCGCCGGTCGTGCTGTATGGCCGTCAGAGCACCTCCGGCACCTATGAATTTTTTCGCGAGGCGGTCGTCCAAGACGATTACGCTTTAAGTATGCGCAACCTGGAGGGTAATCAGGCCATTGTTGACGCGGTGAAAAGCGATCAAAACGGCATCG
>MFFV01000045.1 GCA_001777995.1 Candidatus Falkowbacteria bacterium RIFCSPLOWO2_02_FULL_45_15 | reverse complement strand
ACCGCCGACTAAAATCGGCAGCTTGCCTCTCCGTAAAATATCATTAATGGCCTTATACGCCAACCGCTGATACTTTGCCAAATTAAATTCTGTTTTTGGACTGACAATATCAATACAGTGATGTGGAATCTTTGCTGTATTGACTTTATGGACTTTTGACTTTATGGACTTTCTGACTGGCAAGACGTAGTCTTGCAAATCTTTCCCCGTCCCCACATCCATCCCCCGATAAACCTGCCGGCTGTCGGCGCTGACGATTTCGCCGTTAAATTTATGCGCCAGCTTAACCGCCAGCTTGGTTTTACCCGCAGCCGTCGGCCCTAAAATCACCAAAAGTTTGTTATTATCTTTATTTTTCATATAAAAACCCTATCACATCTCTATTAAATTATCAACAAAAAGACGGCTGTCTAAAACCGTCTTTGTTGTTTTAACGTTTTAATGATTTTTTTACTTTACTTCCACATATTCTCCGGACACATAACCCGTATGTCCTTGTTGGTCTAACTTTACTTTGTACCAATTATTATCAGTTTTTTCCAGCCATTCCACCTCCTCGTCGCTATTTATTTTCTTAATAATTTTTCCTGTTTCCACGCTCGGTTCGGTGCGGACATTCAGCCAGCCTAAATCTGATTTTACTATTAAGAGCCGGGACGGCTTAGAAACGTTTTGTCCGGCAGCCGCCTGCTCGCTCTCCGGCGGCGAAGCAGGCGTGGTAGTCGCTGGTTGGTTAGCGGACGGCTGGTCAACGAAGGCGGCGGGGCTATCGCTCGGACTCTCGGTTTTATCAACCGCTGCCGGCTGTCCGTTGTCTTTACCGCCTAAAATTTTATCTTTAAACAGCCAAGGATAAACGCCGATAAAAATTATCACCGCTATAATTAGCAAAAAAGCGGCCCGTTTAATCAGCTTATTTAACCAAGCGCTTTCTAAAATACTTGGCCGCGGCCGCTGAAAGCCGTGAAAATCATTTAACTCTTTAATTTCATGCTCGGCTTCGGCTAACAGCTGCTTTAATTCATTAATTTCCCGGTCTTTGTCTTTTAGCTTTTGTAATAATTTTTTTTCATCTAAAGGCATATAAACTAGTTAAAAGTTATCAAGTTGAAAGTAAAAAATTCAAATACAGTATAGCATAAAATAAAAAATTAAAAAACTTGTTGTATTTTTCTTTCAACTTTGATGCTTTTTCACTTCTTACTTCTTACTTTCTCCAGCACTTCCTCTATAAATTTGCCCTTTTCAATGTTCCTGGTTTCTTTACTGCCCCGCTCGCGAACGCTCAACTGGCTGCTGTTCGTTTCTTTATCGCCAATGACGAGCATATACGGCACTTTTTCCGCCACCGCTTTGCGGATTTTATTGCCGACGGTTTCGTCGCTAGCGTCAACTTCCGCGCGGATGTTATGGGTACGCAATTCAACGGCTAGTTGCTCGCAGTGAGAAACGTGTTTTTCGCCGACCGCCACTAATTTAACTTGCGCCGGCGCCAGCCAAACCGGCCAGTTGCCGGCATAATGCTCGATTAAAAACGCCATCAAGCGCTCATGAATTGACAAAGGCGCGCGGTGAATGACAAAAACTTCATTATTGTCTTTGCCCTTTTTATCAACATAAGTCAAATTAAACCTTGATTTAGCGGCAAAATCAAGCTGGATGGTAGACATGGTTTCTTCGCGGCCGATAATGGAAGTGAATTGGACGTCAATTTTGGGGCCGTAAAAAGCCGCCTCGTCTTCCGCCTCCGTAAATTCCACCTTGCTCTCCCGTAATGCTTCCCGCAAAATTCTTTCGGCAAATTCCCAGTTGGCCGGTTCCGCGATATATTTATCTCCGCGCTTGGGATCCCACTTGGAAAGCCGAAACCGATACTTTTTAAAACCAAAGACTTTAAAATAATATAAAATTAATTCCAACACGCTTTTTATTTCCTGCTGCAGTTGGTCGGGGCGGCAATAAATATGGGCGTCGTTCATCTGCAGCGAGCGCACGCGCAGTAAGCCCGCTAAAGTGCCGGACAGCTCGTTACGGTAAACCGTTCCGTATTCCGCCAGCCGCACCGGCAAGTCGCGGTAACTGCGCGGCTTTGATTTGTAAATCAAATGATGGTGCGGGCAATTCATGGCCTTGAGATAGTAGGTGCCGTCGTCCATTTCCATGGCCGGGTACATATCATACTCGTAGTACGGCAAGTGCCCGGAAGTCAGGTACAATTCTTTTTTGGCGACATGAGGGGTAGAAACGCGGCTATAGCCGTATTTATTTTCCATTTCTTTGGCAAATTTTTCTATCTCATCTTTAATGATAGTGCCGTTGGGAAGCCAGATTGGCAAGCCCTTGCCCACCAGTTCATCAATGTAAAAAATTTCCTGCTCTTGGCCGATTTTGCGGTGGTCGCGCTTGGCCGCTTCCGCGAGCATCGCCAAATGTTCGTCCAACGCTTTTTTGGACGCAAACGCGACGCCATAAATGCGCTGGATCATTTTGTTTTTTTCGTCTCCCTTCCAATAGGCGCCGGCGACTTTGGTTAATTTAAAAGCCGCCGCATTAATATCGCCGGTTGAACTGACATGCGGACCCTTGCACATATTAATGAAATCGCCCTGTTCGTAGAAAGATATTTCGGTCGCGCCTGCAGTTTTTAAATCTTGCGCCAATGCCAGCGTGTACCGATATTTTTTCGCCCGCAGCAATTTAATGCCGGCGGCAATAGGCATCACCTTCTTGGTTATCGCCAGCTTGGCTTTGATGATTTTTTTCATCTCCGCCTCAATGGTCGGCAAATCCTCTTCCGCCGCCTGATGGTTGGCGTCAAAATCGTGGTAGAAGCCATTATCAATCGCCGGCCCAACTCCGGGGATTGCGTCGTATAAACGCTCCAGCGCCTGCATCAACACATGCGCCAGTGAGTGGCGCATCGCTTCCAAACTTTGCGGGATAATTTTTTTAGGCATAATCCTATTTCGCTACTTCCACTTTGATGTGGTCAAGCAAGCTCGGCACCTTATTTATCCAGTTAGGGGTAAATTTCACTTCATAGCCGGCCACTTCGCGCAGGGAAGACAAGTAATCGTCTAATTGCTGCCGGTTTAAACCTACTAAGCGGTCGGCTTTAATAATCTCGGTGCCTTCTTTCAGCACCATTTGCGCCGCGACTTCAATCTTTAGATCGGCCGTACCCCGATTGACGTCATACTTATCAACGCTGTACTGAAAATTATTTTTATCAAAACTTTCCAGCTGCTTGTCGTCCGGCAAACTTTCCGCCACTTTTTGCCTGGCCAGTTCCGCCACTTCGTTCGTGTTAAAGGCCACTATCGCCGCTTCCGTCGCCGCGGACATTCTAAACTCTTTTACTTTATCCCCTAACTTAGCCGCCGTATTAAAAATAATCGCGTTATCGTTAACTTTAGAAATGACGTTGTCGTAATTTTGGTATTTTGGCGCTGCCGTCATGGCTTGCAACTTATCGGCTAATTGCTTGGTTAGGATCTCTTTGGCTTTTTGCAAGTCTTCGGCCGAAACTAAAGTTTCGCCTAATTCTCGGTACTCAAAGGGGGAAGCGCTTTCCGCGTAAATTAAATCTTGCTTTGTTTGATTTAGTCCGGGAATGATAAATTTAGTTGGCGCAATCGCCATCTCTTTAGCCGCTTGGTCGGCGTATACCTCCACCTTTTCTAATTGGCCGTTAGCCGGCACGCGCACCGTCTGCTTTAAGCGAAAAAGTTTGTCATCGGGAGAAAGCAGGCGCGTGGTTTTAATCAGCGGCTGGTCGCTGTTAGTTTTATTATAAATAGTGACGGTGCCGACTACTTCGGCGCTGTTGACTTCTTTGCCCAGAGCGCCAAAGGATTCTTCCGCTGACAGGAAAATTTTTTCCACTAAACCGTTAATCACGGCGCCGCTCGGGCTCGCTTGGCTTTTGGCGTCTTTAACGGTAGCTAAAAAGTTAGCGGCTGTCCGCTCTTTGTTGGGAATAATAACGATTTTAACGCTGACGATTGAAAAGTACACTACTACCGCCGCTAAGAGCAAAGTCAAGACGATAAAAGTAATAGCGATTTTGCGGTAAATGCTGATTGGTCGAGAGCTTGCCATATGTTTAAATTTAGTTTTGGTATTTAAACGATTTTACCATCTTCATCTTAGCAAACTTCCTTGCCTTTGTCTAAATTGACAAAAGAGTAATTTTTTATCTTAAAATTATTGCGAGATTGCTTCTTCGTTCCGAACGAATCAATGCTCCTCGCAATGACAATATTGTTTTAATGTTTTAATGTTCTAGTGTTTTAATGTTTTAATGCTTTTCTTACTTCTTACTTATTTTACCGCTTGCTCCCCCACTAATTCAGTTAATTTCTGCCTCAAATCCCGGCTATCCTTAACCTTAAAACCGGTTTCAATTATTTGCAGGCCGTTTTGGCCCGGAACGTAAAAATAAACTTTGCTTTCGCCGTGGCTGGCGGACAACTCCTCCTTTAATTTCTTTAACAGATTTTGGTCATTAAAATCATTAATCTTTATTTTTAAATTTTTGGCGGCAACCGCGGACAACGGCGCCACGTTATAATTATTATTTTTAAAGCCGTTTGATTTATTAAGCGCTAAAAATTCAGCCGCGCCAGCAAGAGCGTTTTCCGGCTCTAGTCTTTTGGCTCTCTCGCAAAGCAATTTCAGCTCGTTTTCTTTATTAGAGACGCGGCCGCGGCAAATGACCGCGTTGCCCTCCTGCCAAACGGCGGCTGATTCTTTGAGCAAAGAAGGAAAAACCAGCAGCTCAATATTGGCGATTTTATCCTCAATTTTAACGAACAGCATGCTGTCGTTACTTTTAGTGACTATTCTTTTGATAGTCGTAATCACTCCGCCCACATTGACGAATTTCCCCTCCAGTGATTTATTGAGCTGGCTTAAAGGCAAGATGCTTGCCCCTAAAATTTTTTCATATTCGTTAAAGGGGTGGTCGGACAAGTACAGCCCAAGCAATGTCCGTTCCCAGTTCAAAATATCGCGTTTCTCGGCCGGCGGCGCGTCATCCAAAGTGATGGTCGAGCGCAGATCTAATTCCGGCGCTACGGAAAATAAACTGTCCTGCCCCCTGTTTTTAGCCGCCGTCAGGTTACGGCTGTACTCCAGCATCTTTTCCACGTTAGCCAATAATTTTCCTCGTTCCTCTATTTTATCAAAAGCGCCGGCCATTATTAAACTTTCTAAAGACTTTTTATTTAAATCCTTATCTTGCGCCCGCTGTAAAAAATCGGCGATGTCTTTATACGGACCGTTCTCTTTGCGTTCTTGAATAATCACGGCGGTGATGTGGGCGCCGACGTTTTTAACCGCCCGCAATCCAAAACGGATGGTGGTAGATTCCTGCCCGGTAACCGCGATGTTTTGCGCCGTGCCGCTGGTGACTACCGTAAAATCAGAGAACGATTCGTTAAGATCGGGAGGCAAAACTTCAATTCCCATCTGACGGCATTCTTCAATTTCAATCGGAATCCGGTCAATGTCTTCTTGGTCGCTCGTCATCAGCGCGGCCATGAATTCCGTCGGATAGTTTGCTTTCAAATAAGCGGTCTGATAGCCGATCAAGGCGTAGCAGGCGGCGTGCGAACGGTTAAAGCCGTAACCGGCAAACGGCTCGATAAAAGCAAAAATTTCCGCCGCCAATTCGGCCGCGATGCCGTTCTTCACGCAGCCCTCAATAAATTTAGTTTTCTGCTCGGCGAGAAGTTTAGGAATTTTTTTGCCTATCGCCCGGCGCAACACGTCCGCCTCGCCCATGGTAAATCCCGCTAAGCTGCGCGCCGTTTCCATGATTTGCTCCTGATAAATGGCCACCCCGTAAGTCTTATTCAAAATCGGCTCCAGTTTGGAGTGCAGATACTTGGGCTTTTTTAGGCCGTGCTTGCCCGCGATGTAATCCGGAATCCACTCCATCGGACCAGGGCGGTACAGCGCTACCATGGCGATAATGTCTTCAAAAACCGTCGGCTTTAATTCCTTTAAGTACCGCTTCATGCCGCTTGATTCCAACTGAAACACCCCGGTAGTCTCCCCGCGCTGCAGCAGGGCAAAAGTCCGCTGTTCATCAAGAGGAATAGCGTCTATGTCCAATAGCACGCTGCGCGTATTTTTGATAATTTTGAGCGCCGATTCAATAATGGTTAAATTCTTTAAGCCTAAAAAATCCATTTTCAACAGGCCCAAATCTTCCACCGGGTGCAAAGAATATTGAGACACGATGGTGTCTTTATCCGAAGAAGAAACATACTGCACGGGCGCGTACGCCGTTACCGGTTCTTTAGTGATTAATACGCCGCAGGCGTGGACGGAAGCATGGCGGATGACGTTTTCAATGCGGCGCGCGTTATCAATAATAACGCGCACCCCTTCTTCCTGCCGATATAATTCGCGCAATTCCGGCAGATGCAGCGCGGCTTCAATGGAAGAAAACATGGGGATGAGTTTAGCGATTTTATCGCAGTAATCATAAGGGTAATCAAGCACGCGGCCGACGTCACGCACGGCCGCCCGGGCGGCCATGGTAGAAAAAGTGATGATTTGCGCCACATGATCCTTGCCGTAATTGCCTTCCACGTAACGGATGACTTCGTCGCGCCGCGTGTCAGTGAAGTCCAAATCAATGTCCGGCATAGAGATGCGCTCCGGGTTGAGGAACCGTTCAAAAAGCAGATCGTATTGCAGAGGATCTAGGTTGGTGATTCCCAATACGTAGGAGACAAAGGACCCGGCCGCGCTGCCCCGCCCCGGCCCCACGACAATGCCGTTATTTTTCGCCCAATTGACAAAATCGGCTACGATTAAAAAGTAAGAAGCAAACCCCATTTTATTAATAACGGCCAACTCGTAATCCAAACGCCCCCGCTTATCCGCCGACAGCCGCTCATAATCGACTCCGTAGCGTTTTTGCAAACCTTCCCGGCATAATTTTTCCAGGTAACTTGCTTCATTATACCCCGCCGGCACGATAAACGCCGGCAACTGGTACTGACCGAGGGGAATGTCAACGCTGCACCTGTCGGCGATTTTGTTCGTGTTGTCAATTGCCTCCG
Organism: Candidatus Falkowbacteria bacterium RIFCSPLOWO2_02_FULL_45_15; assembly: GCA_001777995.1. Lineage (GTDB taxonomy): Bacteria > Patescibacteriota > Patescibacteriia > Patescibacteriales > XYC2-FULL-47-12 > 2-12-FULL-45-10. The sequence continues at coordinate 19,436 of MFFV01000045.1, read as the reverse complement.
GAATGTCTTTAAAATCATCTATCATCTGCCGCATGGTCTTAACGGAAAAATCCTCGCCGAGCATATTCATCCGATTCACCTCTTTTTTCTTGCGCTTCGTCTGGAGGCACAGCAGCACGTCGTGCGGCTCGTCGTCTTCTTTGTTTAAATAATGAGCGTCGTTAGTCGCCACCAAGCCAACGTCCAATTCTTTCCCCAATTTCAGCAAAGCCTGATTAACGTATTCTTGGCCCCGGACATTGGGGTTATGTTGCAACTCTAAGTAAAAATTATCCGGCCCGAACAACTCTCGATAATATAAAATCTTGTCTCTCGCCGCTTGCTCCTGCCCGGATAAAATGAGAGTCGGAATTTCGCCGTGCAGACAGGCGCTTAAAGCGATTAAACCGCCGTGGTATTGCCGCAGGAGTTCATCGTCAATCCGCGGTTTGTAGTAAAATCCCTCCAGGTGCGCCTGGCTCACCAACTGAATTAAATTATGATAGCCGGTATTATTTTTCGCCAACAGCAGCAGATGATAATTTTTTTCGTCCGCTTTAGCGCGCTTATTGTGCCGCCCGTTGGGGGCAACGTATGCTTCCACGCCGATAATCGGTTTAATGCCTTCCTTGCGACAAATTTGATAAAATTCAATCACGCCGTACATTACGCCATGGTCGGTAATGGCGACCGCGTCGCCGCCGTCCGCTTTTATTTTCTGCACCAGCTCTTTAGGCTTGATCAAACCATCAAGCAAAGAATAGTGCGTATGCAGGTGGAGATGGGTGAATTTCATAAACTCCTACAAACAAATTATTGTCTATCGTCTTATATTAAAGTATTATAGTGCCTTGATTCAAACTTGGCAAATCAACTTTACATACAAAAAACGCGCTCTTTAAGCACGTTTATAATTTATATATAACTTTTAATTCTTTTCACTTTTTACTTTTTACTTTTTTACTCTCCTGCGTAATGTCCATCACTTTTTTTATCCCATCGGCAATGACGCTGACATAGGCCGCGCCGTGCTCTATCTTTTCTTTGGTGGCCTTGATTACTTCGTTGATGTTTTCAATCATCTGCTCTACCCCCTTAAACATTTTGGCTGAACGCCGGATAATCTGCACGACATAAAAAATTCCCCAACAGAAAAAAACAGCCAGCAGAGCTATGCCAGCTGCGATGGTTAACCATAAGATGTCAAGTGACGTTTGGAACATATAATTATTATTGGTATTATTCTAATTCAACCTTTACCCCGCCGATAAATTTAATTCTGACGCACAGATTATAAAGCCAAGCAAAAATCCAGCCGCTTAGGTAGCCAATTACCGCCGCCGCCAGCGCGCTGATGAGGCCGATTAAAACCCCATACAGCAGGTTAAATAAAATCGCGAGCAAAGCGGACGCAAAAGTATTGCCGCCAGCAAGCAAGCGATTCACAATATTGACGATGGAAATTCCTAAACCGGTTAAAAAAGCGCTCAACGCTAAAAAAAATCCGTAAATATTAGCGACTGACTTCGGGTTAAATTTAGTGATAGTTTGCATAGTTCAATGTTAAGAATGGATAATTAAAAATCTCTTAGTTGCGCCCCGTACTTTTTTGCCATTTTATCAGCTATCTCTTTTTGCGTTTGGTCAACTTCCGCGCCGGTCAGAGTTTTTTGGGAATGGCCGAAAGTTAAATTGAAAGCCCAGCTCTTTTCCCCCGGGCCTAATTTTCCGCCTTGATAAACGTCAAACAGTTCAACTTCCTTAATTAAGGAATGGGCGGCTAATAGCGTCCGCCTGAAATCATTATATAATATTTTTTCGTTTACCACAAAAGCCATGTCGCGCCGCACATAAGGAAACTTATCTTTTGCTTGATGTTTTTTAATTCCCATTGGCTGGCAGACCTTAAATAATTCGGCAATATCAAACTCGCAAACGGCCGTGTTGACTTTAATGCCCGCTTCCCTCAAGGAAGCGTCGTTATGCCAATAAACAGCGCCGATTATTTTATTTTCTGATGTTATCTTGGCCGCGGCGCCGCCTCCGGGTTGCGAGTATGGGCTAAACTCAAACTGAAGGCCTAAACTGCCCGCCAAATGCTCCGCGATGCCTTTTAATTTGAAGTAATTGGCGTGTTCCCGTTCTTCTTTGCCCGCGCAAACTAAGCCTAATTTTATCGGCTGCTGCGGTAACTTTTCTTGCTTGCCCCCGCCTTTGGTTAATTCTCCCGCCGCCGGCAAAAATACTCTGCCCACTTCGTAAATTTTTATTTCGGCCGTCTGGCGCTGGTTGGCAGCCACATTTTGCAATAAAGCCGGAATCAAACTTTGCCGCAGTAAAGTATGATCTTGCGTCAGCGGATTAGCCAATTTAATGTGCGAGTGAGCTCCTATCCCAAGCTTAGCTAACTGCCCGGCGTTAACGAAAGAATAATTGTAAACTTCCGTCATCGCCGCCGGGCCGGATAAAACGTCTCTTAGCCGATTGATGAATTCCCGCTCGGCATTCGCTGCCGGCGCCTGCATTAAAACTTGAGGAGCGGCTGGTTTGATGTTTTGATAGCCGTAAATCCGCGCCGCCTCTTCCGCTAAATCCTCCGGAATGGAAATATCCTTAGTCGCGCGCCAAGTCGGCGCTTTTACGTTTATTACCTCTCCCCTTTTACCCCTCTCCTTACTAAGGAGAGGGGTTGAGGGTGAGGTCTCAAATCCTAAATCTTTTAGAATTTTTATCGTTTTTGCTTTGGGAATTTCGGCGCCTACCTTTTTGTTTAACCAGTTTAAATCAAGCTTGATCGGCCCCTGATTTAATTTAAAATTTTTAATATCGGCTAAGTTACTCGTAATGACCGCTTGCGGGCAACTGATTTTAATTAAACTAACGATGCGCTGCAACGCTACGGCGCATAAATTCGGGTCAAGCGATTTTTCAAAGCGCATTGACGCCTCGCTGCGCAATCCTAATTTTTGGGAAGTGCGGCGAATGGAAACCGGATTAAAATTAGCCGATTCAATTACGATGCCGGTAGTATTAGAATCAACTTCGGATATGCGGCCGCCCATCACGCCCGCGATGGCTACCGGATTTTTGCCGTCAGTGATTAAGAGCATTTCTGCGTCTAATTTCCTTTCCTGCCCGTCCAAAGTCGTGATGGTTTCGCTCCTCTTCGCTCGCCGCACCACAATATTACATTCGTGGCTATTCGTGACTGTCTGCGTGGCTATTCGTGATAAATCAAAAGCATGGGTCGGCTGTCCCAGCTCTAACATCACGTAATTACTGACGTCTACAATATTATTGATCGGCCGCTGGCCGCAAGCCGCCAGCCGTTTCCGCATCCATTCCGGCGATGGTTTGATTTCTAGGTTATCCACTGCTACTGCCATATACCGCGGGCACAATTTACTATCTTCCACTTTTACCTCCAACTTAATTTTCCCTCGCCCGCGAAGCCGCCCGAGCGGCTGAAGTGGGAGGGGGGTTAGGGGTGAGGGCAATACTGCCGCTAAATCCCGCGCCATACCGTAATGGCTCCATAAATCCGGACGATGGGTCATTGACTTATTGTCAATTTCATACACCACCTCGTCTAATCCTAAAAATTCAGCCAGTGGTCTACCCAGAATTTTCTCTCCCCCTTTTTGAGGGGGGGTTAGGGGGGTGGGATATTTTATTAAATCAATAACCTCTCGTTCTGCTTTCGCCGGAAATAAACTTTCCAAACCTAACTCTGCTGCCGCGCAAATCATCCCGGCTGATTTAACGCCCCGAATTTCAGCCGGCTGCAATTCCATTAACTCTCCTTGGCCGTGCCATCTTATCCGCGCGCCGACTTTAGCAAAAGCGACTTTCATGCCTACGGACAAGTTGCTGCCGCCGCAAACCACGCGTTTGGTTTCTTTGCCGATGTTAACGGTAGCCAGTTTTAACCGGTCCGCGTTAGGATGCGGCTTTAACTTTATAATTTCGCCGACTACCACTTTAGCTAAATTTCCGCCTAACTTTCTTACCGCTTCCACCTCAACCGTGTGCAAAGTTAAAAGCTCCCCCAATTTAGCTGGAGTTATCTGCGGGGGAACATTAATAAAATCTTTAAGCCAATTCAACGATATTAACATAATTCCAATCTCCTTTTATTTTTTAATTTTATACCTTCTCCGTCGGCTCAACTTCGTCTTCTGTTTCAGCGGCAGAGGGGCGTGATTCTTTTACTGCCTGCTCGGCGTCTGCCAAAGCTTCCTGATAATCGTTTTGTTCGTCTTGGCTAATTTGTTTATATTCTCGCCAAACCGTTTGGTAGAAATTTCGAACGGCTGCGTACTGCCAATCATTAGGGTAAATTTCTTTAAGATAATCAGCGACTTTTTGCAATAAGGCGGCTAAGGCTATTTTACGTTGTTTACTTTCATCTCTGTCAATGGCTTCGTATGTTTTTTCTAACTCTTTTAATTTAAGGTCCACTAATTTACCTTCAGTCCGGGGAGAAATTTTTTCTATTTTGGGGCCTAAATGTAATTCCGGCATACGGCGTTAAATTAAAAATTAAAATTGTTGCAAAAAATGCAAATCGCCGGAGTGGAACAACCGGATGTCGTCAATGCCGTACTTCATCATCGCCAGCCGCTCAATGCCCGTGCCAAAGGCAAAGCCGGAGTAAATTTTAGGGTCAATGCCGCCAAAGCGCAAAACATTGGGGTGAACCAGGCCGGCGCCTAACATTTCCACCCAGCCGGTTTGCTTGCATACCGGGCAGCCTTTCCCTTGGCAAAGCAGGCAGCTCATTTCCACTTCTACGCCCGGCTCAACAAAAGAAAAATAACCGGGCCGCAAACGTATTTTCACTCCCGGGCCAAAAAGGCGTACGAACATTGTTTGCAGCACGGCCATTAAATTTGCCGCTGAAACGTCTTTATCCACCATCAAACCTTCTATTTGGTAAAAAGTGTGTTCGTGCCGCTGGTCAGTCGCTTCCTGGCGGTAAATTTTGCCTAACACCGCGCAGCGCAGCGGCGCGCCGTATCTTTCCATTGCCCGCACCTGCACCGAAGAGGTGTGAGTGCGCATTACCAGATCGTATTCGCCCCGTTGATTTTTATGGTCAATATAGAAGGTGTCCTGCAGGTCGCGCGCCGGATGATGGGCGGGGATGTTCAGCGCCTCAAAATTATAATAATCGCTTTCCAGTTCCGGTCCGTCCAAAACCATAAAACCCATTGAAGTAAAAATTTTTTCCAGTTCGCGCTGGACTTGCGTTAAAGGATGCAAATGCCCGGCCTTAATTTTTTCTCCGGGCAAAGTAGCGTCAAAAAATTTATCAGCTTGACTAACTCCCAATCGCTGTTTAACGGCCGCTAATTTTGCTTGAATTTCTGCCCTGATTCCATTAGCTAATTTCCCTACGGCTTTTTTTTCTTCCGCCGGCAAATTACCAATATCTTTCAACAATAAAGTCAGCTCGCCCTTGCGGCCTAAATATTTTTTTTCCAGTTCCTGCAATAAAGAAATGTCAACTACTTCTCCCAGTTGCCTTAAAATATCTTGCTTAAATTGTTGTAATTTATTTTTCATTGGAGTTTGCTTATTGTACCACTATTCTGGCGCTACAAACTTTTGTATTTGAATCCCATGATATGTTAACGTCCAATCTCGCATTGGGATTACTGGTGCTGTAATTTTGTAAATTAACAAGTATGCTGCTGTACTGATTATTGCATTCCTCCTGGCTGTTGATATTTTCAACTTGATTAGTATATATACCTACCACATTTGGATCAGGGGGCCAAGTATTAATAGTGCGGGCGTAACACGCCCTTCTTTCAACATTACATAAGGGGTAGTTTGGGTCAGGGCACAAAGTACCAATCGTGCTTATCCGCGACCCGGCTCCTCTAGTAGGCGTACAACTACCCTCTTGCCCACAAGCAAGTTTAGGATCTTGTGTTCCTCGGCATAAACATTTTATGCATCCATGGCCGTCTATGTTATATAATGATGCTGTTGCCGCCCCGCCGCTAGTGCTTTCGCATGCGGATTGCGCCTGTTGCTGTGTCATTTCCTCCCCTAAATCCTGGTAACCGGCTGGGCAAGAAGTGAATTTGCATTTATAACACTGCACATCGTTAGCCGTTTGTATTTCGCACGCATCCACGCCGCCGCACGCCGCGCAGTCACTTTCGTCTGTATAATAGCCCCACGCTTGTCCGAGACCGCCGCAAGCTGACGCAATTTCTTCCGATGTCTTTTGAATCGGCGTGATATTAAGCGTCTTAAACTGCACTAAATCCGGATTAATGGTTAATAGAATAATATAGGAAAACAAAGCAATAATCAAGCCGGTCAAGCTCGCTTTAATCCATTCTTTTGCTTCCGTTACCTGGCCGGTATTGCCGCCGGCGGTAAGCCAGAGCAGGCCGCCGAACATTAAAACTACTGCCGACAAAATTCCAACCACGCCGATGCCGTATTGGTAAATTGCTTTAATGTACTTAGCAACCGTATCGCCGCCGACCGTTACCGCGCTTCCCGCCTGGAAATCATTGCCAATGCCAACTTGCGGCGTAAATTCAATTGCTGCCGCGGGGTTAATCAATAAAAATAATAAGGCTGTTATTTGTAATATAAAAACAACGGCAAAAAAAATTATTAAAATTTTTGGCAATTTTTTCCTCATGTCATTGCGAGCCCCGCAGGGGCGTGGCAATCCCGTCAAAATAGCCAACTGCTATATTCATGAGATTGCCGCGTCGCTTCGCTCCCTGTCTGCCGGCAGGCAGGCTCGCACTGACAAATTTTCAAACTCTTTTGTAGCTAATTAAAAAAAATTCCAGCACGGTTAAGCCGATAATTAAAAATAGAGCGTTATACCAGGTGAAAAGATGGAATGATTGTAGAATTAAAGAAGCGATAATGACGGCGGCAAACAAAAAAGATTGCCGGAACGCTCTCACTACCTGGCGGAAAACCAACTCCTGGCGCAATAAAATAAAGCGCACTAAAAAACCTAAAATGGCGCTCGCGCCGACGATGGCTAAAAATAAACTGGAATAAAATAACAGCAAACCGACAAGGTTCGTTGTTTCCGGGTCAATGCTGTTTATCACCACTACCCAAGCCGCCCAGCAAATGGCGGTTCCGAGCAGCATGATGGTTAAATATGTTTTGAGGGTCATTTGTTAGTTAGTTAGCTACTTATACTTTAACAAAAATTATTAGTTGCCACAAGCGACTCGCTGTTGTGTCATCCCCGCGAAAGCGGGAATGACAGTATAAAAATTCTTTGTCTAACTCATAAACCTTATCTTCTCCACCGCCCGGCCGCCAGCCTGTTGATTGATTGCTTGAATAATTTCCGGCTCCCGGTAGCGCAGTTCCTGCATAATGAGCGAGGAGCCGCATTCCACCGTTAAAATATTATTTCTCACGTACACCGCTTTAGCCTCGCGCGCGATTGTCTTACCCAACATTTCCGGCGCCAGCCGATTAAATAACTCAACCACGCTCGCCGCTTCCACCTGTCGGCTGACGCCGGCGCGCTGCACGGCATTGGCGATCAAATGTTTTAAATCATGGAACATAAGTTCAAATAGCGCTTACGGGTTTGATTCGTTAGCGAACCTTTAGACTTTATGGACTTTATAGACTACTTATCTCCCCTATTTCACTGTTTTTACCGCAATACCGGCAGGGGTCGGAAGAATGGGGAAAATAATTGCGTTTGATGCTGTCCTTAATTTTTTTAATCGTCGTTATTACCCAATCCTGCATTTTGGCAATATCGCCCTGACTGCCCAAAAAATTCAGCTCGCTGTTTTTTTCCAAATAGTAAAATTGCAAATTAGCCGGCTTTTTTCTTAAAACTTCCGCCGCGGCCAGCTGATACAGCAGCAACTGGTATTTTTGGTCGTTAGTTATCTTATCTTCGTCTTTTACCTGGCCGGTTTTATAATCAACTATCTGGATCCCGCTTTCCAGCTCATCAACTCGGTCAATTTTTCCGTATAACAAATGCCCGCCGATGCGCAATTTGAAGCCCTGTTCCAGTCCGATGACTTTAGGCCAGTGGCCATTGTATTTAGCAAATAATTCTTTTAAAATTTTTTTGCCCTTTTTGTAATACTCTTCTTTTTGCTTTTTATCCTCGTACCAGTCGTCAATCCACGACTCCTCGTAAAACCTTAGTAATTGTTCCAAAGACACGGCCGATGCTGCGTTGGCAAAAACGGAATTACCGAACAAATCAGTTTGCGTTGCTTGCCGGCTTTGGATAACAGCGCCAAAAAATTTTTGGAGCGTCAAATGCATGCTCTGGCCGAAGCTGAAGAAATGCTTGCCGGGTTTGGGAATTTTCAGCACATGGTCAATGAAATACTGGTGCGGGCATTTGTCGTAAGACTGCAGCTGCGTGTAAGAATAAAATTTCGGCGGTTCATAGATTGGCTTTGGCAAATTTAAGTTAAATTTTGGAGCATTTTGCAGAGACGCAAAATTTTGCGTCTCTACTTTTGCCGTTGGGCGTTGGATGTTATCCGTTACGAGATTTGCTTCCACTAAGAACCGCGACGGCTTTTTCTTCCGCGTGCCGCCGTAATCCGGCGCCCAGGAAAAATACAAACCTTGTTTCGCGCGCGTCATCGCCACATAAAACAGCCGCCGCTCCTCTTCCAAATGGCTGTCGCCTTCCGGCAAAATTTCTTTTACTAACGCGTCCGGCAGCTCAATCGGATCCGAGCGTTCCGTAGTGGGGAAACGCAACTCTACCATATTAACGATAAAAACGTATTTGAATTCCAAACCCTTGGCCGCGTGCACGGTTAAAATTTTTATCATTTCCGGCCCGGCTTCCGGATCTTGCGCCAGAGCGCCCTCTTCGCCCGATTCCAACTCCAGCGCCAATGCTGACAAAAAATTTTTAACTGAACCGATCTCGTCTTCGGCTTCAAATTCTTTCGTCCGCTTTAAAAATGCGTTCAATTCCCGCATGGTTTCTTTGATTTTCAGCGGCTCCTGCGCGCTTAAATATTTCAAATAGCCGCTGTCGCCTAAAAAGGCAAAGATAATCTCGCTCGCCTTTTTGACTTTTACCAGGACAGTATGCTTGTTAACCAAATTTAACAAAATTTTTATCTTTTCGCCCGACTCTTGGGAAAAACTTGCTAAATACTGAATCGTTTCGTACAGCGACCAAGCCTTCTTTTTGGCTAAATTTAAAAAACCGATAATTTCTTCGTGGCTGAATTTAAAAACCGGAATGTTTAAGACCCGATAGCAGGCCGTGCTTTCGTGATAATTGTCAAGCAAATTAAGGTAAGCGATCAGGTCCATAATTACTGGCCGGCTGTACAAGCCGCGCGAGGCTAAAAATACGTATGGCAAACCGGCTATTTCCAGCGCGTTACTAAATTCTTTCGCGCTCGCGTTCGCCCGCACCAAAATCGCAAAGTCGTTCCAACTCGCCTCTTTATCTTTAATTTTTAATTCGACAATTTTGGCAATTATTTTATTTACTTCGTCCGGTAAATTTTTCCCTTGAATAACTTCAATTATGCCGGCATCCTTGGTCTGCGCTTGCAGCCGTTTGTCAACTTTTTTATTAGCATCCCGCTCTTCACCATCCTTGTTGAGCTGATACTCGAGACGATTAGGATTATTCAACTTTATGAATTCATAAGCCGTATTCAAAATATTTTGCGTGCTGCGATAATTTTGCGTCAGCACGATTTCCTGCGCCTGCGGATAATCCCGCTTAAACTGCAAAATATTACTCATTGACGCCCCTCTAAATCTAAAAATTGACTGGTCGTCGTCGCCGACCACCGTTAAATTCGCGCCCGGCGTCGCAGAAATAATCTTCCCTAGTTCCCCCTCCTTTATTGAGGAGAGGGTCGGGGAGTGGTGGGGATTAATTTTTAAATCACCGTAGCTGTTCTTTGCAGAAACGTTATTACATCCGGTTAACAATTTAATCAGCTCGTACTGCGCCCAATTGGTATCCTGGAACTCGTCTACTAAAACATATTTAAACTGCTTTTGAAACTTTGCCAAAATGAGCGGCCGCTCGCGGAACAGCCGCAAAGTATAATTTATCAAATCGCCGAAATCCAAAGCGCTGTTGTCTAACAGCAACTGCTGATAAACATGATAAGCGTTCGCCACTTCATTGATGCGCGCAATTTCCTGTTCAGCTACCGCCTTATCCACTTTCCCATGTTCATCGGCAATATTTAATATTGAATATTTAATATTTTTAGCTCCGCTAAGCATGTTATCCATATTTTCTCTCAACGAACCGGCATACTCCAAGTATTGCGCCGGATTGATGTCTTCGTCTTTGGCGCGCGAAAAATGCTGCAACAAAGCAGAAATAAATTTGGTCTGGTTTCCCAGCGGCCGGTAATAATCTAAATTAAATCTATCTAAATTCTTTTTCACTAACGCCCACTGCTGAAATTCGTTTAAAATTTTAAAATTCGTCGGCAAGCCGATGTCCAGCCCGTGCTGCTGCAAAATTTTTTCGGCAAAGGAATGAAAAGTCATTATCCATAAATCAAAGTAACCGTACGGCAAAAGCATGTCTGCCCGCTCGGCCATTTCGCCGGCGGCTTTTTCGGTAAATGTCAGCGCTAAAATTTCATCCGCTTTGGCTAATCCTTGCTCCACCAGCCAGCCGATTTTTTGCGTAATCACTGTTGTTTTTCCCGTGCCCGCGCCGGCAATGATGAGCAGCGGGCTGCCGGTGTGTTCCACGGCTTGTTTTTGTTGTTTGTTGAGATTATACATATAAATTAGTATAGCGATATTAGTCTGATAAGGCAACAAAAGACCCGAGCAAAAACTCGGGTATTTTATGTATGGCACAATTTTGAAAACATTTTTTTTAATTACTTTCTCGTTCCCTCCGGTCGGGCGCGCTGAAACCATCAACCTTGACCCTTCCTCCGTATTCGGCGGCGAGCGACTGGATTTCCTGCGCCAAATCCTCTACCGTTAAATCTTGATTGCCGATGGGACTTATCACAAATGGATTTTTATCGTCAATTAACCCTCCGAAGCCGTGCTGCCCCAAAGCAATGTCAATGGCTATTTTAAGTTCCTGTTGGGCGTTACCTTCAGGCAGCCAGCGCCTGCTAATGATAAATCCGGGCGGAAGTTCTTTTATTTTTGAATAATCAAAACTGCCCGTGCCGTCATAGTAAGCGACTCTGGCGATATGCGGCGCTTCCGGACGACGCATTTGTCCAAAGCTGATGTGCCCTTGGTATGGCACTCCTAATTTTGCAGCCAGCTCCTGCGCAAACTGCCGGCCAAGCTCGTCTGCCTCGTCTGCGGGAAGACCTTTTTCTTTAGCGTATAACGCGGCGGCGCCGCATCCTTCATGGCTGTAAACGCCGGTAACTCCGGCGGGTTTATAAATTTTAGCGGCCGTACCAGACCCCAGCAATATTCCTGAACCGGCGCCGTGCAAACCGCCGGGGGTACCCTCGTCTATGCAGCGCAAATCGCGGTCGGAAAGATTAAAAGCTTTATTAACATCTGGAGTGTCTTGAATGTATGCCTGCATCCCCGATTCATAAATTTTTTCCAACAAACGATTTTGTTGTTGAAATTCTTGCTCAATTTGTTCTTTGGTCAAACCATGATGTCGTTCCATACTTGGTTGTTCATTGCGCATAAAAAATATGTATTTATTTTCAATACTTTTGATTATAGGCAAAAAAAATTAATTAAAATTCTATTTTTGCGCCAGGCCGGCTGCGATGCCGCCGCACCGCTTTGACGCGCGCCAGCTCTTTGGCGATTTTGGCCTGCACGGCGGAGAAATCAACGTCTTCTCTTTTTTCCGCCATCAACTTTTCCGCGCGCTTCCGCGCTTCTTCCGCCCGCGCTTCGTCAATATCCGCCGCTCGCTCGGCGGTATCGGCTAAAATAACGACTTTATTCGGCAACACTTCAATAAAACCGCCGGACAACGCGACCGTTTCCACTTTACCATCAAGCAGTTTAATTTCAATTACGCCTGCCTGCAAACTTGCTACCAACGGAAAGTGGTGCGGCAAAACGGTAATCTCTCCCATCTTCGTCGGCACGGTTAACTGCAATACCTCTTCTTTCAGTACTGTTTTTTCCGGAGTGACGATTTCAAAATGAATAGTTGACATAATTTATATTATAGGCGATAATGCATATATTATTTAATTTCCTTTCAAAAAAATTCCTATTCTAGACATAAAGGAGAGACTAAAATGGCTTCTTATACTGTTGCGATCTTTTTCACTTGCCCAGAGTGCGGTCACAATAATAAAGCACATAGAAAATTGCGGGATTCAATTATTTTGTGGATTGAAGACCGGCTGCCTCCATGCAAAAAATGCGGAGCAGAATTACACAAAAAAGATTTTAGTTTTCCAGATGAAGCTCCACCACGATTAAAGCGCATTGTTTCGAATCTACAAAAGACGCTTTAATACTATATGGCAACCTTTGTTCTTTATCTTAGGCCACTTACCTGGCCTTTTTTATTTTCAAAAATTTTCTATCGCTCCATAAAAATTCATCAAATCACCTTAAGTTCGTCTTCTATCTGATTGGCTGGCAAAATCGCCAAAGCTGATAGTAAAAATTGTTTTCATATTTCACGGGATTGCTTCGTCGTCGCAGACTCCTCCTCGCAATGACAATTTCTTACTTCTAACTTCTTACTTCCTTAATATCCCCGCGCATATAAAATTTATCTTCACTGACATTATCATACTCTCCGGCTAAAATTTCGGCAAAGCCTTTTATCGTATCGGCTAACTTGACATAAGCGCCGGCGTGCCCGGTAAAAACTTCCGCCACGAAAAACGGCTGGCTTAAAAATTTCTGGATTTTACGGGCGCGCGCCACGATTAATTTATCTTCGTCGGAGAGCTCTTCCATTCCTAAAATCGCAATAATGTCCTGCAAATCTTTATAACGCTGCAATACTCTTTGCACTTCGCGCGCCACGCGGTAATGTTCGGCGCCGACGATATTGGGGTCTAAAATAGTGGAGGAAGAATCAAGCGAGTCCACCGCCGGATAAATTCCCAGTTCCGACAAAGCGCGCGATAACACAACCGTTGAATCAAGGTGGCCGAAAGTGGTAGCTGGCGCCGGGTCAGTCAAGTCGTCCGCCGGCACATATACCGCTTGCACCGAAGTAATAGAGCCCTTGTCGGTAGAAGTAATGCGCTCCTGCAATTCGCCCATTTCAGTCGCTAAAGTCGGCTGATAGCCGACCGCTGACGGCATCCGTCCGAGCAACGCGGATACTTCGCTTCCTGCCTGCGTGAAACGAAAAATATTATCAATAAACATCAAAACGTCCTGATTTTTTTCATCGCGAAAATATTCGGCGACTGCCAGCCCGGCTAAACCGACGCGCAAACGCGCTCCCGGCGGCTCGTTCATTTGGCCAAAAACCATCGCTACCTTGTTTAACACTCCCGAGTTCTTCATTTCGTGGTACAAATCATTGCCTTCGCGCGTGCGTTCGCCCACGCCGGCAAATACCGAATAGCCGCCGTGCTCGTGCGCGATGTTATGGATTAATTCCTGAATGATGACGGTTTTACCCACGCCCGCGCCGCCAAAGAGTCCGACTTTGCCGCCTTTTACTATTGGACAGATTAGATCAATGACCTTAATGCCAGTTTCCAAAATTTCCGCTTTGGTTGACTGTTCGGTAAATTCCGGCGCTTTGCGATGAATGGGATATTTTTTAGCCGTCTTCACTTCTTTGCCTCCGTCCACTACTTCCCCTAAAACGTTAAAAATGCGGCCCAAAGTTTCTTCGCCGACCGGCATGGATATTGGCGCGCCGGTATCAATTACTTCCATGTCGCGCTGTAAGCCGTCAGTTGAACCCATGGCGACCGTGCGCACGCGGTTTTGCCCGATGTGCTGTTCAACTTCCAGCACTAACTTTTTTTCTTTGTTTTTTACTGCAAGCGCGCTGTAAAGTTTTGGCAGTTCGCCGTCAAATTCAACGTCAACGACTGCGCCGATAATTTGTTTGATTTTCCCGACATTTGACATAGTATTTTTTTATGTTAGTGATTAGTGAAAAAACTAATTGCCACGAATCATTACTATATAAATTAACTCCGTAGCGCCGCCGCGCCGCCCACTACCTCCGCAATTTCGCGAGTGATATTTGCCTGCCGCGCTTTGTTGTAGTAAAGCGTCAGGTCATCAACCATATCGTCAGCCGCGTCTGACGCGCTGCGCATCGCTACCATCCGCGCGCTGTGTTCGGACGCGTTTGATTCCAGCAGCGCTTGGAACATTTGTATTTCCAGCAAGCGGGGAATCATTTCGTTTAAAACTTCTTTGGGATTTGGTTCAAAAATATATTCTTGTCCGGCAAAATATTTTTCCTGCTTTTGGGCGATAATTTCTTTAACTTCATTAATATTGTCGCCTTTGCCGACTGTGCCCAAGCGTTCATCCGCCTCGCTTAAATCTATGGGCAAAAGCTGTTTAACCCTCGGCGTTTGCTTAATGGCCGAAATAAAATCGGTATAAGCCAACATTATTTTGTCATATTTGCCGGCCAAATAATCTTTGATAATCATCTTCGCTACGGGCAATACTTCGGCTACTTGCGTAACCACATCCGGTTTGGCAAATTCAGCCGCTAAATTAAACCCGAAACGGCGGTGCGCCACCGCGCCTTTTTTCCCCAGTATAACAAATTCAACTTCCGGTTTTTCCCCTCCCCTTACTAAGGGGGGGGTTAGGGTGGGGTCATTTACGGCCTTATTAATTATGTTGGAATTAAAACCGCCGCAGAGTCCGCGGTTGGAAGTAATTAAAATAATGCCGACTTTTTTTACCTCTCGGCGCTGATTTAACAGTTCGTGCAGACTGTTGTCTTTCTGCGCTATTTTAGCTAAATTCATTACCGTCAGCCAGCTTAAATTAGCGTAGCTTCTGGTTTTCAACACGGCTTCCACGGCCTTGCGCATTTTGGCAGCCGAAACCAGCTCCATTGCTTTGGTAACTTTTTTGGTGTTTTTGACTGATTTTATTCGTCGGGTGATGTCGCGCGTAGATGCCATATTGACAAAATATAAATAATATGCTAAAAATAAAATATAAGAAACAAAACGATAGGAAAGGTGATAAGATAATGGATAAAATAATGAGAGAAAAGATTGGTCTTTGCGCAAAAATGTTGTTCTTTAGAATGTTAACCTCTATTTATTCGCTTTCCTCTTTTTTTTCTTGGGTTTTTTTGTGTCAATACATTTCGGGCAGGACTGAGAATTAGTCACCCCTATTGGGGATATACATAATATGAGGCATAGTTACCGCTTCTGTCTCGACGATATGGGATGGAAAAAAATTGATTAGTGTTCACGTTCATTTCATTTGCAAAGGAGAAAGAGACGCCATGATAAACAAAAAAATTGTGTTAGCATCTTGGTTAGTAGGCATCTTGGGAGGCGTAATTGCAACTTATTTTCTTCCGAACGACTTCCCAATTATATTCTATGCCAGTCTCGTTGTGATTAGCGGGGGATCGGCTTTTGCTATTAATAGAGACCCCCCCAACAGCAAACCCAATCCATGATAATTATCCATTAATCACTTTGGGAAATACAGCTTGTCGCTTTCCGCGGCAGGCTTTTTTCTTTTTTAAATAACAAAATTACTACTCAATTACTGTTAAATTCCTGCTTTGTTATATCCTAATATCCAAGTTAATCTGTCATGAATCCTTCTTTATACTTAATAATTAATTTTTTCATTTTCTCAATTATTTTATCGTTCAACTCTCCCGTTTTGGCAATTTCACTAAGAACTGCTTTAGCGTGCGCGTCGGCGTATTTATACAAACCCTGCTCAAACTCACGAATTTTATTTACCGGCAAGTCATCCAGCAGTCCCTCGTTAGCCGCGAAAAATATCAACACTTGATTAGCCACCGGTACCGGCGCGTACTGGCCCTGCTTGAATATTTCCGTCAGCCGTTTGCCGCGCTCTAATTTTTTCTTGGTTTCTTCGTCTAAGTCCGAGCCAAACTGGGCGAAGGCGGCCAGTTCGCGGTACTGGGCAAAGTCCAATTTCATTTTGCCCGCCACCTTTTTCATCGCTTTAATCTGCGCGCTGGAGCCGACGCGCGACACCGAAATGCCGACGTTCAGCGCCGGCCGGATGCCTTGGTAAAACAAATCGGTTTCTAGAAATATCTGCCCGTCGGTAATGGAAATGACGTTAGTGGGAATATAGGCCGACACGTCGCCGGCTTGCGTTTCAATAATCGGCAACGCCGTCAACGAGCCGCCGCCGTAATCTTTATTTAACTTCGCCGCGCGCTCCAGTAATCTTGAATGCAAATAAAATACGTCGCCCGGATAAGCTTCGCGCCCCGGCGGCCGGCGTAAGAGCAACGAAATCTGGCGGTAAGCGACGGCGTGTTTGCTTAAATCATCATAAACCACTAAAACATCTTCGCCCTTATCCATAAAATATTCGCCCATGGCGCAGCCGGCGTAGGGGGCGATATAGGATAACGATGCGGGCGTGGAGGCGCCAGCCAAAACAACCGTCGTATAGGCAAGCGCTCCGCGCTGCTCCAATTCGGCCACGATACGCGCGACCTTGCTTTCTTTTTGGCCGATAGCCACATAAATGCATTTCATTCCTTGCCCTTGTTGATTAACAATGGCGTCAACTGCAATCGCGGTTTTGCCGGTTTGGCGGTCGCCGATAATAAGTTCGCGCTGCCCGCGCCCAATCGGAATCATAGCGTCAATTGCCTTGATGCCGGTTTGCACCGGCTGTTTGACTGATTCGCGGGTAATTACGCCGGGCGCGATTTTTTCAATCGGATAAAATTTATCGGATTTTATCTTCCCTTTGCCGTCTAAGGGCTGCCCTAACGGATTAACGACGCGGCCGATAACTTGCTCGCCGACCGGCACTTGTAAAATTCTTTGCGTGCATTTTACCGTATCCCCTTCTTTTATTTTCAAATAATCGCCCAAAATAATAGCCCCCACCGTGTCTTCTTCCAGGTTGAGCGCCACGCCGTAAATTTTTTCTCCGCCAGAATCAAATTCCAACATTTCGCTGGACATTACTTCGGATAAACCGGAGATACGCGCGATGCCGTCCCCGACTTCTACGACCGTGCCGACTTTTTCTGCCTTAATTTCGCTTTTAAAATCACTGATTTGTTGCTTTAATTGTTCGACGATGAATTCTTTGGTTCGCATATTTATTATTGTCATCGCGAGCCTGCCTGCCGGCAGGCAGGGAGCGAAGCGACATGGCGATCCCGTTACAGATTTCACGGGATTGCTTCGCCCCGCAATACTGCGGGACTCGCAATGACATTTATCTAACTAATTTATTTTTTAAACTTGCCAGCTGCCTTTTTAGACTCCCGTCAACCACCGTATCGCCAACTTTTGCCACAAACCCGCCTAAAATACTTTTATCAATTTTGTTCTCTAATTTAACCTCTGTTTTCACGGACAGCAATTTAACGAGGTAACTGTGCAACAAGGCGACGATTTCTTTATCTAATTCTCTGGCGCTGATTAACTCGCCCTCCGTTATTCCCCGTTCCTCATTCCAAATTTTTTCAAACTCCGCGATAATTCTCTCCGTTTTGCCTAAATCTCTTCGCGCCGCGATTATTTTTACGAAATTTTCAACTTCCGCCTTAATATCGCCGTCGGATTCCGCTTCCTTGACAACTTCGTATAGCGATTGAGCGTATTGTTTAAAGCTGACTTTCATAATTTGACGATTTATTTTATTTTTTAACCTCTTGCACCGCCTCTTCTATAAATTTTTTGTCATCGGCGTTAGTAAGTTTTTTACCCAAAACTTTTTCCACCGCGTTCACAATCATTTCCGCCGCCTCCTCTTTTACATGCTTGAGCATTATTGCTTTATCAATCGCTAAATCTTCTTTCGTTTTAGCGACAATTTTAGCAATTTCTTCTTTTGCTTTGGCTGTCATCTCGTGCCGGCGCTCTTCGCCTTGGCGCTCCACTTCGGCTAAAAGTTCGTTAGCTTCCTGTTTGGCTTTTTTTATCACTTCGGCGCGTTTGCTTTCCGTTTGCTGAAGTTCTTTTTCAATCTTCGTCGCGTTTTTTAAGCTGTCCTCAATTTTTTTTGAGCGCTCGGTTAAAATTTTCATCAGCGGCTTAATGCCAAAGTAATATAAAATTACAAAAACTATGGCAAAGTTAACCGCCTGCGCGATTAACAATCTAACGTCAATGTGGAAAGTGGAGATGACTTCGCCCATATTACGCAATTTTTTAATAATCTTACTCCGAGAGCCAAAAAAAATCGGCTCTCGTCTGAAAAACTACTATTTGATGGAAAACGCCACTACCAGCGCGTAAATGGCGATTGCTTCCGCAAACGCGGCCGCGAGCAACATCGGCACTAAAATTTTGCCGGTTGCCTCCGGATTGCGGCCGATTGATTCCATCGCTTTAGCGCCAATTTTGCCGATAGCGAGGCCCGGGCCGATGGAGCCGATGCCAATCGCCAGCGCTTTGGCTAACATTGTGAAATCCATACTTTTATCCTTTCTATGAAAGTTAGTTACTTAATCGACGGTTTAATTGTTTATTTAACGTCGGTCTAACCTTCATGTTTTACAAATTTTTAAATCCTAATTTTTAATTTTTAAACCTGCAGGCAGGAATTAAAATTTAAGATTTATTTAAAAATAAAAAAATTAAAAATTTTTCTAATGTTCTTCCGCGCTGGTGTTAATGGTAAGAAACGCTAGCGTCAGCATTGAAAATATCAAGGCCTGAATTACTCCCACGATCAGCTCCAAAAATATAAACGGAATCGGCACCAGCCAGGCGACCAAAGCGGCTAAAGACCCAAGCAGCACTTCGCCCGCGAAAATATTGCCGAACAAACGAAAGGACAGGGAAGCGATTTTAGCCAGCTCGCCGACAATTTCTACCAAACCGACGAAAGCTTGAATGGGATTAACAAAAATTACCGTCGGCTCTCTTACCGCCTTTTTAGGAATTTCTGCCAATGCTTTAAGATTGATAAATTTGTTAAAATGCTTCCAGACCCCGACTTTAAAAATTCCAAACAGGTGCGAAGCGATAATCGCGATTAACGCTAACGCTAAAGTCGTGTTTAAATCGGCCGTGCCGCCGCGCAGATACGGCACTAACGCCTCCTCGCCGTCTTCCACTACCACTTGGCCAATCGTGCCTACCCCCGGCAAAAGTCCGAACCAGTTGTTTAATAAAATAAAAATGAAAAAAGCAAAAATCAGCGGAAAAAATTGCGCGGATTTGGCGCGGGAGCCGGTAATGGAATCAAAGGTGGCTAAAAACCATTCTATCGCCATCTCATAGGCGCCCTGTATTTTGCCGGGAATTTTTTTTATTCCTAAGCGCAAGGCCAGAGAAAAAACAATAATAATCGCCACTACC
>MFFV01000044.1 GCA_001777995.1 Candidatus Falkowbacteria bacterium RIFCSPLOWO2_02_FULL_45_15 | reverse complement strand
GCCGTAAGTGAAATAAACATAAGCGTAGCCGGGCGGACCGAACATTACCGCGTTACGCTGGGTTATGCCGCGGCTTGCGTGCGAGGCTAAATCTTTAAAACCAAAATAAGCTTCTATCTCTGATATTTTACAGCGAATTATTTTGTCGCCTAGTTTCCGACACAAAACAGCCCCCAATAAATTGCGGGCGACTTGAAGGGTGGGGCGGTCGTAGAAGGATTGGGGTAAAAGCATAAAATTATCGCCCGGTGATGTATTTCACCAGCTCTCCCACATTGTTAATTTTTACCAACTCCAATTTAGCTTCCGCGTTAACTGGCGGAATAATCGCTTTGTTGAACCCTAATTTCGCCGCTTCCGCCAGCCGTTGTTCAAGCTTATGGACTGAACGCACTTCGCCGCCTAAGCCGACTTCGCCCAAAATAATCGTTTTAGCGTCTATAACTTGGTTTAAGAGACTGGAAACAATGGCGGCGCAAACCGCTAAATCCAAAGCCGTTTCGGTTATTCTAAGCCCGCCGACAATATTAATATGCACGTCTTGCGCCATTAAGTTAACGCCGGCGCGTTTGGTTAAAACGGCGATTAAAATCTGCAGGCGGTTAAGGTCAAAACCGGCGGATTTGCGCTGGGGATAGCCAAAAACAGTTTTAGTCGCGAGCGCCTGCGCTTCTACCAAAAACGGCCGCGTGCCTTCCATCACGCAGGACACCGCATTGCCGGTCTGCGCGTTAGCGCGCTCATCTAAAAATACGCCGGCAGAATTAATTATTTCTTTAAAGCCCAGGCCGGTCATTTCAAACAAACCGATTTCGTCCGTTGAACCAAAGCGGTTTTTAACGGTGCGCAAAATACGGAAGTCTTTATTTTTTTGCTGTTCCAGATAAATAACGGTGTCTACCAAATGTTCCAGCGTCTTTGGCCCGGCGAGCAGCCCGTCTTTAGTAATATGGCCGGTGATAAAAATGGCGACATTATTTTCTTTGGCAATTTGCAACAGTTTGGCGGCGCAGGCGCGGATTTGGTTGACGCTGCCGGTTTCGGCTGGCGCGTCGGAGGAATACGCCGTTTGGATTGAATCAATAATAACAAGCGGCGGTTTCATTTTTAAAATGGCGCTGATTATTTTTTCCGCATTGGTTTCCGCGGAAAATTGTAAACGGCTGTTTAGCTGGAGGCGTATAAGCCGCGATTTTATCTGGGCGGCTGACTCCTCGCCGCTGACATACAGCGCGCCCGAGACGCTTGCCGCTACCTGCAGCATCAAAGTTGATTTGCCAATGCCCGGCTCGCCGCCAACTAAAACTAAACTGCCCGGCACAATGCCGCCGCCTAAAACGCGGTCAAACTCGGAAATGCCGGTAGTAAGTCGTTCCAACTTTTCTGCCGCCATACTTTCTAAGTCGGTAGTTTGGGCAGGCGTAACTTGCAAGTTCGTTGGCGTTTGTTCTTTTTTGTCAATCGTTTCTTCTTGCATTGTGCCCCAAGCGCCGCAGTCTAAACAGCGCCCTGACCATTTTGGAGATTGGGCGCCGCAGCGAGTACAGGCATAAATTGTCGTTAGCTTTGGCATATTATTATGGTAGTTGTCCGCTCGCCATAATATTAGCATTAGTGTCGGAACGCTGCCTAACTTGTCCGGCGTATGTGCTGTCTCTTATTTCCGCTCCGGCTTGGACCCAATTTTGTTGATTAATTGCTTCAAACATTCTGCTAAAGCTAGCTAACCCCCCTCTACCCATATTAAAAGCCATATCAGTTAACACTCCCTGTCGCGCCGGGGTAAGAGTATTAAAGTCTATGCCATAATCCCTAATAGATACTGATCGAGCGGTTCGCATAGCTATAGTGTAATCATCATTAAAGAAATTTTCTGCCTGCTCTTGAGTAATAGTAGTATAATTTTCATTAGCACCTAATCTATGACCATAGCCAATAGTTAGGTTACCAAGCGAATCCGGGTACGGATATAATCCTATCCCTTCATAAGCTTTAGTCAAACTGCGGTTATCTTGAACGCCAGTTAAATTAAGAGGATCACCGCTGCGCGTTAAATTATTAGTAGCGTTATTTGTGCCCGTACTCTTAATAGAAGGTATATTTAGCGGCTGAAAAATCCTCAAATCCGGATTAACGACATACAAAATCATATACGATGATAAAGCTAAAATCAAGCCGGTCAAAGAAGCTTTAATCCATTCTTTGGCTTCGGTAACTTGGCCGGTGTTGCCGCCGGCCGTGAGCCAAAGCAGGCCGCCGAACATTAAAACTACGGCCGCTAAAATGCCGACGATGCCGATGGCATATTGGTAGATTGCTTTGATGTAAAGCCCCAGCCAGTTGCCGCTGTTGTTCGCGGTCCAGCTGGATAAATCTAAAGTGGGAATATTAATCTGCAGTTGCGGCGGCGTTAAGCCGGTTTCTGTCGCCCAAGCAAAATTGGCGAAAGAAAAAAAAAGAGCGGATGTGAAAATAAAAATTATAACGGTTTTTAATAAGTTGGACATTAGTTTAAAAATTTTATTTTTTCAGCTCTTCCTCTACCGCCTGCTTTAACTCCTCATGAGTTACCTTGCCCATAATCTCTTGTTTATTAACATATACCGTTGGGATGCCGTTGATGCGCAGGGCGTTGGCTTCTTTGATGTTGTCGTCAATTAAAGCAGCGGCGGCGCCGTTAGTTAAGCATTGCTCAAACTGCGGCTGGTTTAATTTAAGCTCGCGGGCAAGCGAGTTAAACAAAACTTGGCTCAAGTTGTTGTAATTTTGATAAAGCAAATTACTCATCTCCCAAAATTTATTCTGCGCCTGCGCGCATCGTCCGGCAACCGCCGCCTGATACGATTTATATTGTTTATCAGCCGCCGGGAAATCTTTGTGCGTCAGTTTTACCTTATCCGGAAATTGTTCCCGCACCGCGCGCGCGTCCGCTACGGTTTGGCCGCAGTACCAGCAGGTAAAATCGGTATAAACAACGATATTCACCGGCGCGTCGCTCGCGCCCATACTTGGGTCAAGGCCGGTAATGATCGGCCCGGTAATCATTTTGTCTAAAGTAGGAACGGCCGTGAGCAGGGGGTCGATGTCGTTAAAATTTTTGTTGAAATAAAAACTGCCGGCATCCGTTCGTTGGTCATTTTTGCTCGCGCCAAAAGTTAGAGGATAGACGATAAAGAGAAAGATGACGAATAGCAAGAGTGAGATGAGAGATAGAGAGATGAATGTTATTTGGAAAGAGCCAGGTTTTTTTGGCATATTTTTATTTAAGTCTCATTTTATGTATATTGCCGGTTGAGCCGTCGGTAAAATAAAGCTGCCTTTCGTCCGCAGAAACAATTATCGTTTGGATGTCGTATGCGCCGTCTGGCACGGCGGCTAGAGAATAAGAGCCGGTAGTCAAATCAATTTTATAGATGCTGTCAGCCGTGTTTTGCGCGAGTTCCGGGAACAGGCCCGCTCCTTCCGGTAAATTAACAGGCACGGCGCAATAAGCAACGGTTTCGTTTGAGAAAGCGCATTTATCAGCCCAAGTTTGGATTCCTAAACTTTGGCGATTAGCGCCGATATTTTCGCCTTGAGCGTCCACCACCCATAAACTCGGGTTTAAATTAGTGGCGTCGCTATAGACGCTATAGAGCAGGCGGCTGCCAGAAGGAGTCCATTTAAATTCCGGTCCGCGGCCCTCAATGGTCGTTGATTTGAAATTTTCGTCGTTTTGGCCAATGAAATATAACCGTTGGCGGTTGAAGTCAATGCTTTCCGTAAATAAAGCTACCGAGAGATTATTCGGCGACCAGGAAGAATACGCCGCGGGGTAGTTGGCTCCTAAATTTTCAATCGCGCGGGCTTGCGAGCCGTCTTCATTGGCGGTAATCAGCCAGTTATTTTCCGGGTTGAGCCCGATGCTTTTAGCCACTATTTGCGTGCTTTGGGGAGAAAAGTCAAAGTCCTGCCAATGTTTGGGCAAAGTCAGCTGTTGCCCGGTTTGGAAATTATATAAAATGTTGGCTCCGTCCGGGTACTCCATCACCACCTTTTGTTTATTGGCGGCCCAACTGACGCGCGCCACGTTAAAGAATTTTTTGTCGCTTAAGGCGGTTGCTTGCCCGGTGCCGTTTAAGCGGTAAAATTGGCCGTCATTACGACTATAAAAATAAATATCCGCGCCGTTATCACTAAGAGTGGAAGCGAAACTTGACACTGAACTAAGCAGAGTCGTCTGC
The DNA here is from genome assembly GCA_001777995.1 of Candidatus Falkowbacteria bacterium RIFCSPLOWO2_02_FULL_45_15. Classification (GTDB taxonomy): domain Bacteria; phylum Patescibacteriota; class Patescibacteriia; order Patescibacteriales; family XYC2-FULL-47-12; genus 2-12-FULL-45-10. The sequence goes on along the minus strand of MFFV01000044.1, from coordinate 10,484 downwards.
GTTAAGCCGCCTTGGGCGACGACGGCCGCTTCTTGGCCCAAGGATTGGGGAGTTTCGGACGGCGCCGCTTTTTCTCCGCTCGGCAGTTTTCCGGTTCCCGCATCAGCGCCGACGGCTCCGGAAGCGCCAACTTTAGCGCTAGGCAGCTGCGCCAGCGATGAAGCGGCCGGCGGCGTCTCCGTAGTAACGGCGGGCAGAGTTGACTTAAAAAATAAAGCGTAAATAAGATAGCCGATGAATAAACACCCCAGTAAAAATCCGACTATCAGAATAATTTTTTTATAATTTATTACCATAAAACATAAAACCAATTTTTGGCTTTGAGAATAGTTGCATCACTACCGCCAAATATGTTAAAATAAATATAATTACCTTATGTTGATAACCGCTCGCGGAGGCTTAGCTGTAATTTATTATAAACTATACCGGAGTTATTAGCAAAATTGAATTATGTTTAAAAATATTTTTAAAAATCCGCAGAGCTATTTAGGAGTGGACATCGGAAAAACTAGCGTCAAAATCGTAGAGATTAGAAAGATTAAAGGGCAGGCGACGTTAGTGAACTACGGCTACAGCGAAGAAGCCAGTGATTTCTCGGCAAAAAATTTGTCTATTGATACCGCCAAAGCCGCTCGCTTAATTACCGAAATATGCAGCCGCTCTAATATAAAAAATAATAATGCCGTGGCGGCGTTGCCTAGTTTTTCGGTATTTTCTTCGGTTTTAAGTTTAAACCATATTGATAAAAAAGATTTAGCGGCGGCGGTGATGGGGGAGGCGAAGAAAGTGATGCCGCTTGATTTAGAAGAGATGATTTTGGACTGGAAAGTTTTAGCCGAGACTCCGTCCGCAGCCGAGCAGACTCCCGCAGTATCGCGGGACGAGGCGGACGGCCAAACCAACGGCAACACCAAAGTCTTATTAACCGGTGCGCCTAAATCATTAGTCAAAAAATACGTCGCTATTTTTAAAGAGGCGAAAATAAACTTATTAAGTTTAGAAACGGAAATATTTTCCCTCATCCGCTCTTTAGTGGGGATAGACGGCTCAGTCGTCGCCTTAGTTGATTTAGGGGCGGTGAATACGGACATCGCCATTATTGCCAATGGTTTGCCGATGTTCAGCCGCAGTTTAAATTCCGGCGGCATTATGGTCACTAAAGCAATTAGCGACAGCTTAAAGGTGGATTTTAAGCGAGCCGAACAATTTAAGTTGGATTTAGGCTCATCCCTTAACGACCAGGCGGCCACTCCACTGCCGGCTATCATCACCAATACGATTGCGCCGATAGTTAATGAAATAAAATATTCGCTGAATTTATTTCAGCAAGAAAATAACAAGCAGATTGAAAAAGTAATACTGGCCGGCGGGGGCGCGAACTTACCACGCATTGACAATTATTTAAGCACTATTTTAGATACCAAAGTTATTATTGGCGACCCGTTTGCGCGTCTGTCTTACCCCCTGGATTTGAAACCGGCTTTAGATGAAATGGGCACGAAGATGGCGATTGCGGTCGGGCTGGCGTTAAGGGAAACCATCTAAAAATTCGTTTGGTTTTACGGACTTTAAGGATTTTAGACTTTTAACTAAAACATCCCCATGTCTACCGACATTAATTTTCTCCCCCCCGAGGAGCGGCCAAAAAGAAAGCAGACCGTAAAGAAAGAAAGAGAAGCGGTGGAGCTTTCTCATCCGGCGGCGGCGCCCGGCGCGAGCCAAACTTTCCCGGCCGCCCCCAAAGACGCCGTTTCGTTCGCCAGAAAAGCAGCGAGCAGGTTGTTTAAGCTGTTTAAAAAAAGCGAGGGAGCGGATGGCGCTGATTTCGCGGCGGTTACTGACGCCGCTCCTTTGAGCCGAAGCAATCTTAATATGCAGGCGGCGAGAGCAAGCTTGCTGAAACACATCAAGGGTATTGGCGGCGGCGGTAATGTCCGAGCCGAACCTAAAAGCGAGGGGCCGGCAAGCGAGGCCATGAGTAAAATAACCAAAGCAGCCGACGGTTTAACCGCCGGGTTCAATTTAAGCAGCGAGCGTTTGAACCGCGAGCCGGCGGCTAAAGAAAAACATCCTTGGTTAAGTTTAATGCAAAAATTAAAGCGGCCGGCGGCTAAAAAATTAGTCCGATCGGCGCCGCCCGACGAGACGTTTACCGCTCCCGTATCGGCGCCGCCCCTTGTCGTTCCGGCAGCGTCTAAAAACGAACCCCGGCTGACGGCGGAGTTAAAAGAGGAAGTTAAGAGCAGCCCAGACGTCTTGAGAACGAATTTAATCAAAGGGCAAGGGCTGACTTTTTTCAATTGGCGGCGGGCGGCGAAGATTAACGCGGCGGTTATTATTTTAGCCGTCTTGATTACCGGCGGCGCCTGGGGGATGCTTTGGTTGCTAAGCAAGCAAGATACGCTATCCTCGCCAGTCAGCCAGCGTATTTCCGCTCAAGAGGCGGAGTTAAAGCGATTAAGGGCGGCGGTAGCGGAGCTGAACCGACTGCGGCAGCGGGTGGTCGCGGCAAAAGACATTTTAAACAGCCATGTTTATTGGACTAATTTTTTTAATTATTTGGAAAATAATACTTTACCCGGAATTTATTACGATAAGTTTGAAGGCGAATTAACCGGCGAATATGTTTTACCGGCTAAAGCCCGGAATTTTAAAGATTTTAGCGCGCAGCTGAAAGTTTGGCAGGAAGAGCAATCTTATGCCCTCTCCGCTAAAACCGGCGGAGCGATTATTAAGAAAGAAACGCAAACGATAGGAGAAATAAAGAGCGAACAAGAGGTAATTTCTTTTGAAGTTAATTTAAAAGTTAAGCCGGAAATTTTTCAGGCTAAAGAGTAATATTTATGGAAAAGCAGCCGCTCCCACGATCAAAAACAACCGCGACGATTGACGACCGAACCGCCGAGCAAACCAGCCGCCTCTTGGTAATATGGCAGCGTTATTTTTATCATCTTATTATTATTGAGTTGATAATAATTTTTGGGGCCGGTTATTGGTTCTTATTGAAGCCAAACGTTAAAGCCGTCTTTAGCAGCCGGGCAGAAATTAGTTTGCAAGATAAAGCCCAACAGGAAACAATCGCCGAACTTAACGCGCAAATTAAGGAGCTGGGGCAAATAAAAGAAGGTTACGTTAATCTTAGCCCGGCCGACAGGGAAAGAATCGGGCAAATGTTGCCGGCTAAAAGCGAAGAAAGGGATTTAGTAACGCAAATTAATAAAATTGTGGCGGCTAACGGGATGTTGCTGAAATCCATCAGTTTAGAAGATGAAAGCGGCCTTAGCGGAGCAGGCAAAGGCAGAGGCCTTACCGAGAGCGGAGCAGGCAATAATCAAGGGGCGGCTCTGCCCGCGCCAAGCGCCAAGGCGGAAGCGGTAACGGTTGATTTTGAAGTCAGCGGAGTAAGTTACCCCGCTTTGAAAAGCTTGTTAGCCGGCTTAGAAAATAATTTGCGCTTAATTGACGCGCAGGCCGTCAAGTACTCTCCGCCAGAGGAAAGCGCGATTTTAGTTGTCAAAGCTTATTATCAAACGGACGGCCTGGCCAGTACGGTCGATTTGGGAGGAGAGGACGTCCGCCGCGAGCTTGATTTTATCACTAGCGATAAATGGAGAAATTTGCGCAGCAACGCCGAGGCGATTGAAATTCAAACTAGAGGCAATAAGAATCCTTTTTAGTAAAGAAAATTGACTTTGGTATGGCCAACAACAGTAAACAAGACATTTTAGACGTTTTATTAGCGGATAAAGTTATCAGCGCGGAGCGGCTGGCGGAATTAAAAAAGATCGCCCAAGTCCGGGGCTCAAACATTGAAGAAGTTTTGATTAAGGAAAAGGTTATTGACGCCGAAAAATTAGCGGCGAGCAAAGCGAAAATTTGGGGGATAAGCTACATTAATTTGGCGGACAAAAGCATTCTCAAAGACGTTTTAAACGTCATTTCTTTTCCGGTAGCGCAGAATTATCAAGTCATTTGTTTTAATAAAGCGGCTAACCAAATTGACGTCGGCATCCTGGATTACGGCAACTTGAAAGCCATTGAAGCGGTTAATTTTTTAGCGGCGGAATCAGGCTATCAGGCTAAGTACTACGTCATTTCCCCGGAAAGTTTTAACAAGGCCATTAATTTATACCAAACGATTGCGGAAGAGGTGGAAGTCGCTTTAAAAGCGCGGGCGGAAGAAGCGGAAGAAAAAAGAGAAGCGGCCGGGATGGACAAAGAGGAAAAAACGGAAGGCGTCATCAAAGCCGCGCCTATTTCTAAAATCGTTTCGGTTATTTTAAAACACGCGGTGGAAGGCAAAGCCTCCGACATCCACATTGAGCCGTATAAAAACGAAAGCCGGATCCGCTATCGCATCGACGGCATTTTACATACTTCTTTGGTGTTGCCGGTCAGCGTGCACAACTCCATCGTCGCTAGGGTTAAAGTGCTGGCTAATTTAAAGTTAGACGAAACGAGAATCCCTCAAGACGGCCGCATCCGCTTAGGTTTTGACAATAAAAGGATTGATTTTCGCGTTTCCATTTTGCCGCTCATTGAAACCGAAAAAGTGGTGATGAGAATACTGGATGTCAGCAAAGGGGCGCCTACTTTAGAGGATTTAGGCTATGAGGGGAGGAATTTAGAGGTAATTAACAAAAACATCCAAAGAAGCGACGGCTTGTTTTTAGTTACCGGCCCGACCGGCAGCGGCAAATCAACCACCTTGTTTGCGGCCATGAGCATCTTAAACGAAGAGGGAGTGAACATTTCAACCTTAGAAGACCCGGTGGAATATTATTTGGACGGGGCTAACCAATCGCAGATTAGGGGAGAGGTGGGTTTTACTTTTGCCACCGGGTTGCGCGCCCTGCTGCGCCAAGACCCGGATATTATCATGGTCGGCGAGATCCGCGATAATGAAACGGCGGAATTGGCCATTCACGCCGCTTTGACCGGGCATATGGTGCTGTCAACCTTGCACACTAACGACGCCATCGGCACTATTCCGCGCTTAATCGACATGAAAGTGGAGCCGTTCTTGTTGGCCTCGACCTTAAACGGAATTTTAGCGCAGCGGCTGGTGCGCCGCATTTGCAATTTTTGTAAAATCAAGGAAGAAATAAGCCAGGACGTGCGCGACGACATCGCGGAGGAAATAAAAAAAATTTACGACGTGGTTGACGATAAAATTAAAAAATTATTTGAGGCCACTATTTTAAGCTCGGGGTCAACCAGCCGGCAGCTGCATAAAGGCAAGGGGTGCGCCCGTTGCGGCAACACCGGTTACCAAGGCAGAATTTCCATCGCCGAGGTGCTGGACGTCAACGATGAGATAAAAAGCCAGATCGCTAACAGCCAGGGACTAAACTATAAATCGGAAGTTTTAAAAAAGCAGAAGTTTATCACCGTTAAGCAGGACGGAATCATTAGGGCCTTACAAGGCATTACGAGCATAGAAGAGGTGTTGCGGGTGATGAGCGACTAGAACTATAATGCTAATCCGCTAATAAATGCTAATCAACGAATTGCTAATTATAAATTATTCGCGATTAGTAGATTGGTATTTATTCGTAGATTAGCATAACATTATACGCGTATGGCTAAACAACTAAAAATACTATTAGTGGAGGATGATAATTTTTTGCTTAACATGTACGCCGATAAATTTCGCGCCGATGGCTTTGAAGTTTTTATCGCCGACAACGGCGCTACCGGGTTGAAATTAGCGAAAGAAAAAGCGCCGGATTTGATTTTATTAGACGTGCTGTTGCCGAAAATGAGCGGGTTTGAAGTGCTGCAAGAGCTTAATAAAGACCAGCGCTCCAAAAATATCCCGGTTATTTTATTGACTAACTTAAGCCAGAAAGAAGAGGTAACCAAGGGCCTGGAATTGGGAGCTAAAGATTTTTTGATTAAAGCGCACTTTATGCCGCAGGAGGTGGTAGCTAAAGTAAAATCAGTGTTGAAAATATAACCCGGTTTTTTATGGAAGTTTATAACATCTTATTCAATCGTTTACTGGCGGAAACGGCCAAACAACAGGCGTCAGAACTGCATTTGTCAGTCGGCAGTATTCCGGTAATTCGTAAAGACGGCCGTTTACTGAAACTAGCCGAAGAAAAACTTATTGAACAGGAGCTGCTGGCGCAGATGGTTAATTCTTTTTTAGAGGAGGAAGAGAAAAAAATTTTGGAGGACAGGCGGGAGTTGACGACGGTAAAAACTTTAGGGGGGCACTGGCGCTTTAAGATAAATATTTATTATCAAAAAAATCTCCTCGCCGTTTCTTTTCGCCTCATTGCGGGAGAAACTCGCAGTTTAGACGCTATCGCCGTCCCCAAAGCAGTAGCTGACTTGAGCTCTTTAAACTCCGGTTTGGTGGTAGTCGCCGGCCCTTACGGCAGCGGCAAAACCACCACTATCGGGGCGATGCTGGAGCATGTCAACCAGCGCCAGCGCAAGCGCATTTTAACCTTAGAAAATCCCATTGAAATGTTCCTGATTAGCAAAGAAAGCGTGATTGAGCAGCGCCTTATCGGCCGGGACGTAAAATCCCTGCTGGACGGCTTACGGTATTGCCAGCAAGAGGATATTGATATTTTAGCGGTGGCTGATATCCAGGAGCAGTTTACCGATGCCTTGCCTTTGGTTTTAGAGATAGCCTCTACTAATTGTTTAGTGTTGTTGGAGATGAGCGCCGATACCGCGACCAGAGTAATAGAGAAGATACTTAATTGTTACGCTAGCGCCAAGATTGATTCGGCGCGGATGTTATTAGCCGATGTTTTGGAAGGAATCGTTATCCAGAAACTTCTGCCGAAAAACGGCGGCGGGACGGTTTTGGCGGCGGAAGTATTAATAGGCGCGTCCGCCATAAAATCAGTCATCCGCGAAGGAAAATTAAAACAAATCGAAACCATTATCCAGACTTCAGGCGATCAGGGGATGATTAGCATGACGCAGGCGCTGGTCAATTTAGTGCGCGCCGGTCAGGTGAGCCAGGAAGACGCTTTAGCCGTCGCTCCGCGCAAAGACGATTTTAAAATAATAATCAAATAGCGGGATGTTTTCTTATGCCAATTTTTACTTACCAAGCTAAAGATGCCGACGGCCATATCAAGCAGGGTATGATTGACGCCGGCAACGAGCAATTAGCGGTTAGTCTGCTGGTTGACCATAATCTTAAAGTGGTGACCATTAAACGAAAAAGAGGGCTGAATTTTAATTTAAACTTTTTAAACCGGATAAAAGCAAAAGAGGTGGTGATATTTTCCCGTCAGTTTTCGGTGATGATTTCGGCCAGCATCCCGGTAGTGCAGGCGTTAAAAGTATTAATAGACCAAACGGTCAGCCCGGCTTTAAAGGCAGTAGTGTCGGAAATAGCGGACGAAGTGAACGGCGGCTCAAAACTTTCGGACGCGCTTGCGGCGCGGCCGAAAATATTTAGCGGATTTTACGTGAACGTAGTGCGCGCGGGGGAAACGAGCGGAAAACTGGACGAAGTGTTAAATTATTTGGCGGATGAGATGGAAAAAGACTATGACATGATGCATAAAATCCGCGGGGCGATGATTTACCCGGTATTCGTGTTGGTCGGTTTGACCGGAGTAGGCGGAGTGATGGTTGTCTGGGTAGTGCCGAAATTGACGGCCGTTATTGCCGAGTCGGGCGGGCAGTTGCCCTTGGCCACGAGAATTTTAATGGCCGTTTCTGACGCCGCCGCCAGTTATTGGTGGCTCGTAATTTTAATAGCCGCCGGATTAGCAGCCGCCGTAAAGTATTACGGCAAAACAGCGGTTGGCCGCTGGCAAATTGATTATCTAAAATTGAAAATGCCGATTTTCGGCCAACTTTTTCAAAAAATCGCTATCGTGCGTTTTACGCGCTCAATGAATACTCTGATTGCCGGCGGCGTAGCGATTGCGAGCAGCTTAAAAATAGCGGCGGATGTGGTCGGCAACAGCGTTTATCATGATTTAATTATGCGGACTAAACAGGAAGTGGAGGGAGGAAGCTCAATTTCAAGCGTTTTTAGTGCCAGCAAGGAAATACCGTCAATGGTTGCCCAGATGTTAGCCGTGGGAGAAAAGACGGGTAAATTAGACATCATTTTAGAGCGCATCACGGATTTTTACGCGCGCGAAGTCAATAATTTAGTCGCTAATTTAGTCACCTTGATGGAGCCGCTGATTATGGTACTGATGGGCATCGGAGTCGGCATTATGGTCGCCGCCATTATTATGCCGATGTATAACCTGGCTAATCAATTTTAAATAAATCCAAACACCTTCACCGCTGGGCATTCCTCCACACCAAAATTTGGTGTGGGGGTATTCTGGAAGGTGTATGGATAAAAAATAATACTAAGCAACTAAATTAACTAACATCCAAGAAATAACTATGAAAAAATTAATAGCTAACCATCAAGGTTTCACCTTGATAGAATTGCTGATTGTAATCAGCATCATCGGTATTTTATCGTCAATGGTAGTAGTGTCCTTAAACGACGCCCGCGCTAAAGCGCGCGATGCCAAGCGCTTAAGCGACGTGCGGCAAATGGCTAATGTTTTAGCTATTGCCGCTACGGAAGGCACGCGGCCGTTAGATTTAGCGGGCTGCAATGCCGCCTCGGCCGAAAAGAATGTTCGCTCCTGTACTGGCCCGGAATCCGTTGCCAATGCCTTAAAGCTGTTCAGCGACCCGAGCGTAATTAATCCTGATGACCCGAGCGCTATTTGCCGGGCCGGAGCTAGTTCGCCTTGCCAGTACTCGCTGAATATTGGCAGCACCAATGTGGCTAACGCGCAGATTTACTTTTATTTAGAAACAAACATTGCCGGCTGGACCGCCAGATTGCACGCCATTGATATTGAGGGGCAAGTTTATTAATAAGCCAAAGTTAGCGGGGGGCGGTTATTTATGGTATAATGTGGATAAGCCTAATGAAACTAACTAAAGATTAATTTAATAACATAATTTTATAATTTAACTTTGTGGGTTACGTAACAGTATCCACATAAAGTTAGGAGGTGAGATATGAAAACCACACAAAAAGGTTTTACTCTCATTGAATTGCTGGTGGTGATTGCCATCATCGGCCTGCTTTCCACGATGGCGGTAGTTTCGCTCAACAGCGCCCGCGGCAAAGCGCGCGACGCCAAGCGCGTTTCGGACGTTAAACAATTGAGCAACGTGATTGAAATGGAAGCGGCTAACACGGCTAGCGGCGGCTATAACATATTGCCGGACGGATGCGACGCGGTGGGAGAGTTAACGACCGCTTGCGGCACATTCGGCGGAGTTGATTGGAGCAAAATTGCCGACTCGAGCGGAACCGCGGCTTGCAGTGCGGCTAGCGCCGCTACTTGCGCTTATGCCATGACTAAGGCGGAAAGCACGAGCGATTACGAAATTTGTTTTTACCTGGAAGAAGGAGTGGGCGGATTGACTAAGGGCTTGAATCATATTAATGCCGGCGGCACCATCACTCCCGGCGCCTGCGCTAGCTAGGCATAAAGTTAAAATTTTTTATAAAAAATTTCTCCTTAACGGCTTAGACCAAAGAGGAGAAGTTTTTTATATTACGGCGGTTTATGGTATACTAAAGGCAGGCGAAATTAAACATTAACTAAAAATATGGGCGCTAAATTATTAAATTACCAACGTCAGGGGTTTACCTTAATTGAAGTGTTGGTGGTGATATTTATTTTGGGCGTACTGCTGACGCTGACGGTCGCTTCTTTAGCTAACAGCCGCGCTACCACAAGAGACATTATTCGGGTATCGGATGTCCGGCAGCTACAGAGCGCGCTGGAGCTTTATTTTTATAATAAGAACGCTTTCCCCGTCGCGGCGGAAATAGTTTTAGGCAGCGCCGATTATGGAGTATTCTGCGATACGGCCAGCGGCTTTCAAGGGTCGGAAGAAGGCTGTTCCGCCGTTTATTTTAAAAAATTGCCTTCGGCGCCGCTGCCGCCGGCGGACAATTCCTATATTTATAACTCGGCGGACGGCAAGAATTACACGCTCACGTTTACTTTAGAAAAAGAAACCGGGACGCTGGCCGCGGGGCAGCGCACGGCGACGCCGGAAGGCATTCAGTAAAATTTTTAATTTTTTACCAATGCTATTAATTATCTTTATTGTTGGTTTATGTGTCGGCAGTTTTTTAAATTGCCTGATTTATCGGCTGCGCCGCCAAAAGACAATTTTAGGCCGTTCGTACTGTCCGCATTGTAAACAGCCAATCGCCTGGTACGATAATATTCCGCTGATAAGTTTTATTTTATTAAAGGGGGAGTGCCGGCATTGTAAGCGTCCAATAGCTTGGCAATATCCGGCGGTAGAGTTGGCAACAGGCATATTGTTTGTATTAGCGTATATAAATTTTCAATTTTTTCCGCCGCAGCGGGATCCCGCCATGGCGGTGACAATTTTTAATTTTCAAACAATTTCCGATGTCCAAATTTTAAAGTTTCAATTCATAATTCATAATTCTA
>MFFV01000043.1 GCA_001777995.1 Candidatus Falkowbacteria bacterium RIFCSPLOWO2_02_FULL_45_15 | reverse complement strand
CGCGCCATTAAAGCAGTAACGCCCGCGGTAGTCAGCATAATCATTAACGATTACCAGAGTGTAATTATTTTTAATCAAGACGGCGCCACAACCCAAAAGCAAAAAAAGCAAGCAGGATCCGGCACCGGTTTTATTATCTCGGCTGACGGCTACATTTTAACCAACAAACACGTGGCTAAAGCCGGCAACCCCGAGACGGCCGAATACCAAATTATTCTAAACAGCGGCAAAAAATACTACGCGCAATACATCGGCGTTGACCCGCTGAAAGATTTGGGAGTGCTGAAAATTTTTGACAAAGATTTGCCTTTTGTGGAACTGGGCGACAGCGATAAATTGGTGCAGGGCATGTCCGTAATGGCGATCGGCAACGCTTTAGGCAAATATCAAAACAGCGTTACCAAAGGCATAGTGAGCGCCTTAGGCCGGAGCATTGCCGCGAGCGACAATCGCGGCAACGTGGAAGCGCTGGATAACGTTATCCAAACAGACGCCCAGATTAATCCGGGAAATTCCGGCGGGCCGCTGATTGATTTATCGGGCAAAGTGGTAGGGGTTAATGTCGCTATTGACGAAAGCGCGCAAAGCATCAGCTTCGCCATTCCGATTAACGACGCTAAAGTCGTTATCAAAAGCATCCGCGAGCAAAACCGCATCGTGCGGCCGCGCATCGGCATCCGTTACGTGATGCTTACTCCGGAATTAGCAACAGCGAAGAATTTGCCTCGCCCGAGCGGCGCCTGGATTATTCGCGCGGAAGACGACCCTGACTCGCCGGCCATTTTAGCCGATTCGCCCGCGGCTAAAGGCGGCTTGGAGGAAGGAGACATAATTATTGAAGTTAACGCCATGAAAATAGAAAGGAGCAACACTTTATTTAACGTGATACAAAAGTATAAACCCGGAAATAAAATAGGTTTAAAAATTCAGCGGGGCGATAAAATAATTGTCCGCACCATAGTTTTAGATGAATTTAAATAATTGATTAAAAAAGAGAAGGCCGCCCTCTCGGATGCTTTTTGAGAGAGCGGCTTTTTTATCCCGCATTGGATTCGTTTGACGCGGGCGTTGCCTGTTCCGGATTTTCCTTTGGAATTCCTCGCAGGCAATTTTCACAGATGAGAAAGTTGGCAGTAATTTCTACCAACCAGACGCCGCCAGTTTTTTTGTTGGTCGTAGTGAATTGGCTGCCGCAGAAACAGCAAGTGATGTCTCTAGCGTGAATATGGCGCAACTTGCTTTCTGCAAGCAAACTGGCAATTAGTTCCCGGCGGCAAGCGCCACAAATTGCCTGGTTGGTTTCAGGCGGCAGGAGCAATGCGCCGGGCGGAGTCCAATAAGCCAAAAAGCTCATTTCTTTTTTACAACGAGCGCATCTACAAAGAGCGGGTCGTTTCCGGGGCTCTTCCATTGCCGTTACCTCCTTTCCGATTATTGTTGACATTGTAGCATAATTATTCAATTTTTTCCACAGGCCGCCCCTTGCTTATTTTAGCCAAATTTTTTACTATAATAATGCTTGCCATTATTTTTTTATCTTATGATTAAGGTTGATAATTTAACCAAACAAATCAGCGGCAATAAAATATTAAACTCCATTTCTTTTGAAGTGCGCGATGGGGAAATTTTAGGGTTTTTAGGGCCAAACGGCGCCGGGAAAACCACGACGATGAAAATCATCACCGGCTTTTGGACGCCGAGTGCGGGCAATGTTTACGTTAATGATTTGAATGTGACAGCCGATTCTTTAGCCATTCGGGACAGACTTGGGTATCTGCCGGAAACGGTGCCGCTGTACGACGACATGAAAGTTTATGAATATCTGCGTTTCATCGCCGACATTCGTAACGTGCCTAAAGAAAACATAACCAGTAGGTTAAAACAAGTGATTGCGGATTGCGGATTGGAGTCAGTCATTACCAAACCAATTGAAGAATTATCCAAAGGCTACCGCCAGCGCACGGGGCTCGCGCAGGCAATCATTCACGAGCCGGAAATTTTAATTTTGGACGAACCGACCACCGGCCTTGACCCTAACCAAATCGTGGAGATACGCAATTTGATAAAAAAATTGGGAGAACGCAAAACCGTTATTTTCTCCACGCATATTTTGTCAGAAGTGCAGGCGACTTGCGATCGCGTTATTATTATTAACAAAGGTAAAATCGTCGGCGAGGGAACGCCCGGCGAATTGGCGCAGCGTTTGGGAACGCAAGAGATGATTTACGTAAAAATCAAAGGTCCGCGCGAGGTTATTTACGGGGCTTTAAGGGCGCTGGAGCAGATTGAAGAAATTTTGGATAAAGACGCCGAAAGCGAAGAAATTTTCGGCTTTGCCATCAGGCCCAAAGCAGGCCTGGATATCCGCGAGCACATTGCCGATGTCGTCAGGCAAAACAACTGGTCAATTTTGGAGTTGAACCGCCAGACGGCGAGCATGGAAGATGTGTTTAGGGAGCTGACTAAATAATTAGAAATTTTAAGATATGTTTAGTAAAATTTATCTCCAAAAAATCTACGCCCTATTTAAGAAAGAATTATTTAGCTATTTTAACTCTCCGATCGCTTATATTTTTATCGCCGTTTTTTTAATCGTCGGCAATTGGCTGTTTTTTAATTCTTTTTTCGTCATCGGGCAGGCGAATATGCGCAATTATTTTATTTTGCTTCCCTGGATATTTTTATTTTTAACGCCGGCGATAACCATGCGCGGCTGGGCCGAAGAAAAACGCTCGGGTACGATTGAATTTTTGTTAACCTTACCCATTACCGACTGGCAGGCGGTGCTGGGGAAATTTTTAGCCGCGCTGGCGTTTTTAGTCGTTGCCTTAGTTTTAACCGCCACCTTGCCGGTAACGGTTTCTTATCTAGGCGCCGTTGATGTCGGGCCGATTATCGGCAGCTACCTGGGCGCCGTTTTGATGGGCGCGGCTTATTTAGCCTTAGGATTATTTATTTCGTCCTTAACCAAAAATCAAATCATCGCCTTTATCGCCGCGGTAGCCGCCTGCTTCTTGTTTTTCTTTATCGGCAATGATTTCGTAATTATGACGGCGCCGCGCGTTTTAGCGCCGTTACTGCAGTGGTTGGGGTTAGGCGCGCATTTTGATAATATCGCCCGCGGCGTGATTGACACTAAAGATATAATTTATTATTTGTCGTTTATTTGGTTATGGTTATGGCTGAATAAAGAGATAATTGCTTTAAGAAGATAATTTCACATACTTTGTTACTTTATGAAATTGATAGATAATTTTAAGAGGCAATATACTTTAAGTACTCAAATAACCATCGTCATCGGCATTATCGCGGCGCTGAATTTTTTGTCTTACCAAATTTTTACCCGTTTTGATTTAACGCAAGGTAAAATTTACAGCTTGTCGGACATTTCAAAAGCAACCGCCGCGAATTTAAATGACATAGTCAACATTAAAGCGTATTTTTCGGCCGAGCTGCCTCCGCAGTTTATGAACGTGCGGCAGGAAACTAAAGACATTTTGGCCGAATACCAAAATTACGCTCCCCAAAAGTTGCGCGTTGAATTTATTGACCCTAAAGATAATTTGGAGTTACAGCAAAAATTGCAAATATTGGGCATTCCGCAGCTGCAATTCAACATTTTGGAAAACGACAAGTACCAGGTGATAAACGGATTTTTAGCCATCGTGGTATCTTTTGGCGATAAGCAGCAGGCGATTCCGGTAGTGAGCGACACGAAAAATTTGGAATACCAGTTAACCAGCGCGATTAAAAAAGTGACGGCGGACGCGTTTCCCGAGTTAGCTTTCGCTTCCGGCAACGGCGAATTAAGCGCGGACTCCGACATCAGCGCGGCGGGCAAAAAGTTAGCCGAAATTTACGCGACGCGCGAGGCGGACTTATCCGGCGGCGAAAAAATCTCCGATGATATTAATACTTTGATAGTGGCCGGCCCCACCGCCAAATTTAGCCAGCGAGCGCAATACGTCATAGACCAATTTTTAATGTCCGGCGGGAAAAGCGCGATTTTTTTAGTCAACGGCGTGAACGTGACGAATGGTTTACAGGCAAATAAAAACGAAGCCGCGCCGGCTGAATTGCTTGCCGGCTATGGTTTTAATATTGAGCCGTCTTTAGTACTGGATGCCGCTAGCGACACGGCTTCCTTTAATCAGGGATTTATAACTTTTACCACCCAGTATCCGTTTTTCGTGAAAGTGGGGGAGAGCGGGCTGGACAAAAATAACGCCGCCGTCGCGAAACTGCAAAGCATAGTATTTCCTTGGGCCAGTCCGTTAAGCGTAGCGGAAAATAAAAGCGGAGCTAAAGTTGAAGTTTTAGCAAAAACCACGCCGCAAGCCTGGACCATGCGGGATAATTTTGACTTAAGCCCGCAGGGAGATTTTGGCGTCAGCGGCAACAAGGCGGTTTATAATTTAGCCGTTAGTTTAAGCGGTCCGCTTAAAAGCGCTTTTGCTGAATACATTCCCCAAAATTCAGAGTCGGGAGAACATCGCGCCTCAACCGACAACGCGCGCGTCATCGTCATCAGTAACGCTAACTTTATCAAAGACAATTTTGTCAGCCGCTATCCGGACAATCTGACTTTTTTCCAAAATATCGTGGACTCGGTAACGTTGGACGCCGATTTAATTACCATTCGCTCCAAAGAGGTAAACGAACGGCCGCTGTCTCAAATAGCTGACAGCCGCAAGCGCGCTTTAAAATACGGAAATGTTTTCGGCGTCACGGTTGTCGTTTTAGCTTTTGGTTTATGGCGTTATTTTGGCCGAAAGAAAACCAGGTTTGCGGATGAACTTTAATGTCATTCCCGCCTGCCTGCCGGTAGGCATGGCTTTCGCGGGAATGACAAATATTATCCATGTTTATGAAAAAAAATTTAATTTTAATAATAATTTTAGCCGCGCTCGCATTGGGCGCTTATTTGTATGTCGGGCCGTATCAGCGCTGGCAAACAAAAAAACAAACCGCTGATTCGGCTAATTGGCTCGCGGCCGTTGATATTAATTTAGTCAATAAAATTGAAGTAGCCGATGCAGACGGCAAAACATACGCTTTAAAAAAAGAAAACAACATTTGGCTGACCGAGCCGGACAACTGGCCGACGGAAAAAATCATTATGGACGCGCTGGAGGAAAAACTGGCTAATTTAATTAAAGCTGATTTAGCCATCGCTTCTTTCAATCCGGAAAACAAAAAAAATTTTGCTACCGACGAAACTGGTTTGCGGGTAAAATTATCGCAAGACAGCAATCCGGTAGGCGAATTTATTTTAGGTAAGGTTGCCAGTGATTACGGCAGTACTTATTTTGGCCGCGAGGGCGATGAGCGCACTTACCGCGCGCCGATAACTTTTGTGCGCGCTTTTGACGTAGTTTCTTGGCGCGACCGCACTATTTTTAATTTATCCACCAGCGGCATTGATGCCATTACTTGGCAATACCCGGCGCAAACAATTGCCATTAATAATCTGCCGGATAAGCGAGGTGAAACATATTGGCACGCGAGTTCAACCCTGCTAAGGTTAGGCAAGGAAAAGGTGGAGGGGTTTTTAAACAGCGTCACTAAACTAGAAGCAAGCGATATCCCGGATCAGACTGCTACCAGTACTGGCTTAGCCAAGCCCGCGCTGCAACTGCGCCTGATGGGGCAGGGCGTTGACGAGCTTTTAATTTTAGGCGACAAAAAAGACAAATCTAGCGAATATTTTGTGCAGAAGCAAAGCAGCGGCCAGATATTTTTAATCGGAGAGGAGCAAAAAAAAGAACTGGAAAAAAAGATACAGGATTTACAATAAAATGAAGTTGGAATTTTATTTTGCTCGCTTTTCCGGTTTATGTTTTTTTAATAAGTTTTTTTATTATAGCAGCGATTAAATTAGGGTTGCGGCGCAATTTAATTGCCAATCACAAAAATTTATAGTATCTTAAAAACAGCCCCGCAATACTGCGGGACTGTTTTAAAAATTCGGGGATCGCCCGCCTGCAGCGCTATTGCGCAGCAATTGCGGGCAGGTCTAACTGGCCCGCATGTTATGTATTACATTTATGTTTTAAAAAGCAAAAGAGATGGTAAATTATATGTGGGCTGGACTGATGATTTAAGGAATAGATTTTTTCGACACCAAAGTGGTTTAGTACAATCGACAAAAAATAGGAGGCCGTTGCAGCTTATTTATTATGAAGCTTGTTTAGTAAAAGAGGATGCTATAAAAAGGGAGAAGAGTTTAAAAACTGGTTATGGCAGGTCTTATTTAAATAGAAGATTAAGTAATATTAAAATATAGCTTTCGGGGATCGTCTAATGGTAGGACAGCGGCCTTTGGAGCCGTCAATCATGGTTCGAATCCATGTCCCCGAGCATATGTTTTTTAACTTCCTCATCGTTATCATCGGCTTAATCGCCTTTGAAGTTATTTCCAGCGTGGATAACGCCATCGTCAACGCCAACGTCTTAAAGACGATGCCCGAGCGTTTCCGCCAGATTTTTTTATTTTGGGGCTTGCTGTTCGCTGTTTTTTTGGTGCGCGGCGTTTTGCCGTTTTTAATCGTGCAGTTTGCCAACCCGGATTTATCCGTTACGGAAGTCATCAACGCGGCTTTTTCCAACGACGAATTAGTGGCGCAGTCGTTAGAAACCTCCAAACCGCTGCTATTATTGGGCGGCGGCGTTTATCTTTTCTTCGTATTTTTGGGCTGGATTTTTTTGGAACAAAAAAGTTACGCTTTTTCTCTGGAAGGCTTTATCCACCGCCAATCAATTTGGTTTTACGCGTTCGCCTCTATTTTTTTAACCGCCGTTATCTATTTTTCCGTGCGGACTAACCCGTTGCTCGCTTTAGCCGCTTCCATCGGCGTCACCGCTTTTTTCATTACGGACGGCTTTAAACGCAACGCCGAAGAAAAAGAAAAAGAGCTGTTAGGCGGCAAGCTAAGCGCCTGGAGCAAAATTTTATATCTGGAAGCAATCGACGCTTCCTTTTCCATTGACGGCGTTATCGGCGCTTTTGCCTTTACGATGTCCGTGCCGCTCATCATTATTGGCAACGGCATCGGCGCCTTCGTCGTCAGGGAAATGACGGTTAAAGGCATTAAGGTAATTACCAAATTCGTTTATTTAAAAAATGGGGCGATGTATACCATCGGCTTTCTGGGCGCGATTATGATTTTAGAAAGTTTCGGCCGCGAATATCCCTTTTGGCTCGCGCCGCTTAACACCTTTTTGCTTTTGGCGGTATTTTTTTATTTATCTCACCGCGAACTAAAAAAACAACATTCTTAAAATGGAGTGGTTATTATACGCTTTATTATTATTTATACTGATTCTTCTTATTTCCTACGCTTACGCTAGTTTTTCTTTCGCTCCCTGGGTGCCGTGCTGGCGCAAGGATTTAAAGCGGATTTTTAAGCTGGCTAATTTGCAAGCCGGAGAAGTTTTTTACGATTTGGGCTGCGGCAGCGGCCAAGTTGTTTTTTATGCCGCGCGGCAGTTTCAGGCGCGCGCCATCGGCGTGGAGTTAGCTTTGCCGCTGTATTTAATTTGCCAACTAAAAAAAATAATAATCGGCGCCGTTGACGTTCAATTCAGATGGAAAAATTTATTCGCCGAAAATTTATCCGGCGCCGATGCGGTGTATTTTTTTGGCATGCCGCATTCCATCGCCGCTAAATTAAAATTTAAGTTAGAGCGGGAATTAAAGCCGGGCGCGCGCGTTGTTTCTTATGTTTTTCCCATTCCCGGCTGGCAGCCGGGAATAATTGACAAGCCAACGGCTAAAGCCGCCGCTGTTTATTTATACAGGCGATGACGGCTGTTTTAAATTTAACGGATAAGGAGGAAGCTAAGTTATCAGCTTCTTTTTTAAATTTACCATCATCGCTAAAATTAATGCCTTGACAAAAAATAGTTTAAGAGTATAATTATCTAAGATAATATTTGTCCACAATATATGGTTGTCAATAATACCATTCTGTACGCGCTGCTGGGCTTGATTTATTTAGCGAAAAATACCAAGCGGAGCGTAAAAATCGGTGAAATCGCTAAGGCGGAAAAAATTTCCGTTTCTTTTTTGCAGAAAGTTTTTCAAGCGTTAAGCCGCGGTAAAATAGTCAAAGCCAGTTTTGGCCCTAACGGCGGATTTGTTTTGGCCCGGCCGGCGGGAAAAATTACTTTATATCAAGTCATCAAAGTCATGAAGCCGGAAGAAGACAGAACGGCCAAGGCGTTAATGTGCGAGGTTTGCCGGCATCGCGACGGCAAATTGCTGGTACATTTTATGATGCATTTGCGCGATGACTTTTTGCAGTATTTAAAAAGCGTAAATTTAGAAAATTTAGTAGCTCATCCTTTAATTAAACATAAGTAAAAAAAATAAAAAAATATGGCTAACTTTTTGGAACAAGCATCCGTTCAAAATCAAAATCGGTTTAAAAGCTCATGGTTTATAATTCCGCTAGCGATTATTTTAATCGGCAGCATAATTTTTGTTTTCCAAAACTTCGTAAAAAATAACGGCCAAGTGCAGGGCGAAAAAGTCGCTAATGTCGCCCCGCAGGTTAAAACGATGGTATTAGGCGTTGACGGCAACGGGCAGGCAAACATTGCCACCGTCGGTACGGTTAAAGCCGACAGCAAAGTTGAGGTGGTGGCGATGGTTAACGGCACGGCGCGCGGCGTTTATTTTAAAACCGGCGATACGGTTACCGCCAAACAAGTTTTAATTTCCTTATACGACAGCACTTTGCTGGCTAATTTAAATAACGCCCAAACGAACGCCGGTAATATGCAGTTAAGCTACGACTCTAACCAGCGTACTTTAGACGAAAACATCCGCCAGGCGGAGTTAGGGATTAGGCGCGCGCAGGAATCCGTTGGCAGCGTTGCCATCGGGCTGCAGACCGCCGAAGATAATTTAGCCAATGCCAGAAATTTGCAGGAAAAAAACAAGGAAGACATAAAAAATAACGCGGTTATTTCTTACCATAATTACCTTAATGCCGTTAGCAGTGCGTTAGATCAGGTTAATTATTTGTTGGGCGAAGATAAAGACAGCGGGCAATTGCCGGGCATTAGCTCAACTTTAGGAGTAACCAATCTACAGACGGTAACTGACGCTAAAAATAAATATACGTTAACGCGAGCGGTTTACTTGGCACAAGACAAAGCCGGCGTTAACACGGACGATGTCCTCGCGGGCGTTAAGGCGGTAGCGCAACTGCTTAGCCAGACGAAAGATTTAATTGATTCGACCATTGCCGTTTTAAATCATACTATTGCTAATTCCAACTTCCCTGATTCTGCTTTAATGGCGCAAAGAAGCCTGTTTTCCAATTTGCGCTCCACTGTCATCAACGCGCAAGTAGCGGCGCAAGCGACTTTAAATAGTTTACAAAATGTTGATTTAGTAAATAAACAGCAGTTAGACGCTTTGCAAAATGCGGTTAACATTGCCCGCAGCCAGCTTACTTTAGCGCAAACCGGCTATGACACTGCCGTAGCGGCGTTAGCCAGCGCGCGTAAAGGCAAAGAACAAGCGTTAATTAGCGCTAAAGCCGCCTTAGACAACGCGCGCGGCCAGCTTAATATTATCCAAACGCAAGCCGCTGATTTATCGGTAGAAGCGCCGATTGCGGGCGTTGTTACTCAAAAATCGGTAGAGTTGGGCGGCGAGGTTCGCGCCGGGCAGAAACTAGCGGAAATTTCTCAAAATGACGCGGTCAAGATAATCGTCGGAATTTCTTCCGAAGATATTTATAAGATAAAGTTAGGGCAACCAGCGGCAATTAACGATAATTTAGCAGGGGCGGTAACGCGCATTGATCCGGCGGCGGACGCGATGACCAAAAAAGTCACGGTAGAAATTACCTATGACAACAAGGATAAAAAATTAATTGCCGAAACTTTTGTGGACGTTAAAATGCCGGTGCAAAGCCAAAGCGCGGGCCCGCTCGCCGGCAGTTTTTTTGTGCCGCTGCAGGCCGTATCCATCACGCCCAACGAAACATTCGTGTTTATCGTTAAAGACGGCAAGGCGGCAAAAATTCCCGTGGAGTTAGGCATAACCGAAGGGGAAAAAATAGAAGTTACCAGCGGTCTGCGCAACGGGGATGAAGTGATCACGGAAGGGAACAAGGAGCTGGAAGAGGGGCAAAATGTACAAACACAAAATTAAAATTTCTTAACATGAACGATGAAAATAAGCCACAACAAAACACCGAGTTATCCTCTGACTCCAAATACCTCGCTAAATTGGAGTTCAATCCGGCTTTGCGCAAAACTTGGCTGAATTTTTTCGTCAGCAATTTTCGGGTGGTTGTTTTATTGATTATTTTAATTTCCACTTGGGGAATTTACTCTTATCAAAAGTTACCGCGCGAATCAAATCCGGAGGTAAAAATTCCCATTGCCGTCGTCGCCACCGTCTACCCGGGCGTGTCGCCGGCAGACATTGAAGAATTGGTTACCAAAAAATTGGAAACCGGCATCTCCAGCGTTAAGGGCATTAATAAAATTACTTCCACTTCGGCTAATTCAATCTCGGCGATTACGGTTGAGTTTGAAGCCAAGCAGGATTTGGACGATTCTATCCGCAAACTGCGCGACAAAGTCTCTTCGCTAAAAGGGGAATTGCCGGCCGACGCGCAAGAGCCGCAGGTGAAAGAAATATCTTTAGACGACCAGCCGATTTGGACCGTCAGTTTGTCCGGGCCTTACGACGGTTTGGCTATGCGTCGGTACGCCGATGACATTGCGGATGAATTGGAAAAAATTCCCGGGGTGCGCGAAGTATTAGTGTCCGGCGGAGACGAAATTGAATATGAAGTCGCTTACGACCCGCAAAAACTAAATTTTTACCGCCTCTCGCCTGATTCAGCCAATCAAGCCGTTAAAGCGACGAATTTAGCCCTGCCCGCCGGCATTTTTACCGGCGATAAATTCAATTACACCATCCGCTCGGACGCGCGGCTTTTTTCCGCCGCGGCTATCGCCAATATCCCGATTACGCACGGCGACAGCGGCAGCTTGATTTACTTAAAAGATGTCGCCGCCGTTTCGGAAAAAACAATCAAAAAGACGACTTACTCACGCCAATCCGGAGACGGCCAAACGCCCACCGACGCCATTACTTTATCCATCGTAAAAAAAACCGGCGGCAACATCGTGGCCACGATTAACCAAAGCAAAACCGCGATTAACGATTTATTGAAGAAATTTCCGCCCGGCATCAATTATCACGTTAATATTGACATGGCGGAAATTATCGGCCGGCAATTTGAACAGTTAACGCACGATTTTATTTTGACTATTATTTTAGTCGGCGGCATTTTATTTCTGTTAGTTGGTTTAAAAGAAGCTTTGGTCGCGGGACTCGCCGTGCCGCTGACTTTTTTCGTCACTTTCGGCGTCATGGATTACGCCGGGCTTACTTTAAACTTTTTGTCGGTATTTTCTTTGTTGCTTTCGCTCGGGTTGCTGGTTGACGACGCGATTGTCGTAGTTTCGGCAACCAAGCAATATTTGCGCACCGGTAAATACACGCCGGAAGAAGCGGTACTCTTGGTATTAAACGATTTTAAAGTAGTGTTAACCACTACCACTTTAACGACCGTCTGGGCGTTTTTGCCCATGCTTTTGTCTACCGGCATTATGGGCGAATTTATCAAATCCGTGCCCATTACCGTGTCCGTAACTTTAATCGCTTCGCTCTTAATCGCTTTAATGATCAACCATCCGCTGGCGGCGGTATTGGAACGCATTCGCTTAACGGGTAAATTTTTTTGGCTGATAATCATAGGTTTAGCAGTCGGCGGCGTTTATAGCGCGATTTTGGGCTCATGGTACGCATACCTCTCGGCGACGCTCTTAGTCGCGGCAGTTATTTTAATTCGCTGGTATCGGCGCGGCGGCCGGAATGTTTTAATCAATAATAAAGAGCTAATGGAGGCGGAAACGGAAGATGACGAATTAATCAAAAAGAAACTGCGCGCCCAAGGCACGCATGAAGACGATGATTGGTCCAGCCGCGCCATTCACGGCGTAATTCATTTTAATAAAATTTTGCCTTACTACGAAAAAGCGTTGCGGGTAATTTTAGCCACCAAAAAAACCCGCCGCCGGACCATCGCGGCCGTGTTAGTTTTATTCGCCGTTGCCGTCTCGTTTTTAGTTACGGGTATTGTGCCGACTGAATTTTTCCCCGCGTCCAACGAGGATTACATCACTATTTCCGTGCAGGCGCCGATTGGCTTAAGAATTGAAGAAACGGATAAAATCGTCAGACAGGTGGAAGCCAAATTATTAAAATATAAAGCGATTGATAATTTTTCCACCGTGGTCGGCCGCGCGGGCGCGTCTTTGAATACTATCGGCGGCGGCTCTTTTACCGACACTTCTAATTTGGCCGGCATTACTTTGCGTTTAGTTGACGCTCAAGAGCGCGACGTCACTTCTTACGATTTGGCTAAGCAAATCAGCGCCGACGTAAAAACAATCAACAACGCGACCATTATCGTGGAATCTCCGCGCGGCGGCCCGCCGGCCGGCTCGGCCTTTGAAGCGAGAATCGTCGGTGAAGACTTGCGGCAACTTGATAAAATCGCCCATGATTTAAAATCAGCGCTTGGTTCCGTCAAAGGCGTAGCCACCCCGGTCATTTCCCTTAAGAACGCGCCGGCGGAATATACTTTTAATTTAAACCCGGCGGCGCTTGAGCTGAATAATTTAAACGCGGCGCAAGTAGGCAGCGTATTGCGCTTAGCCATCACCGGCACGGAAGTCTCTAAAGTAATTCAAGGCGGCAAAGAAATAAAAATAACCGCGCGCTTTGACCCCAAAACCATTCCGAACTTGGAAAGCATCCAGAATTTGCAGTTGGTAAACCGGCTGGGAAACTCTGTTTTTTTGAAAGATGTGGCTAAAATTGAACTTCAGCCCTCGGTTGACGCCATTACGCGCATTGACCAAAGGCGCGCCGTGTTGCTTTCTTCCGGCGTGGAAGGAACAACCCGTCCCAACGCGGTTTTGGCTGAATTTCAAGCAAAAATAAAAGATTATAAAATGCCGGAAGGATACTCCATAGTTTACGGCGGTGAAAACGAACAGAACCAGGAATCGGTTTATTCAATCTTAGCCGCCATGGTGCTCGCCGGCATTTTGATTATTTCTACGCTCATCGTCCAATTTAATTCTTTCAAAAAAGCGCTGATAGTGCTGCTTACGATTCCGTTAGCGCTGATTGGCGTATTTTTTGGTCTGGCGATTTTTCGCATCTCTTTGAGTTTTCCGGGCCTGATCGGTTTGCTCGCGCTTTTCGGCATCGTGGTGAAAAACGCCATCATCTTGATTGACAAAATTAATCTTAACCTGCGTTTTGGCATTCCCT
>MFFV01000042.1:5393-22083 GCA_001777995.1 Candidatus Falkowbacteria bacterium RIFCSPLOWO2_02_FULL_45_15 | reverse complement strand
GGAGTTATAAAGTTATTAGTTACTTAGTCAAATCATTTTTTTTGTTTTGATGTTTTATGTTACATGTTAAGTGTTATATGAGAGTGTGGATAACTTAGATTAACAAGAAGTAATTAATACCATAAAAAGGCAGATTTTATTTAATTTTAGCTTAAAAATTAGTGCTCTTGCATTTTTCATAAAAATAATCTTTAAAGCCCCTATTGACAATTATTTTTATTATTGTTAATATGAGGCTACGTAAGATGTAAAATCTCATAACTTTTTGTGCAAACAAAATGGTTTATAGTATATAGACGACATTCTGAATAAACGGTTCTTATTTTCTATTCAAACAAGAGGCCGTTTTTCTTTTTTTATCAAAATTATCTTAGGTAATTTAAAATTACTACCCAAACATAACTCACGTGTTTTACCCCGCCCCCGCCATCAGCCAGTAGATTTTTCCGCTAGTTAATCCTGCCTTCAAGAAAAGGACCTGGATATTTTTTTGTACGCCGCAAAATCCGCGCGGCCGGCTGTTAACAATAGACAGATTTTTTAAATTATTTTAGGCAGCAAATAAAATATTATGTCTAACGCCAAGGCAAAAGCCACTATTGAGCGCAAATTTTTTTCGCCGCAGACGGTAGCGATGGAGATGCCGGATTTAATTGAGGTGCAAAAAGATGCTTACCGTTGGTTTACTGAAGAAGGCTTGCGCGAACTTTTTGACGAAATTTCTCCCATTAAAGATTTTATCGGCCGTAACCTGGAATTATATTTTGACGATTACTATTTGGACCAGCCGAAATTTTCCGAATTAGAAAGTAAGGCCAAAAACATTACCTTTGAAGTGCCCTTGCGCGTGCAGGCCCGGCTTTATAATAAGCAAACAGACAAATCAATTACGCAAGAAGTGTTTTTAGGCGATTTGCCGCTGATGACTAAGCGCGGCACTTTCGTCATCAACGGCATTGAACGCGTGGTGGTGTCGCAGCTGATTCGTTCGGCCGGCGTTATTTTTACCGCCGAAATGATTAAAGG
This sequence comes from Candidatus Falkowbacteria bacterium RIFCSPLOWO2_02_FULL_45_15, assembly GCA_001777995.1. Taxonomy (GTDB): domain Bacteria; phylum Patescibacteriota; class Patescibacteriia; order Patescibacteriales; family XYC2-FULL-47-12; genus 2-12-FULL-45-10. The sequence goes on along the minus strand of MFFV01000042.1, from coordinate 21,057 downwards.
GCGAAAATACTACGGCGCCAAAATAATCCCTAACCGCGGTGCGTGGCTGGAAATTGAAACCGACGCCAATAACGTCGTTTGGGTAAGGATAGATCGTAAGCGCAAAGTGGCGGTTACCTCTCTGTTGCGCGCCTTTGGCTACGAAACCGACGCGGAACTCAAAGAGATGTTTAAAGAGGCGGAAGCGGACGGCGAGACCAGTTTTCTGGAAGCCACCATCGCTAAAGATATAGCTAAAAACGAAGCCGACGGCTTGAAGGAAGTTTACAAGCGCATTCGTCCGGGAGACTTAGCCACCGTAGATAACGCCCGGAATTTAATTTACTCCATGTTTTTCCGCTTTGACCGCTATGACTTTGACCGCGTCGGCCGTTATAAATTAAACAAGCGCTTTGGTTTTGACATCCCCATTAATAAAGAAACGCGCATTTTTCGCCGCGAAGATTTAATCGCTATTTTAAAAGAAGTGATTCGTCTCAACATTACTCAAGGCAAGGAAGACGACATTGACCACCTCGGCAACCGCCGCATTCGCGCCGTGGGAGAATTAATCCAAAATAAATTCCGCCTGGGGCTTTCCCGCATGGAGCGCATCGTTAAAGACAGAATGAGTACGACTGACATGGCCGAATTAACGCCGAACAAGTTGATTAACGCCCGGCCGGTAATCGGAGTCGTCAAGGAATTTTTTATGTCCTCGCAGCTCTCGCAGTTTATGGATCAGACCAATCCGTTAGCCGAACTGGAGCACAAACGGCGCCTTTCCGCCATGGGTCCGGGCGGATTAACCCGCGAGCGGGCTGGTTTTGAGGTGCGCGATGTGCATACAACGCACTACAGCCGCATCTGCCCGATTGCCACTCCGGAAGGGCCGAACATCGGTTTAGTCGGGCACATGGCGTCTTACGCCCGGCTGAACAGCTACGGCTTTTTGGAAGCGCCTTACCGAGTAGTTTTGCACGACGTTAATAACGACCCGAAAGTAACGGCTGGCAAAATTTTGCGCGCCGATGTTTACGACGATAAAGATTCGTCTAAAGCAGGCGAACTAGTGGCTAAAGCAGGCGCTAAAATTGACGAAAAATTGGCGGCTCGCTTGGCTAAATTAGGCCCCGTCACCATTCCGATCAAGCCGATAGTCACGAACGAGATAAAATATCTTGACGCCTTTGAGGAAGAAAAGTACATTACTACTTTTTATACGGTGCCGACCGATGAGAACGGCTATTTTTTAGTGGAGAAAGCGGAAGTAAGAAAGTATGGCGAGCCCTCTATTGAACAAATATCCCAGATTGATTTTATGGAGGTAGCCGCTAACCAGATTATTTCCGTCGCTACCTCTTGCATTCCGTTTTTGGAGCACGACGACGGCATCCGGGCGTTAATGGGCACCAATATGCAGCGGCAAGCGGTGCCGCTGATTATGCCCGAGTCGCCGATTGTCGGCACCGGCATTGAGCGGCGAGCGGCCATTGATTCCGGCCACATCGTTATTAACGAAGCAGACGGGGTAGTGGCCGCCGTTCAAGGCGACAGAATTGACGTTAAAAGCAAAGATAATAAAATTATTTCTTATCAATTAAATAAATTCGTTCGCTCTAATCATTCCACCTGCATTAATCAACACCCGACAGTCGGCAAGGGAGACAAAGTCGCCCCCGGAGACGTCCTCTCCGATGGAGCGGCCATTGCCAACGGGGAGATTGCCATCGGCCGTAACGTGCTGGTTGCTTTTATGACTTGGGAAGGGTTTAACTTTGAAGACGCCATTATTATTTCCGAGCGTTTGGTTGAGCATGACCTTTATTCCTCGATCCACATTGAAAATTACACTATTGACGTGCGCGATACTAAACTCGGCCCCGAAGTGGTAACCCGCGACATCCCTAACATTTCCATCGAGCGCTTAAAAGATTTGGATGAAAACGGCATTATCCGCATCGGCGCCGAGGTATCTTCCGGGAATATTTTGGTGGGCAAGATTACTCCCAAAGGCGAGACTGAATTGTCGGCGGAAGAAAAATTGCTGCGCGCTATTTTTGGCGATAAAGCCAAAGACATCCGCGACAGTTCGCTCTATTTAGAGCACGGCGAACACGGAAAAGTAGTGGATATAAAAATATTTTCCCGGGAAGACGGCGATAAATTGCCAGCCGGCGTTATTCAATCAACCCAAGTTACTATCGCCAACCTGCGCAAAATTCAAGTCGGCGATAAAATGGCCGGCCGGCACGGCAACAAAGGCGTAATTTCTCGCATCGTGCCGATTGAGGATATGCCGTATTTAGAAGACGGCACTCCCGTCGATATAATTTTATCTCCTTTGGGGGTCGTTTCTCGCATGAATTTAGGCCAGCTGTTAGAAACGCATTTGGGGCTGGCCGCTCATAAATTAGGTTACATGGCAGCGACGCCGCCGCTGAACGGAATAACGGAAGAGCAGATCAAGTCCGAATTAAAGCGGGCCGGTTTCCCCACCAGCGGCCAAGTCGCTTTGTACAACGGCAAGACCGGCGAAAGATTTGATAAGCTAGTAACGGTGGGCTATAAGTACATGCTGAAACTCAACCACATGGTAGAAGATAAAATGCATCAGCGCTCTATCGGTCCTTATTCTTTAATTACGCAACAGCCCTTAGGCGGCAAAGCGCAATTTGGCGGCCAGCGTTTTGGGGAAATGGAAGTGTGGGCGTTGGAAGCATACGGCGCGGCGCATACTTTGCAAGAAATTCTCACCATCAAATCCGACGACGTCCCCGGCCGTTCCAAAGCTTATGAAGCGATCATTAAAGGCGAGGAAATTCGCAAGCAAAACGTGCCGGAATCATTTAACGTGTTGGTGCGGGAAATGAAGGGTTTGTGTTTGGATGTGGAATTGATCGGCGTGCAACAAGTAATAGACGAAGACGCGGCCGGAGTCGCTGAAGACGCGACTACTGATAAAAATAACTATGCTTAATCCTCTAAAAACAACCGACTTTGACGCCATTAAACTCCGGCTCGCTTCGCCGGAAGTGATTTTAGGATGGTCGCACGGAGAGGTAACGAAACCGGAAACAGTTAACTATCGGACGCAAAAACCGGAAAAAGACGGATTATTCTGCGAACGGATTTTTGGCCCGTCTAAAGATTGGGAATGCTATTGCGGCAAATACAAAAAAATTCGTTACAAAGGGATAATTTGCGACAAATGCGGAGTGGAAGTGACTCGCAGCGTGGTGCGGCGCGAACGGATGGGGCACATTAAATTGCAGGCGCCGGTAACGCATATTTGGTTTTTGCGAGGCATCTCCTCGAAAATCGGGTTAATATTGGATTTGCCTTCAACGGCTTTAGAAAAGGTGGTTTATTTCGCCAGCTTCATCATCACTGACGTGGATATGGAATTGAAACAAGCGACGCTCGAGCAGATAAAACAGGAGTACAAAAGCAAACAAAAACAAATTGAAGCTGAATTTAAAAATAAAAAATCCGCCCTGCAAAATCAGGAGCGTCAAGCAGAGGAGTCAGGCCAATTAGAAAAAATTCGGGCGGAAAAAGAAGAAAAACTGGAACAAGCTTTTAAAATCGCGCAAGAAGAAATAAAAGAAATCAAATCGTTGGCGGTTATTTCCGAGCATACTTATCAGAATTTAGCCCTTAAATATGGCCATATTTTTGAGGCGGGCATCGGCGCGGAGGCGATTTTAAAATTAATGCAGCGCCTTGATTTAAAAAAAACCATTAAAGAATTAGAGCGCGAACTGGAAACCATCATTGATTCTAAGCGCGATAAGTTGCTCCGACGTTTAAAGATATTGAAAAGTCTGTTAGTTAACGATTTGCGGCCGGAATGGATGGTATTAACGACTATCCCGGTTATTCCGCCTGACTTACGGCCGATGGTGCCGCTGGATGGCGGACGGTTCGCCACTTCGGATTTAAACGATTTGTACCGCCGGGTTATCGGCAGAAACAATCGGCTCAAGCAATTGATGGATTTGAACGCGCCGGAAGTTATCTGCCGCAATGAAAAGCGGATGCTGCAGGAGGCGGTGGACGCTTTAATTGATAATTCCGCCCGCCACGGCAAAACCGTAACCGCTTCCACCGGACAAAAGCGGATGCTTAAATCCCTCGCGGACATTTTAAAGGGAAAGCAAGGGCGCTTCCGGCAGAATTTGCTCGGCAAGCGCGTTGATTATTCCGGCCGTTCGGTGATTGTAATCAACCCCCGCCTGAAACTTTACCAGTGCGGTTTGCCGAAAAAAATGGCGCTGGAGTTGTTCAAGCCGTTTATCATCAGCAAATTAATCAAGCAGGAAATCGTGCACAACGTTCGGAGCGCTTCCCGTTACATTGAAGCCGGCTCGGACGATGTTTGGGACATTTTGGAAAAAATTATCCAAGACGCTTACGTGTTTTTAAATCGGGCGCCGACTTTACACCGCTTAGGCATCCAGTCGTTCAAGCCGATTTTAATAGAAGGCAAGGCCATTCAAATCCACCCGCTGGTTTGCACCGCCTTTAACGCCGACTTTGACGGCGACCAAATGGCGGTGCATGTGCCCTTGACCAAAGAGGCGGTTGCCGAATCCCGCGATCTTATGCTTGCAAGCCATAATCTGCTAAAGCCAGCTACCGGCAGCCCCATTGTTACCCCTTCCCAGGACATCGTTTGGGGCTCTTACTACCTGACTGATTTAGATGAGCGTCTGCAGACAGACAAACTGCCGCTATTTGCCGACGAAGAAGAGGCGTTATTAGCTTATGAAGTCGGCGCCGTTACCCTGCAAGCGCCGATAAAAACCAGGATAAAAATCGGCAGCCGCAAAGTAGAAATTTTGACCACCACCGTCGGTCGCATCGTTTTTAATAGCGTGTTGCCCGATAAGTTAAGATTTATCAACGACGTCGTTGCGAAGAAAAATTTAAATCAGATAATTAAAGATTGCTTGTATGTTTATGACGAAGACCGGACGGTGCAGTTGTTAGACGAATTAAAAGATTTGACGTTAGATTTTATTACCAAAAGCGGCCTGTCTTGGGGAATGGAGGATTTGCCCGATACGACCGAGCGCGATAAAGCGATTGAGGAGTCGGATAAAAAAGTAGACGCCGTCCAGGAGCAGTACGAAGAAGGGCTGTTGACTAAAAGCGAGCGGTACGCGAAAATCATCCAGCTTTGGACGGAAACCAAAGATAAAATATCGGACGTCATCAAAAATAAAATCGATCGGCATGGCTCGATCTATTCCATGATTCAGTCGGGGGCGCGCGGTTCCTGGGCGCAGCTGACGCAGCTGGTGGGCATGAAAGGGCTGGTAACATCTCCTTCCGGCGCCATTATTGAGTTGCCGGTAAAAGGCAACTTTAAGAAAGGATTTGACGTTTTAGAATATTTTATCGCTACCCACGGCGCCCGCAAAGGTTTGTCGGACACCGCCTTGCGCACGGCTAACGCCGGCTATCTCACCCGCCGCTTGATTGACGTCGCTCAAGACGTGGTTATTACCGAGCAAGATTGCGGCTCACAAGCGGGCTTTGTCATTACCCAAGCAGAAAGCGCGGAATTAGGCACTACCTTGCTGAAGCGCATTATCGGCCGTTACTTAGCGGCGGATTTACTGAACAGCCGAGGCAAAGCATTAGCCAAGGCAGGCGAATTGTTGACCGATGAAATGGCGCAAAAGTTAGAAAAAGAAATTATAGAGCAGGCCGCCGTGCGCAGCCCTCTAAACTGCCAATGCGAGAAAGGAATTTGCGCTACTTGCTATGGCTATGACTTAAGCTACAACAAACCGGTGCGTTTAGGAATCGCCGTCGGCATCATTGCGGCGCAATCCATCGGCGAACCGGGCACGCAGCTGACGATGAGGACTTTCCATACCGGCGGCGTAGCGGGCGAGGACATCACTCAAGGTTTGCCGCGCGTGGAAGAAATTTTTGAAGCTCGGCCGCCCAAACGGCGCGCTTTCGTGTCCGACGTAGAGGGAGCGGTAAAAATAGAATCCATGGAGCGGACCATCGCCGATGAGCAAGGCAAAGTCATTACTCAAGACATCAACGCCAAAGTCATTAAAGTTACCTATCAAGGAGTAGACAGCGATAAATATTATTTTGCGGAGATTGCTAGAGACATTTTAACCGGCCAGTCCGCTAAAGGCAACGAGCCCGCTAAAGATAAGCCCACTAAAAAGAAATTAAAGCCGATTATTTTAGTAAAAGACGGCGAGCAAATTAAGCGCGGGCAAACTCTGTTTTCCATGGGGGAGGCGGCAATCAAAGCTAAAAACGCCGGCGAGGCCAAAATCAATGATAAATACGTCAAAGTCAGCTTTACCGCTGACAAAGTAAAGGAATTTATTATCCCTAAGGGGTATGCCATTTGGGTTAGCGAAGGCCAGCGCATCGCCAAAGGAACGCAATTAACGGAGGGGAGTTTAGACTTACAGCAATATTATGCCCTCTGCGGGGGGCTCGCCACCCAGCGGTACATCATTCACGACATCCAGTACGTTTACTCCTCCCAAGGGCAGCCTTTAAATGATAAGCATATTGAAGTGATCGTGCGGCAGCTGTTTTCCCGGGTTTTAATCAAAGACGGTGGCGACACCGACCTTTTGCCGGGCGAGGTGATAGAAAAAGCGGTATTTGAAAAAGCTAACCGCGAGGCGAAGACGCGCAAAGCTAAGCCCGCGAGCGGCGAACAACTTTTACTAGGCATGACTAAAGCTTCGCTCACTACCGATAGCTTCCTGTCGGCCGCTTCTTTTCAGGAAACGGCCCGCGTGCTGATTGAGGCGGCGGTGACCGGTAAGGTTGACCGTTTGGAAGGATTAAAAGAAAATGTCATCATTGGCCGCTTAATTCCAGCCGGCACCGGCTTTCGGGCGTATAACAGGCAAGAAGAAAGAGACCGCCGGCAGGCAGAAAAATAAAATTTATATCAATAAATCCAAACACCTTCACCGCAGGGTAACTCTGGAAGGTGTCTGGATAAAAAAGAAGCCCACTAATCAGCAGCTTCTTTTTTTTAGAGAAATTTAATTCAGCGACCAGGACAAAAGGTCGCCGACTTTCAAGCCATTTTTATCCGCGAGCCCCGCGTTTATTTCCAAAACAAATTGAGCCGGCTGCCGGGAGGTGATAAGGGGGCAGGGGTCTTGCCGGCAGGGTTGGGCTTGGCGGCTGACATCAACCACTCTTTTATTTTCATCCAGCCAGACGATGTCTAAGGGGATTAAAGTATTTTTCATCCAAAAGCTGTAAAATTTTTTTTGCGGAAAAATAAACAGCATGCCGGCGTCTTGGTCTAATCGCGGGCGGTTCATTAAGCCTTGAGCCCGTTCTTCCGCATTGCGCGCCAACTCAACCTGAAAACAGGAGTCAGCCCAGCAGACGCTCGGATTTTTATTTTGGCTGATAATGTTACCGCAGCCAGCCGTCATCAGACTAAGCGTGAGCGGCAATAAAATTATTAATTTCATGGCGGTAGTTGCCGGCGTTTAACTGTCGGCGGCGACAGTCAGTTCCATTAATTTTTTTTTATCGCCGCTAAACTGGCTGATTAATTTACCGCCGTCCAAAATTTCTACCAAGAGCGGCGTTTTATTTTTATTCACATGGATTAAAAAATTGCCCAGCTCAATCACGTGGTCAATGGTGCCGGCGGCAATTCCCAGGGAGACGATGTTTGATTCAGGATCGTAGCGCATATTTATAAAATTATTTCGTTGGGTAAAAGGTGACGATTTTACTCGTTCGGCCTTCTTTTTTTACTACCACGGTCAGCCCGTCTCGGCGATAATAAAAATATTTACTCTTTTTGACCGCGGCGTCGGGCAAACGCAGCGCCTCCTCTACCTGTTCTTTGGTAATAAAAACTTTATACTTATTGAGTATTTCAAATTTGTCGTTACTGTATTTGGTAAAATATATATTTTGGCTAACCATAAAAAATGTGGTAAAGTATAGTTATTGTAGCACAAATTTACCCCCACACCTAATGTTATGTTTTATTTATATATCTTAAAGAGTGACCGGGATAATCATTTATACATAGGCTCTACTAAAGATTTAACTAGACGACTTAAAGAACACAATAATGGTGTTGTATTTTCAACTAAAAATCGCAGACCTTTAAAATTAGTATATTATGAAGCTTATAGTGTTGAGTCTGAAGCAAGAAAACGCGAACATAATTTAAAATTAAGAGCTAATGCCTTAAACCAATTAAAAATAAGAATACGGGGAAGTTTAAAGCATTAGGTGTGGGGGTGTATGCCAGTTGACAAAAACATCAGTTATGATAGCTTGATAAAAGATTACGAGCGTCGGCTATCGCAGGCAGACAAGCGTAAACGCAGGCGGATGAAAGTAAGCGGGAGCTCCACCAAAAGATTGGCTACTCTTATAATAAAGAGCAAAAAATAATATTTAATCATGTTTTTTATAAGTGAAAAGTGAAAAGGAGCAAAGCATAAATCTTAACTTCCGTTCACTGTTCGCTATTTACTAATCACTTTATTTTTATGCAGGCAGTAATTTTAGCCGCCGGCAAAGGCGTCCGGATGAGGCCTTTGACTTACGATATCCCCAAACCGATGGTAAAAGTAGCCGGCAAAAACTTGTTAGAACATAAATTAGACCAACTGCCAGAAAGTATTGACGAAGTTATTATGGTCGTCGGTTATTTAGGCGATCAGATCATCAATTATTTCGGCAGGGAGTATCAAGGAAAAAAAATAACTTATGTCAGGCAAGAAGAGTTGTCAGGCACGGGCAAAGCGCTATGGCTCGCGCGCGGCCAAATTAAAGGAAAGTTTATCAGCCTGATGGGGGACGATATTTATTTACGCCAAGATTTAGAAAAATGTTTAGAGTATGACTGGGCGGTATTAGCGCAAAAAGTCGCCGGTCCGGCGCGCGGCGGGCGCATCGTTTTTCGTTCGGACGGGCATCTGCAGGAAATTATTGAAGGCGAACATAACCACGAACACGAACACCTAATGAATACCGGCGTTTTCGTAATGGAGCCGGAAATTTTTAACTATGAGTTGGTTAAACTGCCGGGCAAAGAAGAATGGGGCCTGCCGCAAACGCTCGTGCAAGCGGCGCAGGATTTTGACGTTAAAATTGTGATAGCCAGTTTTTGGCTGCCGGTAACGGACGTAAATGACTTAAAGAAAGCAGAGCAGATACTGAAGTCCGTAAAGTCGTAAAGTCCATAAAGTCAACTCCTTATTTAAGACTTTAAGGATTTTTGACTAACTTTACCGGCTGCAGCCAATAACAGTCATTAGGAGCGCGGTTTGCCCCGGCCCGGCCGGGATGCCTTGACCGATAAAAAAAGCTCCTGCTCGGGGGCTGGAACAATAAGGAGAAGAGAGAGGCATCAAGAGGTGCCGGTATTGTTTGGCAATTTGAGGACCATAAATAATCACGTCCGCCAAAACATTGCCGACATACTGGGGGCCAATCAGACGCTGTTGCAGATCTCCCGGCGGCGGACAGGGGGTGGTGGCGCAAACCCAAGGCGGCGTGCCAATGTTAGTGGGCGTTGGTATTACCAGACCGATGCGGCCGCCGACTATTACGCCGCCGCCGCTGCCGGCGGCAAATACGGAAGTGGAAAAGAGAGCTAAAATAATTATCGTCACGATCAGGGCGGCGATAAAGAGGTTACGGATGGTGGAATCGGAAATATTTCTCATAGAAATTTAAAAGTTAAGGGAGTATTTGCTGATTATATTATAGCAGAGATTTACTAAGATAACCAATGTAGATATTGGGATATAAGGATATTAAGATATTCATATTTTAAAATTTAACCAATATCCTAATATCCCCAATATCTAATGTTCTCTTGGAATGCGTTGAAATAATTTTATGAACATTCTCCAGCAAACAAAGCAATTATGTCAGCAATATAACATTAAGCCTGCCCGCTCGCGTGGGCAGAATTTTTTAATCGGGCAAGATGTTTATGAAAAAATTACGGCGGCGGCGGAATTGAAATCAGACGACATAGTGCTGGAAGTCGGGGCGGGGTTGGGATTTTTAACCGAGATGTTGGCGCGGAAAGCGGAAAAAGTGACTGCGGTGGAAATAGACAGCAAGTTAGCAGAGGCGTTGCAGAATAGATTGGAAGAGCTGACGATAAAAAACGTAACCGTGGTGAATGAAAATATTTTAAAATATCAAAATTCAAATAGACCCCTCCCTAACCCTCCCCTTAGTAAGGGGAGGGAAGGGTGGGGTGGTTACAAAATCGTCGCCAACCTGCCTTATAACATCACTTCCCGTTTTTTGCGCGAATTTTTAGCAGAGGCGGAAAACAAACCAAGCGCCATGGTTTTAATGCTGCAGCGTGAAGTGGCGGAAAGAATTTGCGCTCGGCCGGGGCAAATGAGTTTGCTCGCGGTGTCGACGCAGTTTTACAGCGAGCCAAAGATTATCGCTTATGTTTCGGCGGATGCTTTTTGGCCAAAACCAAAAGTGGCCAGCGCGATAGTTAGTCTAAAAGTCAATAAAGTCATAAAGTCAATAAAGTCAGAGGAAAAATTTTTTAGGTTGGTAAAAATCGGCTTTAGCGCCAAACGGAAGCAGTTGCAAGGGAATTTGACCAAAGGATTAAAAATTAAGAAAGAAGACGTAAATAAAATTTTAGCGGATTGCGGGCTAAAAGAAACGGCTCGGGCGCAAGAGTTATCGCTTGCCGACTGGCAAAAATTATTTGTTGTGCTGGATGGGCGAAATATGTTATAATTAATATGTCACTAATTCACAACCAAGCCATTCACGAATTTACACTAATCACTAATTTATTTTTTTGCTATTCACGAAGTTTGTATTCGTGATTTGTGCTAATTCGCAATAAATTTGTGGAAATTTGTGACAGTAAATACATTTAATTATGGATAAAATAGATAATTTTAACTTGGATGAAAGTTATCAACAGAAATCAGACGAGGAATATATCTCCGGCGACGATTACCGCGAGCAACTGCAAAATTTACAGCCAAAACAGGCGCCAAGTTTTAGCTGGCAGCAGAAGTTAGCGTCAGCTTTTTTGGTTGTATTTGGCGTTAGCGCCCTGATACTTTGGGCGGTACAATTTAAAGGCGGTTTGCAGATTACCAAACCATTGACTGCCGAGGAATTAGCGCAGCTTAATCAATCTAAAAATCCGGAAGCGGCCGCTTTGGATTCGTTGCGCAACCAAGACACCGACCAGGATGGCTTGTCCGATTATGACGAATTGTACGCTTATAATACCTCGCCTTATTTAGAAGACAGCGACAGCGACGGCATTGCGGATAAAAAAGAAGTTGAGCAAAATACCGACCCTAATTGCCCCGCCGGGCAAAGCTGCGCCGAGCAGACTACTTCGTCGCCGTCCGCGCCGGCAGCGACGGCTCCGTTAGACGCTCCAGGAGTTTTGTCGGCCGGATTAGGCGCGGCACAGCCTAATTCCGCGCCGTTCGGTTCCCCCGCCGCCGGCAGTTTGGACGCATCCAGCCCGGACGCGTCTAAAGTGTTAGGCGGAGAGGTGGACGCGGCTACTTTGCGCGCGCTGCTGCGTTCGGCCGGGATGAGCGCGGATATTTTGGATAAAATCAGCGATGAACAGCTGATGCAAGTTTACGAGCAGACGCTGAAAGGACAGCAAAACAATTAACAATTACGAATTATCAATTACGAATTACGGTAGTTAAGTTATGAAGGAAAATGTTGTGGCAATTAAAAGTTACGCGTTTGCATTGAGGATAGTCAATTTATACAAGTACTTGGTGAATGAGAAACATGAATATGTATTGTCAAAGCAAATTTTAAGAAGCGGAACCGCTATCGGCGCCAATATAGAAGAAGCAATCGGCGGGCAATCAAATAAAGATTTTGTTTCTAAATTATCCGTAGCTTACAAAGAGGCTCGTGAAACTCGTTATTGGATAAATTTATTGCGTGATACTAAATATTTAAAACCAAACTTTGCCGAATCACTTTTAGTAGATTGCGAAGAAATCTGTAGAATTATCGGCAAAATACAAACAACCATGAAAAATAAAAATTTGTAATTGATAATTCGTAATTGATAATTGTTAATTGATTCTCCCCATGCTTGTCCGAAAAAAATTAAAGTTTAAAATCATAACGGCTGGTATTGGCATCAGCTTATTTTTTGTTTATTTTGCCCTTATAATACCGTTAACTCAAGCTCAAGTTGAGATGGGTCTTTTTAGCCAGTTAGGGTCGGACGCATCAATAGAAGACATACAGGCGCTTGGCGGACAGTACGGCCAAAGCATTTCTGTGGACGATGCCCAAAATATCAAAGCCCAGCTCAAAGGCAATGTCGCAGTAAAACAACAAAGTTGGCTGACTAAAGCGCTGGATACTTTAAATAAAGGATTAGCCAAAGCCGGGTCGGTCGCTTTTCAAAGCGGCTTAACGACGATGCTTAATACGCTTGCCTATGACGCGGCTAATTACGTCGCCAGCGGCCTGACCGGCCAGCAAGCCGCCTTTGAAACGAGAAGTTTAGGCGACGTATTTAAAGACAGCTTGGACGCGGGAGCCGGAGAATTTTTGCATACTTTAGGCGCGCAGGGTTTCGGCGGCATTAATTTATGCCAGCCCTCTTTAGGCGTAGGCGTTAAAATCGGTTTGGGTTTGGTGCAGTATCAAAAACCGCAGCCGGCGTGTACTTTCAGCCAAATGCGAAATAATTGGGAGGCGCAGTTGCGCAGCCCGACTTTTTTACGCGACTTTCAGGATTATTTTGAACCCACCTCCAACGATTTAGGCATTGCTTTAAGCACCCAGACTGATTTTTTGCAGTCAACGGTACAGAAAGCGAATTCCGCTTTGGAAGAAGTAAAGATGAATAAGGGCTGGCTGGATATTCGCAACTTCGCCGGGGTTAAAGAGACGCCGGCAGACTTAGTGTCAGAGTCGGTCAAAAAAGATTTAATCAAGCAACCGGAAAACATAGTGAAATTTACCGGCAACGCTTTAATTGACGCGGCCAACATATTTTTAAACCAGCTGGCGATTCAGCTCATCCGCAATTTGCTTTACGGCGGCTTGTATAAAGGCGGAGGAGTTTCTGTCGCTACCGGAGGAATTTACAATCCGACCGCGGACGTATCTTCCGGCGGCGGCGTGCGGGCGGCCGAAGAGCGATTCCGCCAGATAGTACAGCCGCGCTTTAACATCCGCGGCGACTATAATATTTTGTCGGAACTGGTGCAGTGCCCGGACCCCAATAAAGCCGGGCCGACGAACTGCGTCATTACGGAAAGATTCCGGCAGGCGGTGCAGGACAAAAAAACGGTCGGGCAGGCGATGCGCGAAGGGACGCTAAATCCGGCCGGCGCTTTCGGTTTTTCGGCAGAAAATCAGGAACCGCGCTATACCGACGAAAATTATCCCTATCGCTCGCTGATAATTTTGCGCAAGTTCCGGATATTGCCGGTCGGCTGGGAGGTGGCGGCGCGCTACATCAACGAGCATTTTGGCGATGAAATAACCGTCACCGGCGGCAGCAAAGAAGACATCAGACAAACTACTTTGGCTGAATTAGTAAATTGTTTCTCCGGCACGGATGATTATGGACCACGCGAAGTTAATAACAATAGCGTTGAAACTTCGCGCTGGTGCCGAAATTTAGTTGACCCTAACTGGGTGTTGAAAGCGCCGCTTAATTACTGCGCGCGCTCGGGCTACGGTCCGGAAACATTCGGCGAGCCGCAGGTAGTAAGCGGCCAATACACAATTTCGCGCAAAGACAACTATTGCGCGGACGAGCAGGCCTGCGTCAAAGAAAACGCGGACGGCTCCTGCGAAGTTTACGGCTACTGCACGCAGGAGCGCCGCACCTGGAATTTCGGCGCGAACGCCTGCAACCCGCTTTACAACACTTGCCAGACTTTTACCCAAGCAGGCGGCGCATCCGTTTCTTATCTGCAAAACACTTTGCAATGGTGCGACTCCAACAGCGCGGGCTGTACCGCTTACAGCACAAATTATAACTATCAAAATAATACTTGGAGTGATACACCACAGATTTACCTTAACCGCAATGCCGGTTCCTGCAACGCGCAAAACGAGGGTTGCCATGAATTTTTGCGCATCAGTAAAAATAGAGTAGAAAGTTTGATTTCATCGTCAGAGTTGCCAGCCAGCGGAAGCGATGTGGATGATAATTATTATAACAGTGTCATTAGCACTACTACGCTCAAGTTATTGCCGAGTTATTTAGTTAATAGCGGCACTTTTGTCGGATTTTGTTATGACGCTGAAGGGCAGCTTAAAGCTGATGCGCCGGCGCTGTGCAATAACTTTGTCCGCCAGTGCACGCAAGCCGAAGTCGGCTGCGAAAGCTTTACGCGCGCGCGCGACGGCTTTGTCATTCCGGCCAAAGTCGGCTCTAACGATTACTGCCCGCAGGCCTGCAACGGCTATGATATTTACATCCAACAGCCGACCGTTTTTGAGTCGGTCAAAGACCAATATTTAATTCCGGCTAGCGGCAGAAGTTGCAGCGCGCAGGCGGTTGGCTGCGACCAATTCACCAACTTAGACGAAGTGGCCCAAGGCGGCGAAGGCATTGAGTATTATTCGGTTTTGCGCCAGTGCACGACCGAGAGTAACGCGAGCCGGCCATATTACACTTGGGAAGGTTCGGATGAGTCCGGTTTTCAACTTAAAGTTTTTACTTTAAAAAAGAGTGGTGATGAAAATATCCCGGCAGTAACCGAAGGCGGGATAGATACAACGAATAATAACAATATACATAAAATTGAAAGTAGAACAGTTTGCGACCAAGGTATTTTTAACGCCCCTTCCGGCAACCCCGAATATAATCCCGACTGCCGGCAGTTTTATTCCCGCACCGGCGTCATTACTTACGCGCTTTTTACGCGCACCATCAGCTACGACACCAACTGCCATCCGTACCGGCGTTCCAGCGCTGATCCGGTAGCGGATTTAGTTGCGGCTAACAATAATACCAATCAAACCGCCTGTACCAACGCAGGTGGAAGATGGAACACGAATAGTACTTGTTCTATATGTAAGGGCGGCGGAGAGTGGAGAACCGATATTAACGCTTGCATCTATATGGCTATACCCCAACAAGGCGTAATGTGTTCGGCGCCGGAAACCGGCTGCCGCAAATATGTCGGCAATATCGGCAATAATGTGCGTATTGCGTTAGCGGATGATTTTGAAAACGGGAATATTTCCGGTTGGCGCGTTAGCGGCAACGCATCCATAGTTTCCAGCAACCAATCAGTGCGACGCGGCGGCAGATCACTGGAGGTTAGTAAAGACATAAGCAAGGATGGTGCTGCGTTTATTGTTAAACAATTCACGGGAGGTACGCAAGGCAAATCATATACCGTTGAGTTGTTGGTAAAAAAGAGCGATTCAGCCAGCGCTTTACATTTTTCGGCAATAAAAATAACTAATCCCGAAAAAGAAAGGGCGAACACACTAAGTCCACAAATTTTTCAAATTTCACCTACCAACCCAAACGCGGCTTTCCTTATCAACAGCGATGATAATGAGTGGAAATTAATAACTTTTTATTTGCCTTCCTTTAATCGTCCGGCTGACTCCGGAGATGAACTGCAGATTATTACTGCCGCTGACAGCCCCGGCTATTATTTAGATTCAG
>MFFV01000042.1:0-5368 GCA_001777995.1 Candidatus Falkowbacteria bacterium RIFCSPLOWO2_02_FULL_45_15 | reverse complement strand
CAGCGCTGGCAATTACGACCCCTCATTTAATAGAGGAGTCGCCGGCTGTTACGAATACCGCGACCGGGCTCAAGCAAGCTATTATTTAAAATCTTTCAGCGCGTTATGTTCCGAGTCGGCTATTGGCTGCGAGTTAATGATTGACACGCAAAATTATACGCCCACTGGAGAAAGAACCGGAAACCCGCTAGTCAGCGCCGACAAATTTATCTACGCGGTTTATGATGCGGCAAAGAACTGCACGAAGGAAAACAAGGGCTGCCAGCGTTTAGGCAAACCCAATACTTACGGCGATAGAGTCATCAGCCATACGGATACTTATTTATTAAACAATCCGGACGATTACGAGCGGACTTTGTGCACGGCCGGGCAAGTCGGCTGCCGCGAATATCGCGACAGCCAAAACACGGCTTACTACTTCCGCGAGCCGGGCGAAACAACTTGCGAATACCGCAACGGTTACTTTGGATTTGATTGGTATAAGCAGAGAGTAAAACGGTGTACGGTTAGTTCAGATAGCCAAACAATAGAACATACGGTAGCAAACATTTGTTCTGCTGACAGCGATTGTGCGGCAAGGTCACTGGGGAGTTGTATATTAGACAATTGGGACGAGCTTTGTCCAAATGATGGGGATATCGCGCCCAAAACAATCGGCTTTGGCGGCGCGGGCAACCGAATTGAACAGCCCAGCAGTGATACCAGCGGCAACTGGGTTGGCTTGTGTCCGGCTGCTGCTTCCGGCTGCACCGAAATTATTGACCCGGTGTCCCAGCCGTCGCCTAATTTATTAAGCAGCCGTTCGGTTAATCAAGATCAAACCGTACGAATAAAGCAGAATACTTTGTATGTTGGCAGTAAGGGGCTAGATATTAGTGATAATAGGTCAGGCATTCATACTACTATATACAACTTAAATACCAGCAATGAATTAGTGCAAGGTAAACCACCTAATTCTACAAATAGCTGGCTAATTTTTTCTAATACTTTGTCAGATATTATTGTCAATCCCAGAAATGCCAGTAATTATTTTCGGCAGGCGATTGTCAATTATCAGTTAGCTCAAAATTTAGACGCTTCTTCCTGCAACGGCCAGTTTGATTACAGCAACGGCTGCATCTTATTTAACCAGCGTTCGGTCAGCGGCGGCACGCTCAATAGCATAACGATGAGGGCGCTTACTTATGACGCTGATACGATTTATACTAACAGCGCTAATAATACTTTAGATACAACAGCTACCCAGCAACTGCCGGTCTGCAACGGCGCAAGCTGCAATCCTAACGCTAACATCGTGCTCAAATCCCAGCACGACCGCGTCTGCTCCGAATGGCTCGCCTGCCGCAGTTACGCGCTCGTCAACGACGATACGCGGCAGAACCAAAAAATCTGCTACGACATCGGCGCCTGCGACGGCTTGGATGAAGGCAATCAGTGCAAGTCTTGGGTAGCGCCGGAAAAGAAAAATCAGACAGTGAAATTAGATGATACTGCTTGGCCAAGCACAACACCACCAACGCCAGATAGCAGATTAGATGTTAAGTTAATTTCTAACACCACTGGCTACAGCCAAGTCGGTTTCTGGAACAACAACTCTTTAACCGAAGGCAGTTTCACTTTAGGCAGTATGGAGCAGACCGGGGACTTGACGATTGTGCCGAACGGCAATTTTGAAATTACCAATACCGCCGGCGTGCCCAGCGGCTGGATGTTGCGCAATAACGATGCAAGCGCCAGAGCTGTCAGCCAATCAGTGCAGGATAATATGGTATCTGTCGTTGGCACGCCGCAAGCCGCGCAAAGATTATCTATTAGTTATCCGGTTGAAGGCCGGAATTTACTCTCGCTGGGAGTAGCGTTTCAACTGCATTCACAGGTGCCGCTGGAAGTATCGCCTGATAATCCAAATTATACGATTACCGCCAGAGTGAATACTTTGAGTTTAACGAGCGGCAGCGCGAAGATTATTGTGCAGGGAATTGTTGATAACGGCGATGAGCCACTTACATCCGGCAATACATTAGCAACTTTGGACCAGGCGGCGGGCATTGGGTGGAGCAGTAAATTTAGCCGGTTTGACACGGGGCTTAATAATAATAGTTATAAAAAAATAAAAATCATTATTAAAACCGAGGGGCAGGCAACCGGCAACATGTATGTTGACGACATCCAGATTAGACCGACTTTGCAGACGCGGTTAGTAACGGCTGATAAGGCGGGCAGCACGAGCGCGGGCGATTACTGGTACGCCCAGCAGTCTTGCCGGCTGTATCCGCAGTCGGATTCATTGTCTTGCGACTCCATTGACGATTCCGGCATCCGCCAAAAGGGTTGGTACGGATATTGTTTAGAGTACGACCGCTCGCCGGGAAACCCGAACGCCTGCCTGCTCTGGTGGCCGGTAAGCCAAGTCCGCGGCGACGGCGTGGACGAGCAGGTGGCGGCGTATACGGGGAAGTACCCGTTGTATTATTGTACTGAGCTCAGGTCGCTGGTGAAAGTTGAGTATAGAAGAGTTGAATATATAGGCAACAGTTGTGATTTTATTCCCGAGCCTCCTCCTCCTGGCTATAGACGTACAAGTGAATATCATAATACTCATTGTAACGATGGAACTTTTGGGATTGGACAGTCACAAAGAAACCATTATTATAATGTTCCTGAAGGAATTTTATTTAAACCAGACGGCACTTATTCTCATCCCTCTGATGAATTAGCTGGACGCGATTCAGGAGAAGATGGCTGGTATGCTTATATAGGTAACACTTCTATAACAGGACTAATGTATTATAATCCGGAAGACGACAAGTTATATGATTTTGAAAAATATTGCGCAACATTAGTTCAAACAATTGACCCTGTCGGTCAAAATAAAGTCTGGACTAGCAGAGTAAAGGAAGGCAGCGCGTATAAATTATCTTGCACAGACGCACTCACTAATAATCTCAACCCACAATGCGCTTACCAAGATGACTTGGCTCCTTTTGGTTCGCTAGCATACCCGGCACCGGTTGATAACCCCATGCAGTGGACGGGCAAGGTAGCCGATAAGAATATGCCGATTATTGCGGAAGAGCCAAATGGGCAAGTGAGATTCCGCTATAGCTTTCCCTTTGGCAGCGGCAATGAAACTACGACTTTAGGGCAGCAGTTAAAAGGTATTTTTGCCAAGAGTTTTGGCGCTTGGGAATGGCGATGGCCATCACCAAACGATCCTTTAGACAAAGGGGGCTACCGGACAGTACCAAACTTTAATAATTGGAATCCGCCGGCAGAAGAATGTTCAGGCGGTCGAACTCACGCTTTAGGTATTGACGGTACTAATACGTATTATTGCGCCATTAGGCCGAGCGTAAATAATATAACAGTTAATGGCCAACTAAACGGCGATGTTGACTTAACTACCGCTAATCCATTAGCGCATTTAACTTTTACTTCCCAGGTTGACAGTGACCAATTGCCGCTAACGGAAATTCGCGTTGAATGGGGTGATGGCTATACTACTTCTGTTTCCGGCGCTGAACTGCGAGGCCGTCCCAGCCCGGATAACCCCCATTCTTATTACCATGTATATGATTATTGGTATGCATTAGAAAAAGATAACCAGTTTTCAAGTATTACTTGCAACGGTGGGCAATGCGATATACGATTATCGGTCTGGATAAAAGATAATTGGGGTTGGTATAGTGTAGTAAGCAGATTTGGCGGGACAATTGTGGTAAAACCATAGATAGAGAAATTATTATATTGAGAATAAAAAAAGAGTTCCGGCAATACTTGTCGGAACTTTTTGATAAATGTCATTCCAGTCCGCTTCGCCAAAGCTTCAGCGAGGCGAGCGGAAGCCATGCCTACCCTGCCTACCGGCAGGTAGGCGGCAGGCAGGCGAGGTCTAATATTAAAAAAAATTTTTAGGAACAACTCGGGCTTCAACTCGATCAATATATACAGAGCCGGGCCCGAGGACTTGTACAAACGGGACAACTCTTCCGGAACGGGATTGGTGGCTAGTCGTAACTACCTCCCACTCGGCTTGCGGATAGGTAGTCAAATACTCCATAACTGAAGTAAGTTGTCCACCTGCCGTATCTATTGTCCCAATAAAGAGTTGGGTAGTGCGGTCTCCCCTGACGATAACACTAATTCTTATTTCTTCGTCAGAAAAAACAGCTATTGTTTCCGCTAAATTAAAAAGTAGCAGACTCCCACTGTTTGCTCCCGCATGTATTTGCAGGAGATAATTTTGCGTCAAGGGCGAGGTAGATAGAAGCGTATCGCCAGCAGCAGGCACGATTGATATTTCGGCTGGCGTCATACCAGTAAATGTGCCAGCAATTTCAGTAATACCATTGGCAGCTAAATCGCCGCTACTAATAGCATTCTCATAAAGGATCGTTCCTGGTCGTTGCGGTACGGGAGAGGGAGCGGGAGTGTTGGTTGGGGTAGGAGTCGGTGAAGGAACTGGCGTGTTGGTCGGAGTCGGGGTTACAGTTAGTTGAGGAGTACGAGTTGGCACTGGAGTAGGAAATGGCCCGGTACCAAAGTACACCAATTCCTTCCATACTCTAAGACCATTTTCATCCTCGGCTGATTTTACTAAGCCGACCCCTCGCGCATACCATTTGTAAAAGGTTTGGTTGTCATCCGTGACTTCTATTGTTTTGACTTTTATAGTGTCTAAAAATATTCCAGCCGGAGTGATAACCACTTCTCCCATACTTATAACTTCCACTATAAGAACATATGGTTCACTGTCTAGTACAGGCGGTTGAGACACTCCATCTATCCTATCAATCCTAGTGATAGTTTCGGAGTTTACTACCACATTCCCCCTGGTGTTAATTTGAGATACGGGAAATGTATTGTTTGGGTCATGAATGTTAATAACCCTATCTCCTACTTTAGGGTTATTTGGTATCTCCACTAAGAATGGATCATGCCTGATATCGCCATCAATACTTGAAATTTCAAATAATACAATACCCACTTCATTTCTCCCCAACGCTCTGTAACTATCATGAGAAGGCGGATTAGAATTTGACTCCGCCCATAGGTAACCCATCCCAAATGGGTAGCTCTTAGTACCTATTATTTCATGATAACTTGCGAATCCAGCACCTGGATAGCGGTATACTTGTTTAAACCCTACTTCTATCGGAAAATAATCAGCGACATTAATCTCCGCCGCCCTAATATCAACGGCAACAGCGGCAAACACCACCACGAATAATCCTAACAGAACCTGATGTATCTTGTTCATGATAATCCTCCGTTTCGCTTTTTCAGCGTTTTTTTTCGTATTTTTGAAATGATCAATGTAGTGTCTTTAGTATACCATTTTTTTTAATTTTGTCAAATTTTTGCACGG
>MFFV01000041.1:19344-20620 GCA_001777995.1 Candidatus Falkowbacteria bacterium RIFCSPLOWO2_02_FULL_45_15 | reverse complement strand
TTGCTTCGCTCCCTTTGGTCGCTCGCAATGACAAAAACAATAAAAAAAACAGCTGCCGCGAATAATAATCGCAGATAAAAAGCTGCTTTTTTACTTGCTCCGCGGGTTTGTCCTACAGAGCGGTTCTCCTTGTAATTAAGTTGTCGTAGCATGGGGACACTAATTAAGTCAAAAGTCTGTAAAGTAATTTGTCATTCCCGCGAAAGCGGGAATCTCTTACTATTTTTCTATTTTTAGATTCCCGCTTTCGCGGGAATGACAGAATATAAAAAACTTTACGGACTTTACGGACTAAGGCGCTTACCAGCGCCGCCTTGGCTCTTCTTCTAATTTGCCTATTTTGCGCAGGTATTCGCGCTTGCGGCGATATTGCAAAGCCACCAGCGCGCTTTTGCGCTTAGCGGATTCGCTTTTGATCGGCTGTTTGAATTGGCGCTCTTTTGCCTCAATGATTTTTCCCGACCACTGCACCCGCTTTAAAAAGCGGCGGTACATGCCGTCAAAAGACTCGCCTTTTTTTCTTTTTACTTCTATCACAAAACACCTCCGATCTATTTAATCTATTGTCATTCCCGCGAAAGCGGGAATCCCGATATTGACGCATCAGACACGAGATTCCCGCTTTCGCGGGAATGACACTAGCATAAAAATTTTATTATTTATTTTAATCTTTTATCTAATTCCTCGTAAACTTTTTTAAAATCAAACACTTCCTGCATTCCCGACTCCATGTCGCGGATTAAAATCGTGCCGTCCATCAATTCTTTCTGGCCTAAAATCAAAGTTAGTTTCACTCCTAATTTATTCGCGTACTCCAGTTGCGCTTTGAGATTGTCTTTGACGAAATTCTGCGCCGCCTTGTAACCCCGTTTGCGCAATTCTTCAAAAAAAATCATCGCTTTGCGCTTCGCCGCTTCGCCTAATTGGGCGATAAAAATATTGGACTGGCACGTGTCAACTAAGGGGATGTTGCTTTCCTTAATTTTTAAAATAATGCGCTCGACTCCCAAAGCCCAGCCCAAAGCCGGAGTCGGCCTCCCTCCTAAATACTCTACCAGCCCGTCATAACGGCCGCCGCCGCCTAAAGCGTTTTGCCGCCCCTGTTCGCTGTCCTCGGAACAGAATTCAAAAACAGTGCGGTTATAATAATCCAAACCGCGCACCAAATGCGGGTTCAAAGCATAAACCACGTTTAATTCGTCCAGATACTCCAGCACCTTCACGAAGTGTTCGCGGCACTCCTCGCAGAGGTGGTCAACTATCTGCGGCGCTCCCG
>MFFV01000041.1:5110-19261 GCA_001777995.1 Candidatus Falkowbacteria bacterium RIFCSPLOWO2_02_FULL_45_15 | reverse complement strand
GCCGATGCTGTTGATTTGCACCTGCGCCTCCAGCCGTAATTCTTTCAACAAATTGTAGCCGATGAGAATGACTTGGGCGTCGGCGATGGCGCTTGCTTCTCCAAACATTTCTAAATTAATCTGGTTAAATTGGCGGTAGCGCCCCGCTTGCGGCTTTTCGCGCCGAAATAAATTGCCGATGAAATAAAGCTTAACCGGCTGCACCGGAAAACTGAACATGCCGTGTTCAACGTAAGAGCGCACTAAGCCCGGGGTAGCTTCCGGCCGCAGCGCCACCCGATCGTTATCCTTATCGATAAAAGCGTACATCTCCTTAGACACTATGTCCGTTTGCTTGCCGGTGGAGCGCTCGTACAAAGCTAAATTTTCCAACACCGGAATTTCGGTGCGCAACCAACCGTAATATTTAACGATGCTTTCCGCTTTATTGAGCACCAGTTCCCAATAGCGATATTCTTCCGGCAAAATATCGCGCATGCCGCGCAAACGGGGGATCATTCTGGCGCTGGCGATTCTTTCTCTTTTATCTTCCAGCGCGTTTTGTTTGGCTGTTTTATTTTTTGGTCGACGGCCCATATAGTAGAATAAGATTATACGGATTTAATATTGCTATCGATCCTTTAATACGAATGCTTCCTACGCGCTTAATTGCCCTTGCAACTATGCGAATGCCGCGAATGCGGAAAAAAATTTGATAGCTGAATTCGTAGCATTCGCCCGCCTGCCATAGCAGGCATTGCGGGCAGGCATTCATCTGAATTGTTATAAATCCGCAGGAAAAATTCGTGTTAATTGTTCGCAAACGTTTTAAATCCAAATTAACTATTTGAACATTTTAATTGATTAAACTGTACTCCGGCAAAGCGAACGTCCCGACGCGGCCGAAAGGCCAACCTCGCAACCATACTCTGCCGACGATAAAGCTTCTTCTCACCGGGCCAAAACTGCGCGAATCTTTACTGTAATTACGGTTATCTCCCAAAACGTAATACTCATCCGCGCCCAGCGTCTTAATTTCTTCTTGGCCGGTTAAAGTTTCCACCCCGGGTTCAAGGTAACTTTCATCCAGCTTGACGCGGCGGTTGGTGTCTTGGGTATAAACGTAAAGTCCGCCTTCCTTGATCTCTATTTTTTCTCCCGGTAAACCGATCACTCTTTTGATAAAATACTGGCTGGGATCGTTGGGGTATTTAAACACCACGATTTCGCCTCGCTTCGGTTCCCGGAAGCGATAGGTTATTTCATCAATAATTAAATACTCATGGTCGTAAAAACTGGGCTCCATGGACGCCCCTTTAACGTAGAAAGGCTGTATCAAAAAATACCTAACGGGAATAATGACGGCCAGCGATATGATAACTACTTTTATTACCTCAAAAACAAAAATAAAAAAATTACGCATAAATACCGTTAACACAAATATAATCGCCTCTATGGCAATTATCCACTTAAATGTAAAAGTAAATTTATTATAACATAATACGGCGATAAAAAGCAAATGCGTTTTAAAACCGCCGTTATCCTTAACCGGAGGGTTGAGTGAGGTTAGTGATTAGCCATCGCTTTTTTACTTTTAACCGAACTTATACTATACTTATAAAAAGACTTTTTGTCTTTATATTTTTGTATCAGTTTTTAATGTCCGTTAAATAATTTATGGTTAACGATCTTGATCTCTTAGAAATCAAAAAAGAAAACGGCGGCGATTATCTGGCTGGTTATAACGAGCGCCGTCACTCAATCAAGCGGCGGGCGGCAGGACGGCTGCTGAAATTTTTGGCTTACCTGACGACGGTGGCGGCTATCGTTTTGTTTGTCTTTACCAGCCGCGTATTGATGTCGGAAGATAATAAAATATTTTCCCCCCTCTCCTGGCTAAGTCAATTTAAACACTTGGCCCAAACATCCGATAACCTGCTGAAAGGCGAGGAAAACGGCCGGATTAATGTTCTGCTGCTCGGCATCGCCGGCAAAAATCATGACGGCGGCTACCTGACCGATACCATAATGCTCGCGAGCGTTTCCCCCGCCAGCGGCGACATCGCCTTGTTTTCCCTGCCGCGCGATTTAATCGTGCCGATTGACGGTTACGGCTTCCGCAAAATAAACAACATTAACGCTTTCGCGGAAAACGAGCAGCCGGGAAGCGGCGGCTTAGCCGTCAGCCAAGCGTTAAGCCGCGTGCTGGACGTCCCCATTGATTATTATCTAAGAGTGGATTTTATCAGTTTCGTAAAAATAATTGACGAATTGGGCGGCATCGAAATAGAGGTGGAAAATACTTTGGACGATACTCGTTACCCCATCGCCGGGCGCGAAGAGGACCCTAATTACGAAAATCGCTTTGAATATTTGCATCTGGAAAAAGGCTGGCAACCAATGGACGGCGAGTTGGCGTTAAAATACGTCCGTTCCCGCCATGCGGCGGGCGTTGAAGGATCTGATTTCGCCCGCAGCCGCCGCCAGCAAAAAGTCCTGCAAGCGGTAAAGGATAAAGTATTAAATTTACGCATTCTCTTCAAGCCGCGGCTGATAAATAATATTTTAACCACTCTGCAAGAGCATGTTATTACCAACTTTAAAGTATGGGAGATGGTTAAATTGTGGGGCATTATTAAAGACACTAACGCCGA
The DNA here is from genome assembly GCA_001777995.1 of Candidatus Falkowbacteria bacterium RIFCSPLOWO2_02_FULL_45_15. GTDB lineage: Bacteria > Patescibacteriota > Patescibacteriia > Patescibacteriales > XYC2-FULL-47-12 > 2-12-FULL-45-10. The sequence goes on along the minus strand of MFFV01000041.1, from coordinate 16,628 downwards.
TAAGGTAATCACTAAAGTGCTGGATAACGCGAATGGCGGGCTGTTAGTGGACGCCATTACTCCGGAAGGAGCTTATATTTTACAGCCGCGCAACGGCGATTACGCCGAAATCCAATATTTAGTGAAAAATATTTTTTCTAACGCGCCCCCGAAACAAACCAGCGCCGTTAAACAAGAATACCCCGCCCTGGAAATTCAGAACGGCACTTGGATTAACGGCTTGGGGCAACGAATGGCCACTGACTTAGAAAAGTTTGGTTTTGCCGTCGCGGGCGTCCACAACGCCAGCCGGCAAAATTACGAAGAATCTGTCATTTTTGACTTAAGCTACGGAGAGAAGATGAGTTCACTGGCTATCCTGAAAGAAAAAACCGGCGCCCGCGTTAATTACGGCCTGCCGGACTGGCTCTTAGCCGAATTAAAACAACAAAACGAAAATAAAGTGAATTTAACGCAACCGGACTTTATCCTGATAATCGGCCGCGACGCCGATAAAACGCAAAGCGGAGTGGAAAATAAGGAAGAATAAATTGTTAAATTATTTGCCTCCCCCTGTCCCCTCCTTATTAAAGGAAGGGAATAAATACCGATTTAACATTATTATTCCGCATTATTCCTCCCCTTTATAAGGGGAGGCGGCACCCTGCGCCAGAGGGGTGAATAATTTAACAATGTAACAATTTAGCAATATAATTATGCAAAATTCCAGCATTAAAATAGTTTCCTCTCCCCTACCTACCGTCGTCCTCTTCGGCCGGACGAACGTCGGCAAATCCACTCTGTTCAATAAACTCACCGACACTCAACACGCTTTAGTTTCAGCGCGCGCCGGCACCACGCGCGATAGCAATGTCGGCACCGTCCACTGGCAGGGGGCGTCTTTCCAATTAATCGACACGGGCGGAATTTTGCACACAAAATTTTTAAGCGGTAAAAATAAGCTGAAGCGGTTAAACATCGACGCGACTGACATTAATAATTTAGTTCAGCTTAAGGTTAAAGAATATTTAACCGCCGCTGATTTGATTTTATTTTTAGTTGACAGCCGGACGGGGATAATGGAGCAGGATAAGGTGATGGCGCTTTTGCTTAAGCGCCTGATCAGCCGTCAGCCGGTGTTATTAGTCGCTAACAAAGCCGACACCCCGAAATTACGAGGCGAAATTGCTTCATTTTATCGCCTGTCTTTAGGCGAGCCGCTGCCGATTTCCGCGACCAACGGCTCGGGCACGGGAGATTTGCTGGATGAAATTTGCAAAAAAATATCAGCTGTCATTCCCGCGCAGGCGGGAATCCCGACATTGGCACTAGAGACACGAGACCCCCGTCCCGCAGTACTGCGGGACGGGGATGACATAACTCCTGAAATTAAGGTGGCAATCGTCGGCCGCCCCAATGTCGGCAAATCCACCCTGCTTAACGCCGTCATCGGCGCCAATAAATTCATCGTCAGTTCGGAGCCGCATACCACGCGCGAGCCCAATGACATTACGGTTGAGTATCAAGGCCAAAGAATTACTCTGATGGACACGGCGGGCATTATTAAAGCTAAATCGAAAAAAACAAAAGAAGAGTTCATCGCTAAGGGCGTGGCTAAAAGCAAGGCGGTCATTAAATACGCCGACATTGCCCTGTTAGTGATTGATATCGCCGATGCCACGAGCCATCAGGAAACGAAATTAGTGGAAGAAATTTTAAGCAATAAAACAAACTTAATCATCGTCGCCAATAAATGGGACAAAGTGCCGGAGCGCGACAGTAAAAAATACGCGGCGTGGTTGCGCGCTAAACTGCCGTTTGTGGCTTTGGCGCCGGTAATTTTTCTGTCCGCCCAAAACAAAACAAAAATCAATCAGCTGCTGGACTTGATTTTAGAGTCGGCGCGCGCGCGGCGCGCGCAAATCGCCGCGGCGGAATTAAAACTGTTCCTGCCCGGCGCCGCCCGGCACGCGCCGCCGCTGTCTAACCAAAAAGCGCGCGGCATTTTTAAGCGGCGCCTGCCCCGGCCGAAACTCATCGCCTTGACCCAAACGACCACTAACCCGCCGGGGTTTGACCTGCGCGTCAAATCTAAAAGCGGGCTGAAAGACACTTACGTAACTTATTTGGAAAATAGGCTGCGGCAGGAATTCAAACTCATCGGGACGCCGGTGAAAATATACGTCAAGACCCATTAGAAAGCAGTTGTTAAGCAATCTGATTTCCGTTACTAATTTCTATTTTCCAAACAACTAATTTCAACTTTATGCTATTTATCTTCGGTCTGGGCAACCCGGGCGCAAAATACCGCCACAGCCGCCATAATGTCGGTTTCATGGTCGTTGACGCTTTAGCCGAACGGCTTGGTTTAACCTGGCGGCAAAATAAAAAATTTAACGCAAAGCTAGCGGAAAGGGAGAGTATTATGTTGGTAAAGCCGCAAACTTTTATGAACAATTCCGGGCAAGCGGCGCGCGCGCTTTTAGATTATTATAAAATTTTGCCCAAAACTTTAGGCATTTTGACGGCGCGCCATTCTGACCTGTCAAATAAACTTATCGTCATCCACGACGACATTGATTTGCCTTTAGAAAAATTCAAAATTCAAACCGGACGCTCTGCCGCCGGCCACCGCGGCGTGCAATCAATCATCGACGCGCTCAAAACGCAAAATTTCATTCGCCTGCGCGTCGGCATCGCTAACGAACTGCTGCGCGCCAAAGTTCCGCCGGATAAATTCGTGCTGGAAAAATTTTCACGAGCAGAAAAAGAAAGGTTAGAAAAAATTATCCCCGAATTAGTTGAAAGTATGATTAAAATAATAAGATATTAAGATAAACGATTTCCTTATTCGCGGCATTCGCATAGTTGCAGGAACATCTAAATATGCGGAGAAAATTCGTATTAAAAGTTCGCAAACGACTTTAGTCCGTAACAGCTACTTGAATAATAAAAAGGAGCGAAACAATTGAGTGTGAAGAATGGACATGCAAGAGCATTCCCCAGCACATCAATTGTTCGCTCCTAAGAATTTGGGAGCGTGTATGGGGTCTCGTCTCTCCTCGAGATAGCTTATGGTAGCTGTAACCCTAACACGCTCCGCAAAATTAATAAAGAACAAACTTACTATCCATTTTCCTACTTACCGGCAAGGAACTATAGAAACGTAAATGGTCAAGGAGGAGAACCACTTATCGCCCCTAAGCCCTTTGGCAAGTAGGAAGATGGACGGTAAAAATAATTCCTAACTTTTAATTACTAATGCCTAACTAAATTCCAACGCATCGCAACTAAATATTAGAAATTAGTAATTTCCGTGATATTTCATCTTACCAAAATAATTTTTCTATGTCAACCTCGCCAAATCCGTCTAATATTACCGCTGATTTGCCTTATTGGGTAGCGCTATCCACTTTTGCCAAGTTCGGCCCCAAGCGATTCTTCTACTTGCGCAAATATTTTCCCGATATGCGAACCGCCTGGCGAGCGGGAGCCGCTGAATTGCGCGCCGCCGGCATTGACGCAGGAGTGGCCGCGGAATTTATCAGCCACCGCCAAACGATAGAGCCGGAAACCGAAATGGCGAAACTTGCGAACGAAAAAATAAAAGCCATTGCCCTGCCTGACGACAGTTACCCCCGGCTCCTGAAAGAAATTTATGACGCTCCGCCGGTACTGTACTGTCGGGGCGAGTTGCCGGACAGCATTAACTTTTGCCTGGCTGTCGTCGGCTCGCGCAAATATACTTCTTACGGCCGGCAAGCGGTCCAAAGTTTGGTCAGCCGGCTCGCCGCCGCCGGCTTAGTTATCGTGAGCGGCCTCGCGCTCGGCATTGACGCTTTGGCGCACTTGTCCTGCTTAGACAGTAAAGGCAAAACTATCGCCGTTCTGGGCTCGGGGCTGGACCGGCAAAACATTTACCCCGCCACCAATCGCCAGCTGGCGGAAAAAATTTTAGCGCGCGGCGGGCTGCTGATGTCCGAATACCCTTACGGCACCCCCGCGCTCAAACATCACTTCCCCCAGCGCAACCGCCTTATTTCCGGCCTCTCGCTCGGCACTTTAATCATCGAGGCTTCGGCGGAATCAGGCGCGCTCATCACCGCGCAATGCGCTTTGGAGCAAAATCGCGAAGTTTTTGCCGTCCCCGGATCTATTTTTAACCCTAATTCCGTCGGCACTAATAACTTAATTAAAACGGGCGCGCGGGCGGTTAGCTGCGCGGAAGAAATTATGGAAACGTTTGAGTTGGAAAATATCGCCAGCCTCACCCAAAACCAAAAAATAATGCCGGCCACGGCTGCCGAACAAAAAATGATTTCTGTTTTAAGCCACGAGTCAGCGCATATTAATCAGCTTGCCCGCCTCGCCAAACTTGACACCGCGACCGTAAATGCTACCTTATTAACTATGGAACTGAAAGGATACGTTCGCAGTTTGGGAGGAGGAAATTATGTGCTGGCGTAATTATCAATTACGAATTATCAATTACGAATTGAGTAAAAATTATTAATTCGTAATTTGTAATTTTTAATTGATAATTGATTTTATGAATCTAGTAATAGTGGAATCTCCCACCAAAGCCAAAACTATTCAAAAATTTTTAGGGAAAGATTTCCGCGTGGAATCTTCTTTTGGCCATATTATGGATTTGCCGCAAAAAGAATTGGGCGTTGACCTTAACGACAACTATGAACCGACTTATGTTATTCCCCCGAAAGCGAAAGCGACCGTCGCGCGTTTAAAGGAGCTGGCGAATAAAGCGGACGGCGTCGTGCTCGCGACCGACGAGGACCGCGAAGGAGAAGCCATCTCCTGGCATCTGTCGCGCGCCCTAAAATTAAAGCCTGATAAAATCAAACGGATTGCTTTTCATGAAATTACTAAAAACGCGATTGCCGAAGCGCTAAAAAACCCGCGCGGGCTGGATATGAATTTGGTGAACGCCCAGCAAGCGCGCCGCGTTTTAGACCGGCTGGTCGGCTACAAACTTTCGCCGTTGCTTTGGGTTAAAATAGCCAAAGGGCTGTCCGCCGGCCGCGTACAGTCGGTAGCCGTGCGCCTGATTGTGGAGCGCGAACGGGAAATCAAAGCCTTTGCCATAGAAGAGTATTGGAGCATAGAAGCGCTGTTAACGACCGCGGCGGCGGAAAAATTGAGCGCCGCTTTAATCGCGATTGGCGGCAAAACTTTAGATAAATTAGCGATAAGAAATAAAGAGCAGGCGGAAAACATCAAGGCGGATTTAGCCCGGGCGGCTTTCAGCGTGGCTGACGTCATTAAAAAACAAACCGCCAAAAAGCCCCTGCCTCCGTTCACGACCGCGACGCTGCAGCAAACCGCCAACGCGCGCTTTGGCTACAGCGCCAAACAAACGATGATGCTCGCACAAACGTTATACGAGCATGGCTTTATCACCTACATGCGCACCGATTCGGTTAATTTAGCGGCGCAGTTCGTCTCCGCCGCGCGCGGCTACATCAAAGATAATTTTGGCCGTCAGTACTTGCCGGCCAACCCGCCGGCCTACAAATCAAAAACCAAAAACGCGCAGGAAGCGCACGAAGCTATTCGCCCCACTGACGCGGCAACGCGCGCGGAAGATTTGCCGGCAGAATTTGACGCGCGGCAAAAAAAATTATACCAGCTGATCTGGCAACGCGCGCTAGCGGCGCAGGCGGCGGCGGCGGTTATGGACAACACTACTATTACGGTTGACGCCAAAAGCAACCGGCAATATCAACTGCGCGCTAACGGCCAGACTATCGTCTTTGACGGCTACTTGAAAATTTACCCGCAAAGCGCCAAAGAAAATATCTTGCCCGCCGTAACGGCCAAAGAAAAATTAAATTTAGAAAAAATCATCGCCGCCCAGCATTTTACCGAACCGCCCGCGCGCTACTCGGACGCAACGCTCGTGAAAGCGATGGAAAAATACGGCATTGGCCGGCCGTCAACTTACGCGCCGACCATTTCTACCGTTATTGAGCGCAATTACGTGGAACGCGACCAAAATAAAAAGCTGGCGCCCACTGAAATCGCCTTGGTCGTCAATGACGTGCTGGTTAAACATTTCCCGGAAATCGTTGACTACCAATTTACCGCCGAGATGGAAGAAAATTTAGACGATATCGCGCGCGGCGGCAAGGAATGGCAAAAAATTATTGACAACTTCTACGAGCCTTTCGCCAAAAATTTGGAACAAAAGCGCAAAGAACTCTCTAAAAAAGAGCTGACCGAGGAAAAAACTGACGAAACCTGCGAGAAATGCGGTTCGCCTATGGTGATAAAAATGGGCCGTTACGGAAAATTTTTGGCCTGCACCAATTATCCGGAATGTAAAAACACTAAAAACTTGAATAGCGGCGACAAAGACCGCGATGGAACTAAGGACAGCGAAGAATTAAAAAAATTTGCGGTTAAATATGAAGGGCAAAAATGTCCCGAGTGCGGTTCGCCGCTCGTTGCCAAAATAAGCAAATACGGCCCGTTTATGGCTTGTTCAAATTACCCCCAATGCAAATTCATCTTAAATACCAACGGCACCGGCATTCCTTGCCCCCAATGCGGCTCGGGCGAAATTACCCGCAAACGCAGCCGCCGGGGATTTTTCTACGGCTGTTCCGGCTACCCTAAATGCAAATTCACGCTTTGGGGAAAGCCAACCGGGCAAAAGTGTTCTAAGTGCGGCTCTTTAATGGTTGAGAGTAAAGACGGAGAGAAATGCTCAAATAAAGAATGCAAATAAAATTTTTAAATAAATCTTAATTTTTAAACTTACTTACCGGCAGGCAGGTTCTAAACTTCTAATGCCTTAAGCCACTCCAGTTTATTAGATGTTTAAAAATTAGATATTAGATATTTTTTAAAAATTAAAAAATATAAAATTAAAAATTTTTTCTATGCCTCTTACTCTCTCCCAACTTCTCGCCCAAATCAGGCAAAACGACCCCAAAGCCGACACTACTTTGGTGGAATTGGCTTATGAGTACGCGGCCGAGGCGCATCAAGGGCAAACCAGACGCTCCGGCGAACCTTACCTGCAACATTCGCTGCGTACCGCTTTGACTTTAGCCGCCATCAGAGCGGAGACGGATGTGGTAATCGCCGGGCTCTTGCACGACGTGCCTGAAGATACCAGCCGCTCGCTGGAAGATTTAGAAAAACAATTCGGTAAAAAAATCGCCACGCTCGTTGAGGGAGTTACCAAATTAAGCAAAGTAAAATACCGCGGCATTGAGCGCCACACGGAAAGCCTGAAAAAAATGTTTATCGCCATGGCCGCCGACATCCGCGTGATTTTAATCCGTTTTGCCGACCGTCTGCATAATTTGGAAACGCTTGACGCCCTGCCGGAAGACAAGCGGCTGCGCATCGCTCGGGAAACTTTAGAAATATACGTGCCTATCGCCAGTCTCCTGGGCATCTGGTATTTCAAAAACCAAATGGAAGACCTTTGCTTTAAGCATCTTTATCCGGAGGAATACAAAAAGTTGGAGTTTAAATATGAAATTGAACAAAAGGTAGGCAACAAACAGTTTATTCAGGAAACGGAAGGCATTTTAATCCCCGAATTAAAAGAGGCGGGAATAAAATTTGAAATTCAAGGGCGTTTTAAAAGCCTGTACAGCGTCTTTCAAAAAATGCAAAATAAGGAGCGGAAATTTTCGGAAATTTACGACGTTTTTGCCTTGCGCATCATCGTGGAGAGCATCGCCGACTGCTATAAAACCATCGGCGTCATCCACGCCCTTTGGAAGCCGAAGCCCAACCGCTTTAAAGATTACGTCGCCGTGCCCAAACCCAACGGCTACCAAGCTCTGCATACGACCGTCTTCGGGCCGCACGGCAAAGTAACCGAATTTCAGGTGGCGACCCGCAAAATGTACGAAGAATCTCTCTACGGCATCGCCGCCCACTGGTACTATAAAAATAAAAAATCCCGAGAGCTCGGGATTGGCAAACAGCCGAAATGGGTGCGCGATATTTTGGAATTGATGCGCCAAGCTAAAGACAGCGAAGAGTTTATGTCGGTCGCGAAAATTGACGTCTTTCGCAACCGCATTTTCGTTTTTACCCCCAAAGGCGACGTAATTGACTTGCCGGAGGGCTCCACTCCGATTGATTTTGCCTACGCCGTCCATACCGACATCGGCCATCACTGCGTCGGCGTGATGATTAACGACAGAATCAATAAACTGGATACCGCCCTCAAAAGCGGCGATACGGTAGAAATCATCACGGATAAAAATAAAAAACCCAGCCGCGACTGGATGAAAATCGCGAAAACGAGCCGCGCCCGCGAAAAAATAAAACAAGCCCTGAAAGAAGGCGGCGGTTTCATGAAGTTTATTAAGTGGAAGTAAAAAAATTTTTCTTACCACCTATTTACTCTCTCCTAATACTTTATTGGCGATTTCCACCATCTCGTCATAGTTAAAAAAGTCTATTATAATTTTACCTTTATACCCCGACCGTTGGATGGAAACGCGAGTGCCTAAGTATTGGCGCAACTTTTTTTGCAGTTCCTCGTCTTGGGGATAAATTTTCAGCCGCGCCTCTTTGGTGCCGCCCATTTTTTGGATTTCCACCCGCATCCGGTTGATGGAAAGCCCGCGCTCCACCACCCGCCTGTACATGTCAAGCTGCTGCTCAACCGTCGGCAAACCGACGATAATTTTAGCGTGCGCGTCTGACAAGCGCCCCTCGCGCACCGCCTGCTTGATCTCTTCCGGCAACTGCAGCAAGCGCATCGTGTTGGAAATGCCCGAACGCGATTTGCCCAGCCGGTGCGAAGCGTCTTCATGCGTTAACTCAAATTCGTCCAAATACTTCTGGTACGCGAGCGCGAGCTCTATCGGGTTTAAATCCTCGCGCATGATATTTTCAATCAGCGCCAATTCCAGCTTCTGCTGTTCGCTTGCTTCCCTGACAATCACCGGCACCGCGTTAAGACCGGCGCGCTTCGCCGCCCGCAGTCTGCGTTCGCCCACCACCAATTCATACCGCCCGCCGTCTTGAGCGGTTACGACTAACGGCTGCAGGATTCCCTGCTCTTTGACGGAGCGAGTCATCTCCTCCAAGCTTTCTTCGGCAAAAGACGACCGCGGCTGGTGCGGATTAGCGGAAACTAAATGAATAGGGACGTATTTTAACTCGCCGCCGACATTTTGCCGTTCGGGGGGAGCCGGGCTTACCGGCACCAGCACGCCCTCCTCTAAAGGCCGTTCATTACTCACGACATTGTCGTTTTGCGGCGCGCCTTTGGAAGGAATGAGGGAGCTTAAGCCGCGGCCGAGGGAAGATGTTTTAAGATTTGGCATACAATATTATTAAATTTTTAATTTTATAATTCTATAATTTTTAAAGAATACTTAATATCTAATTTTTAAAAATTAAAAATTCTTCTCAAGGTCAATGACTTCTCTCGCTAATTTCTCATACGCCCGCGCGCCGCGCGAATGCGGGTCGTAGTGCAGAATGGAGCGGCCGAAAGAGGGCGCTTCGGCGAGTTTCACCGAACGCGGAATAACGGTGCGGAAAACCTTGTTGGGAAAATATTGGTAAAGCTCGTTCATCACTTCGCGCGACAGCCGGTTGCGCGCGTCGTACATCGTAATCACCGCCCCCAAAATGCCTAACGATGGCTTTAGACCATTTTGTACCAAACTAATCGTGTGCAGCAGGTGGCTTAAACCTTCCAGCGCGAAATATTCGGATTGAATGGGAATTAAAATTTCGTCCGCCGCCACCAGCCCGTTGACGGTCAATAGCCCCAAAGACGGCGGCGAATCAACGATGACGTAATCGTATTCGCTGCGGATAGACTGCAAAATTTGCTCCAGCCGAAACTCGCGCGCCGGTAAATTAACGAGCTCTACGCCCGCGCCGGCTAAAGCAATGGTTGCCGGCGCCACTTTATAATTTTCCTGCACCGTATGCTGGATGGTTTGCTGCAGCGGCACGGCGCCGATGATTGCTTCATAAACGCCGTGCGGCAGTTCTTGGTGGTTGATGCCTAAACCCGAAGTGGCGTTCGCCTGCGGGTCAATGTCCACGAGCAGCACGCGCTTGCCTAACTGCGCCAAATACGCCCCTAAATTTACCGCCGTGGTCGTTTTTCCGACTCCGCCTTTTTGGTTGATGATGGAAATTATTTTAGACATCTTGATAATTTTTAAATCTAAATTTTTAATTTTTAAGTAAAAATTATAAAAGTAAAAATTTTATATTATTATTATATAATGATTGCGGTCTTTTGACAACCTCCCCTTTCTGCGATAAAATGAAACAAGTTTTAGCATAAGCCGATGTGGCGGAATTGGCAGACGCGCTGGACTCAAAATCCAGTGATGGCAACATCGTGTGGGTTCGACCCCCACCATCGGCACCAACTTTTTAATTTTTAAAAATTAAAATTTTATCGTATGTTCCTCACCGTCCATTCCACTCTCGGCGTCGTCATCGGCGGATACTTACCCAATCCCTTTACCGCTTTTTTAGTTGGGCTGATTTCGCATTATGTTTTTGACATCATTCCGCACGGCGATGAAGTAAAATTAGGGAAATTATCCTTAGCCGGCATGGCTTGGGCGGCAATCATTGACCAGGCGATTCTGCTCTTGAACTTTATGCTGTTAGCTTATTTTAAAACTGCCGATGTCTTTACGCCCATTGTTATCGCCGCAGTTATTGGCGCTATTTTGCCGGACTGGCTGATGGCCATCCATCGTTTGAGCGAAGAATGGGATAATCGTTTTGCCCGCGCTTTGCACCGGCTGATTGACCCCCTGCAAAATTTCCACTATTACCTGCACGTCAATCTTTTGCCCTACGAAATTCCCTTTTCACTCGGCCTAATCTTGCAAATAATATTTTTAGCGGGAATGTGGATAGTAATATAAGACGCTAAAATGATTTGCTTATGTAAAAAACATCCCTTTACCTGGGGGATGTTTTTTTATGCAACTATTTTTCATTACTAATGTCAAATTTCAAATGTCAAATCAATATCAAATGCTTTAATGCCAAATAATATCAATTCTTGCTTGAGTTAATAATGGCGGAAAATATCAAAGTTAATTCGTGCGCTTCTTGCCATAACTTACGGCTTGCATCAACTTTGCTTGGGTTAGCTTTTGCCAATATTCTTAGCCAATACATTGTTTCTTTCGCTTCCTTCTTGCAAATCCCTATTTTATGATTAAAATCTTTTTTGGATTCTGCGCCATCAGCTTCCATATAGTTTGCGCCGATACTGGTTGCGGAACGTATCAGTTGATTGAGGAGCGGTTGGTTAACGGAATTATTTAATACCTCTTTAATAAATTCGATAATATTTTCACTGAATCTTGCCGTACGTTCTGCTAAATCAAATTTTTGAGTTTTGTCATTGGACATTGATTTGATATTTGACATTTGTAATTTGACATTTCCTACTGTCCCGTCGTCGTCGCGTTCCCGCTATCCGACAGCGCTTCCGGCTCTATTGTCGTCGGCGCGATTGTCGGTGAATTTTCAGCCGGCGCCGGTTCCGCTA
>MFFV01000041.1:4653-5087 GCA_001777995.1 Candidatus Falkowbacteria bacterium RIFCSPLOWO2_02_FULL_45_15 | reverse complement strand
GGCGCGTTCGCCGCCGGCTGCTCGCCTTCCGTCCCTCGTCACTCCTCACTCGTTCCTGCCGTTTCTGCTGTTGTAGTTGCCGGCGTTATTTCGCCCGCATTCAACTCCGCCACCGCCGCCGAATTCTCCGCCACCCAATTATTATAAACATTAGTCAAGTTGTCGCTACTGCCGCTCTGCGCCCGCAGGGCAATCTGCTCGTCTGCCGCCGGCGTGGGCAGTTCAACTTTTTTTACCGGCTCGTACCCGGGAAATACCGCCGCCGACAAATCCAGCACTTTACCGATTAGCCCGGAATATTCGGTAACCCGCACGATTTTTGTTTCGCCTTTAGCCCGTTCCTCTGCCTGCAAATTTTTCAACTCTTTAAGGCGCGCCGTTGCCTCCTGGCGCAGCTGCTCGGCTAAATATAACCCCAAGTCCTGCCGGAACGG
>MFFV01000041.1:1379-4611 GCA_001777995.1 Candidatus Falkowbacteria bacterium RIFCSPLOWO2_02_FULL_45_15 | reverse complement strand
TACATTAGCAAATTCGTGATTATTCGTCGCATTTGATTCGCGAGAATTAGTGACGGCGCCATTATCAGCGTTCGTGCTTGAAACTAAATCAAAATCTATGTAAGAGTAAGCGACAACATATTGCTCTTCGTCCTCAACGATGCCCGTGATTTTAAAATCCATGTTGAACCGGCTAAAATCCTGCCGCAAGAGTATCGTATTATCCACGCCTTCGGCGTAAACTTTTTGCCCGCCGATGGTCGCGTCCCGCACTTCTTCGCTCGCGAAAGTCAGCCCGCCAAAAGCAATAATTCCAATTACCAGCAGCACTAAAAACGCGTTGTTGTACTGGATAAAGTCAAACCATGATTTCATCTTGGGCGCGTCTTTAGATTTAAAAAAATGGCGCGGCTCGCTTTCCTCCTGCCGCTCATCATTTTCTGTCATTCCCGCCCCGTGTTTTGGCACGGGGTAAACTGCGGTGGGAATCGCGCGTTGCTGCGCTTGCTCTTTAATTTTTCTTAAGTCAACGACGAAGTCGTCGGTTTCGGGTAGTTTAGGCATATATTTCTAGTTATAAATATCAAACAACAAATAGCAAAAATTAAATTTGTTATTTAACGTTGCAAAATTCAAACTTCGCTCCTACTTCCAATTTATCGCAGATCCGCTGCAAGATATCGGTGCTGGGGTACACCTGCGCGGTTTCAATGCGCGACACTACCGCCTGCGTGGTTTTTATTCTTTTGGCTAAGCCGGCTTGAGTCAACCCTCTTTTTTGGCGCAATTTAACTATCTCTTCGGCTATCTGCAATTTTAACAACTCCCCATAAAAAAATTTTTTAAACTGGGGTCGCCGTAAATCTTTCTGTAAATCGCTCTTAAAAGAATTGGCGATTTTTTTTATATTTTTTTTGTTCATAATGATTAATATGAATTAGCGTGGCTGATAAAATCAGCGTATCTTTTTTCTGCCGCTGACAACTCCTTTACCGGCGTTTCCTCGCCCTCTTGCTTGACAAACATGTGAAGCAAAATTAGTTTGCGATCGCGCCAGATAAAATATAAAACTCGGTATAAATTCCGGGGAAACTTTATTCGTATTTCCGAGAAATGAAACCCGCGGATATTTTTGGATATAACATACGACGCTCGGCCATTTCTTTCCGCCACGTGCGCAATCGCGGCTTTTATTTTAGCTTTAATTGAATCTTTTTTTATTTTTTCCAGATCTTCCTTAATAGGCGAGATGCCGTCCGCGCTTCGGACGTAATAAACGACATTGAGCATATTCATTTTATATCTTTAAAGATATTGTGTCAAATTTTTCCGCCCCCCTTGATTTAATTTTTCTTAAGTCAACGACGAAGTCGTCGGTTTCGGGTAGTTTCATATTAGTATGTTTAAATTTTTAATTTTGCCTGCCCGCAACCCGCCCACAGCTACCCAGTTGCTGGCGGGTAGCTTTGGCAGGCGGGTAATTTTTAATTCTTGAACCTGCTTGACATAATTTTTTATCCTGCTATACTATAATCAATCACTACGAAAAAGACCCTGGTAAGGTTTCGTCCTTACCGGGGGCTTTTTCATTTAAAGCTAATATTGACCGTAATTCCTTTAAATAAGTGATGGGGGCACCATCGTGGTCGTAAGTCGTTTCTTTAAAAATGAGAGTGTACCCCGCTTCTTGTAAAAAAGTGTAGAGTGCCTTGTACTTGGGGATTAAACCGATAAATAAGTACGCTCTGTTAATGCGATATTTGTCATTAAGCCATACGCGGAAGCGAGTATAATCAAGCTGCCAACCTAATTGGTTAATGCCTTTATACAAATTGGCTCCATCAATATAAACATTGCTGTTTTGCCCTTTTTTCATATATTTTCTTCGGTTTCGGGTAGTTTCATATTAGTATGTTTAAATTTTTAGTTTTGTAATTCTTTGCGTAGGCATGCCTCCTTAATTTTCTCTGCCACTTCTATATAATTATACCTTACTTCTTCATTTTTAATATGTAAAATATCAAAACCAAATTCTCTTAAATAATATTCTCTTTCTTTATCATAAATAACTTGTTCATCATAGTCATGATACGCCCCGTCTAATTCAACTATTAATTTCAACTCTGGGCAACAAAAATCTGTAACATAAGGGCCGATACTGTACTGGCGGCGGAATTTATAGCTTAACTTACTATTGCGAATCGCCTGCCACATTACTTGTTCGGCGACAGTGCTTTCTTTTCTTAACTGCTTTCTCCGTTCCCGCATTTTTTGAATATTGTATATTTTGGTCATATTTTTTATTACCTCATCCGGCTTCGCCACCTTCTCCTTGTAAAGGAGAAGGAATTAACCTCACCTCCCTTCGGGTATCCTCTCCTTATAAAAGGAGAGGACATTCATATTAGAGATGGTTCCCCTCTCCTTAATTAAGGAGAGGGGTTAGGGGTGAGGTATGGTTAGGGAGTGGGATATCTTATTATTACAATCCCCGAGCCGCCGGCGGCAGACCCACCAGGAATAGTCCCATGCGCCCCGCCGCCTCCTCCTCCGGTGTTTGCCCCGCCCGCGGCAGATGCCCCAGCCGATCCGGCGCCTCTTCCGCCTCCGCCGCTTCCTCCGGCACCGCCGGTATTTGTAGAAAAATATGCTCCGCCGCCTCCGCCGCCGCTATAAGTTACTGCACTGCCTGATATAGAATTAGACGTGCCAGCTCCTCCATTCCCGCCGTTGTCTCCACTTGCATTTGCTCCTACAGCAGTTGCGCCACCTCCGCCACCTCCGCCACTGTGCCCGTCTGCTTCCGCATCTCCTCCATCGTTTCCCTGACTACCTGTTCCACCTAATCCTTGTGTTCCATTTCCTGATCCACCACCTCCCGAACCACCATTTGCGCCATTTTCACTATTACCACCGCCTCCGCCTCCGCCGCCCGTTGCTGAAATGGTACCAAAGACAGAGTTATATCCGCTGTAACCTACTTGAGATCCTGAGACACCAGCAGCGCCGCCTGCCCCAACAGTTACAGTATAATCTCCGGCTGTAACTGCATACGCAGCGTCGTACTGATACCCTCCGCCTCCTCCGCCGCCGCCTATATCATATCCACCGCCTCCTCCGCCGCCGATGACAAGCACTTCAACAGAACCGGGGGAGCATGACACGCTGAATGTGTCGCTACTCGTAAATGTGTGGATAGTATAACCTCCGCTGGTTCCTTCCGTTCCGCCGGTGGCGCTGGGAGTACAGGCGG
>MFFV01000041.1:786-1339 GCA_001777995.1 Candidatus Falkowbacteria bacterium RIFCSPLOWO2_02_FULL_45_15 | reverse complement strand
CTGCTTATATTCCCAGTTCAGCTGCGCGGCTGTGCGGACATAGTTGTAAATTCTCACTTCGTCAATTTTGCCGTCAAAATAATACCCGTCGCTTCGCTGGCCAATAAAAAGCGATTTAACATAATCCACTAACGCCGCGGCGCTACCGGTATTATTCAAAGCTCCGTTTATATATAATGTGCCGGCAGTGCCGGATTGGGTTAAAGCTAAATGAGTCCAGGCGTTAAGAGGCAAGGTGTAATTAGTTACAAAAGCGCTTTGCGCCACTAACCAATAAACGGTCTGCGTGCCGCTGTTATTGTACAGTTCCAACACATATCCGGAATTGCCTAATACCGGGTCTCTTTTATCAACCAATCCAACGATATTGCCACTCGTCGGTAAAGACTTGGGACTTACCCAAAGAGAAATGGTAATGTTAGATGGAGTAAAAGCGCTATTGGGCATAGTATAAATTCCGTTCGTAGTGCCGTTAAAACTTAACGCTCCGCCGGCTTTGCCGACTACGGTCCAGGTCGGCATTAAGGCGGTTGTGTTGGTCGCTATGCGCCCA
>MFFV01000041.1:0-730 GCA_001777995.1 Candidatus Falkowbacteria bacterium RIFCSPLOWO2_02_FULL_45_15 | reverse complement strand
ATAAGCTACCGGCGCGTCCCCGCCAAAGCCGCCGTCGTCCCAAGTGCTCGCGCTGTTGCGCACCGCGCCTAAGACAATGTTGGAGCTTTTGCCGCTCGCGCCGCCGCCCGAATTATAATCCTGCAAAACTTCTTCCGGCGTGCGGGCGTAGTTATAAATTTTAACGTCGTCTATAGAGCCGTCAAAATAAAATGCGCCTACCCCGCCGATAGAGCGAGTAAAGGCCGTACTGCTCCAAGAGCCCAATGTCCCGGAAGTGCCGTGCAACTTGCTATCAACATATATTTTTACTTTGTTTGCTACCCCGTCATAACTGGCGGCAATATGGTGCCATGCGCCGCTGGAAATAGCTGGAGATGGGCTATAGTTGGTTGAACCGCCCTGATACCAAAAAGCAGGATTACCGGTGCTAAGGGCTAAAGCCGTTCCGTTCGTGCTATTGTAGCCGTGAATAATCCAGCGGTTTCCCGTCCCGCCGTTCCACTTAACCCAAGCTTCATAAGTATGGCTTTCAGTACTGCCAAAGCTGGTAGCGCCGTTAGTAGCGCCGCTTAATTGATCGTTAGTGCCGTCAAAAGTTAACGCCTTGCCGACTTTACCGCTTAACGTCCACAAAGTATTATCTTGCAAAGTTAAAGTATTGTTATTGCCACTCCCGTCATAAGTCGTAGAAGCATACCCTTCTTCAAAACTCCAGTAAGCAACCGGCCCGCCGCCGTTGTAGTCTTGC
>MFFV01000040.1:18691-26942 GCA_001777995.1 Candidatus Falkowbacteria bacterium RIFCSPLOWO2_02_FULL_45_15 | reverse complement strand
TTTGGCTTTGGCAAATTTAAACCAATCTCCGCTGCAGCGCCGCAGCCGCCCGCGATTGAAATCCCCCTGCCCGAGCCCAGGCCGCAAACAGCTACCCCCATTTCCGTCGCTCAAAAAATGGCAGAGATTATGAACGCCCTCGCCCCCATGTCCCCTCTCTCCGAGGGAGAGGGGAAGCGAGTCCCGCCATATAGCGAGACGAGCGGGGTGAGGGTGGAGGATGCTTGCCCGGTTGACCCGATGGAAAGATTAAAATGCGACAGTTGCCAATAACCCTCATCCCCC
The DNA here is from genome assembly GCA_001777995.1 of Candidatus Falkowbacteria bacterium RIFCSPLOWO2_02_FULL_45_15. GTDB lineage: Bacteria > Patescibacteriota > Patescibacteriia > Patescibacteriales > XYC2-FULL-47-12 > 2-12-FULL-45-10. The sequence continues at coordinate 26,657 of MFFV01000040.1, read as the reverse complement.
AACCCCTTCTCCCATAGGCAGAAGGGGAGATAAAATTGCGATGCGATGTAAATTAAATTTAAACCTTTCATTAACTTACAATTATTATGACCTATCAAACAGACAACCGTCCCCCTCGCCCCGTGGGAGAGGGGGTAGGGGGCGAGGGAATAATAGGAAAAACCAACATCCACGAAGGTCTGCAGGCGTATCCCTTAAAATACCCGTGGGCCAAAGAGCTTTACGACCAAGCGGTCGCGAACACTTGGTTCCCGCACGAAATCCAACTGGGCGAAGACCTGGCCGACTGGAACCGCATGACGGACGAAGAACGCCACGCCGTTACTTTTTTTATGAGTTATTTTAATCCGGCGGAACTCTTGGTTAACAAATGCCTCGCTTTCGGCGTTTATCCTTACGTCAACGCCGCCGAAGCGCATTTGTATTTAGCCAAACAAATGTGGGAGGAAGCTAACCACTCGGTCGCCTTTGAATATGTGATGCAAACCTTTCCCATCAACCGCGATGAAGCGTTTAAAGCGCACCGTGAAACGGCCACGATGCGCCAAAAAGAAGATTACAACATTAAATATTTAAAACGGATGACGGAGGTCGCGCTGGACATTGAAACTATCGCCGGCAAACGCGACTTCGTGCGCAATTTAGCCGCGACTAATGTTATTATGGAAGGCATCTGGTTTTACTCCGGCTTTATGGTTGGGCTGTCTTTCCGCCAGCGAGGGCTTTTGCGCAACTTTGGCTCCATGATAGATTGGGTGGTGCGCGATGAAAGTCTGCATTTGAAATTCGGCATTAATTTAATTTTGACGATTTTGGACGAAAGCCCCGACATTGCCGATGACGCTTTTACCAAAGAAATTTACCAAATGATTTTGGACGCGGTTGAGCTGGAAACCGCTTACAATAAAGAGCTAATGCCAAACGGCATTTTGGGCCTTAACGCCGACTACATTAACCAGTACGTGCAGTATATGGCGGACCGGCGCTTGGAAGAGCTTGGCTTTGCCCCGCATTATAACGCTACCAACCCGGCCAAATGGATGGCGACCGCGAACGACGTGCACCAACTCGTTAATTTTTTTGAAGCGACGAATACCGCGTATGAGGTGGATGCGAGGGCAGTCACAAATAAACACGAATAAAATAACGAATAGCCACTAATTATTAAAAAACAGCCTTATTTTGGTAGGGCTGTTTTTAATTTTATTACTAATTTTAGCTGAAATTATACTAAAATTACCTTGCCCGCCTAATTGCGTAGCTATTGTATGGTTGACAAAATAATTTAATTATGCTATACTTATTTTATAAAATTTGATCATTACAATTATTTATTCCTAAGCAGCTTTTTGGAAGTTAGAGATAATTTTCAGGAAGCTGCTTAGGGAATCAAAAAGATTCGCGCCTGCCTAAGTTGGTCTTGCGAGATTCTACTGAATCTCTGATTGAGCGATAAACACACAGGCATAACATGGGCTAAGCCCAAAAAATTCGCCCTCCGGGCAAGCAAACGAAAGGAGTTAATCCAATGAGGATTAACGTCGCGAAGTTTTCATCAACAAATGGTGGCGGTAATGAGATTTTTAATCATTTTACCGTCAATGGCGAGCAGGCTTCCGAAAGCCAGGAAGTGAACAGCGGCGTCTATGACGTTACTTTCACATACGACCCGATTCCGGGTCGTGAACATGGCATCCGACATATTAATCTGATTAATCTGACTCGGGTGAGCGATGGTGAGGATAAAACCTTGCCGACGTTAATTATCACCCGTGCCGGTAAAAAAACATGGAGTGGACGGGAGCTGGACGGGAACGCAATCTGCGGGCCCAACTGGACAATCGTCCTTCTGCCGCCCAAAACCCGTGTTTGGATAGGACGAAACTGGAACCAAAAAAATATTCTTCTTGGTTCATGGGCTGGCAATGCGGACGAAAATCCGCCAATGTTTTACTGCCAATGCCCGCCGTCCACAAAATTTTTGCGGATGCGTTTTCAAAAAAACGAATCCGCGTGGGCGGAAAATGCTCGCCTCAATGCCGCGATTGAGATATTCGCGGCGGCAAAGGGAGTCAAGATCGACCAAGTCGTTTTGGTCGATAAGTTCCCGGAGGAATCCATAACCTGCATGATAAATGCAGGGTATGGGATGGAACTCATTGATTCCTCCCACCCACTTCCGGAACCCGGCAATTTTCAATTAGCCGGTTCCACCATCGTCGGCGGCAACAATTTGCCAGCCGGCTTACAGTGGGTGCTCGGCCGCGAGCACTGGAACCACCCGTCGTATGGGTGGAAAGATAAAACCGTCCTTTTTTTGAAGCGCGGAGCGCTTCAATTGCCGACAGACGATGAAGTCGAGACATTCCGGCGCCAGCAGGAAGAAAAGAGCCGGAAAAAAATCCGTAAGCACAACGATTGGATCCTCAACGATAACATGTTGAGGGTTATAAGAGTATTCGAGGAAAGGTCGTTGCCACTAATTAGGCAATTCGCGACCGAAAAGCAGTGGGACAGAGTAAAAAACCACCTACGCTTAGCTTGCCAAGCGTTGGGAAGAAAGAAACCAGAAGAGAACGACATCCACCAACTCATAACCGCGTTGAAAGATGCGGTGAAAGAATTTTGGGGACAGTTCTCTGTTGAAGACCTTTCGTCAAAAGAAGTCTCCGTCCCTTGGCCATTTTACGAAAATACTAACTTGGCCAGAATGTTCGGAGATTAATAATTTTTAATGATATAGCCCTTCATCTACGGATGGAGGGTTTCTTTTTTTCTACAATCAAAAAACGCTTAGCCACCTAAGCGTTTTTGTTTTTTCTTTTCACTTATTTACTTCTTACTTCTTACTTAACTCTTTCTCCTCCATCTCCACCCAGTCGTGATATCTCTCTTCAATAATGCCGCGATGCTTTTTAATTATCTCGTGCCGCTTGGCTAAATCTTCCGAAACGGGCCGTTTGTTTTTACTTAAATAGTCGTAAATCGCTTCCGCGAGCGCGTCCACCGCGAGCACCGAGCAGTGCAGTTTTACCGGCGGCAAGCCGCCCAACTCTTCCACGATAGCGTCTTTGCTGATCGCGAGCGCCTCTTCAATCGTCTTGCCTTTAGCGAGTTCCGTTACCTGCCCGCTGGTCGCTATCGCCGCCACGCAGCCGAAAGTTTCGTATTTAATGTCTTTAATAACTTCTTGTTTCTTTTTATCTTTGCCAATTTTAATGTAAAGCCACATCACGTCGCCGCAAATCACGTTTCCGACCTTGCCGACTCCGTCCGGATTTTTTATTTTGCCGTAATTTTTTGGGCTGTTGAAATATTTAATGGTTTTTGGTGTGTACATAATTTTACCTCTCCCGCCCTTACGGGCACCCTCTCCTTACTAAGGAGAGGGCTGGGGTGAGGTTACTTAAACGGCGATATCTTCCTCAACTTCTCCACCACCTCCGGCAAAACTTTCAAAACTTTGTCTATTTCTGCCTCCGTTGCCCAGCGGCCTAACGACAGCCGGAGCGAGCCGTGCGCGTCCTGCGGCCGCAAACCGCAGGCAAGGAGTACATGCGAGGGCTGCAGTTTCGGCGAAGAGCAAGCCGAAGCGGTAGAGGCGGCAATGCCTAAATTATCAAGCATCATAACTAAGGCCTCGCCTTCAATGTAACTAAAGCGAAAATTCGCGTTATTGGGCAAACGCTTTTTCGGATGGCCGTTAAGGTAAGAATCAGAAATTTTTGTCAGCGCGCCTTTAATTAATTTATCGCGCAGTTTTCCCAGCCGCGCGCTTTCTTTTTTCATTTCCGCTAAACAAATTTTGGTCGCGGCGGCAAAGCCAACAACGCCGGGCACATTCAAGGTAGAAGAGCGCAAGCCCCCTTCGTGCCCGCCGCCGTGCAAAAGCGGCCTGATTCTTACGCCCGAACGCACATAAAGCAAAGCAACGCCTTTAGGCCCGTACATTTTATGCGCGCTCGCGGTCAGTAAATCAATATTGAGCCGATTGACGTCAATCGGAATTTTTCCAAAAGTTTGCGCCGCGTCCGTATGAAAATAAACTCCTTTGTCCCGGCAAATTTTGCCGATTTCGCCGATCGGATTAACCGTGCCGATTTCGTTGTTAGCGTGCATCACTGACACCACGAGCGTATCCGGCCGAATCGCTTTTTGTACTTCCTTGGGGTCAACCATGCCGTATTTATCAACCGGCAATAAAGTTAAACTCCAGCCCTGCTGCTCCAGCCAGGCGGCGCTCGTTAAAACGCAGTCGTGTTCAATCGCAGAAACGATAATGTGCTTTTTGTCCTTATTGGCCCAGGCCAAACCTTTGAGCGCCAAGTTATTGCTTTCGCTCGCTGACGAAGTAAAATATATCTCTTTCACGCTTGCTTTTATGGCGTCCGCGATAATCTTGCGGCTGGTTTCTACCGCCTCTTTTGCTTCCAAACCAAAGCTGTGCAAAGACGCGGCATTGCCGAACTTATCCGTAAAATACGGCAACATTGCTTTTACGACCCGCGGGTCAACCGGCGTAGTGGCGGCGTAATCTAGATATATTGATTTTGAACTATGCATATTTTAAAACAACTTCTTTAATTAAGGCCGCTAATGTTTTTTTCTTTAGCATCACCTGCACTTCTTTTGCCACTATTGCCCAAACATTTTTCGCTTCGCAAACGGCAAACCCCGGGCAGACTTTGCCGCCGTGCTTTAAACATTTTACCAAAGCCGCCTTTCCTTCCAGCGCCTCAATAATTTCCAAAATTGAAATTTGTTTCGGGTTGCGGGCGAGCTGATAGCCGCCGCCCTTGCCTTCTTTGCTGACGATTAATTTCGCTTTAACGAGCGGTTGAATAATTTGCACCAAATATCCGGACGATAGTTTGCGCCGGCGGGCAATGTCGGACAACGACAATAAGCCACGCTGGTATTTTTGCGCGAGTTCCAGCATTACGATAAAGCCGTAGTCGGATTTAGTGGAGAGGTTGAACATAAAAACATTAAAACACCAGAACATTAAAACATAAAAACAACTACAACTAATAGCGCTATTATTGTAGTTTAAATTTTAGGTGGTGTCAAAAAGAAAAAACGGGACACTATTTAAGCTGCCCCGTCTTGAGAGTTGTATATGCTTTTTGGGCTATAGCCTCTTAGAAAGAGGCTATCGGCTGTTAGACATTTCGGCTTTCTATACGGGCTGTCTCAATCAATGTTTGCCGCCATTCTTTGTCCTGGCTAAAACGGTCTGGGTCTTTCTGGTGTTCCATAATGGCCTGAAATTCGTTTTCGGTCATTACTTTTCTAAGGCAAGGCAGATACTCGTTAAAGCTGACAACAAAGTTCACATCAAGCGGAGCTGGTTTTAACTCTTGATTTGATTCGTTCGCGAAATCCAATCCTCTTTGGCGGTTATTGGCGCCCCGATCCAGAAAGTAGAAAATATGATCGCACTCCGCTTCCACACCCCTGTCTTCAGCTTCAAATAAAACGAGGCGACGAGCGATAATTTTAGACCCAAGATCAGTAGCCATATCATCAACAACAGCGCAACGGTCGCCTTGACGAATCCGGCCTTCTACAAGATTTTTTTGACCGTAATTAGAAACATATCTTGCAAGATCTCCAGGGTGGCGGATCTTTTCAGGCAGAGGTCTGGTATAGGCAAAGCGGCTGGTAAATCCTCCTAAGGAGAGCATTTCTACACAGATCCCGCCGACAAGAGGAACTCCGGCCATTTCTACCCCAACCATAAGGTTGATTTCGTGACTCAAAATCATTTCGGCCATTAATTTACAAATGGCTCTGAACATCAATGGAGCGTCTCCAATTGGCCTCATATTAAAAAACCAGGGGACCAGGAGACCGCTTTTTAGAATCCATCCCTCTTTGTCTTTTTCTCTTTCTGCATTCCAAAGCGTCTGAATAAATTGATGTTTATATAAATCTAAAAACAGTTTTTCTAGATTTTCATTCATAATGCTACCCTCGCTTTCGTTTGAAGAGTGGTCGTTAATAAATCAGCCCTTACTTACTTTCTTTCTCCCGCGGTCGGCTCCGCTTTCTTTGGCGGCGTTGACTCTGCGTACCAGATCTCTTGCCGCCGACATTTTGGGTTGACGCAACGCATAATAAAAATGTTGCTGTCACTCGGCCCGCCAGAATATTCCATCGGCGCGCCGCACTCTTGGCATTCCATCGGAGGAATCTCACACATAATATCTTCTCCTTTCTTACAGAACCGCCGCGATTTCTTCCAAAATCTTTTTCGCCGCGTCAACGGGCGTGCCGATTTCTGCCGGCGGCTTGGTAATTGGCCGACCGATGACCAGAACCGTTGCGCCGGCTTTGATTGCTTCCGCCGGAGTCATGACCCGCTTTTGGTCGCCAGTAGCCGCCCATTCGGGACGAACGCCCGGCGTAACTTTCAGCAGACCGACGAGCTCCTTCTGCTTGCCGAGAAGTTCCAGCTCTTGCGGTGAGCAGATGATCCCGTCACACCCGGCGATCTTCGCGTCGCGCGCCAACTGCAGAACCTTGGCCTTGCTCGAACCTCCGAAAATCAGATGAGCGTTGTTCTCCTCAAGCGAGGTAAGAACAGTGACGGCGAGAACGAGCGCCTTCCACTTGTTGGCAACAGCGGCCATCATTGCCTCAACTCCCGCCGAAGCGTGAACATTGAACATTTGTACGCCTAAACCAGCCGCGGCCTTGGCGGCATTGCCGACGGTATTGGGAATGTCACAAAATTTCCCGTCATAAAAAACTTGCCCGCCCCGCTCCTGCACAAAACGGACTGCCTGCGGTCCGCCTTCGGCTGTAATCAACTCCAGACCAATTTTGAAACACCAAACATAAGACGCTAAACTGGTGATGAGCGGTCCTGCTTGCTCCAGCGAAGGGACATCCAAAGCTACGATAATTCTGTCTTTTGCTGCCATCGTCTTTCACCGCTTTAACCTTTCTATTGTGATAAGAACAAAATTAAAGCCAAACGCTCGGATACAAACCTCCTCCTGTCTGGCTTTATCTGAAATTAAACATAAAACAAACCGCTTAAAAAAGCAAATTATAATTTTTCCCGATAATACGCCTCCACGAAATCCGCGAGCTTAGGCGGCCTCGCGCCAAAAGTTACGAAGCGCTGTTCCGGCAAAGTCAGGGCGCGGAATTGCGCCAGCGCTTGGGAAGCGCCGATCAGCGGCAAGCGCGCGGTTTGCGAGCGGTGCGCGGCAATGGCCTTAGTTTTAACCGCCAATAACTTTTTATCAAAACCAAAAATTAAGTTGATGTTTTCCAGCAAATGCTGGGACCACAGCCCTTCGTAAAACCATAGCTCAATATTTTTTATCTTTGCTTGCTTTAAATAATCCAAAACCAGCGCCGCGCTTAAAGTATGCGTCGGATGCTCGTCGCGCCGCTCCGGTAAAATTATAATCTCCGGCTTAACGCGCCGCCACAATTTATCAAGTTGCCGCAAATCCTGCCGCCAAAATTTCTGGCCGTGTTCGTAAAACTGGCAGTAATTAAAAATAGCTTTGCTATTTAAAATACGGCTTTCCGCCAATGCCTCGCGCTCGCGCGTCTTTACCTTTTGCTGCCGGCTCAAAGCGTCAATAGCCGCGTGGAAGCCGGCGCTCATCACGGCAATGGTAATTTTATTATTGGCTGACAAAGCCGCTAAAGTCGCGCCCGCGCTTACGGCCGAGTCGTCATGATGCGGACTGACGACTAAAATCCTTTTGCCTCTTGGCGTTACTCTTTCATTTAAAATTTGGATCTCGCTGCCGCCATTTTTTACGCCCTTGACTGCTTTGCTGGTTAATAAGCTTGCCGCCGCTTTATCCAATATCACTGTCGCGTCCGGATGCAGCTGCAACCAGCTTGCCGGACAATTAGCGTTTGGCTTTCCCTCAATCATCTGCTGAACGGCGCGCGCTTTGTTTTTACCGCTCGCGAGCATTACTGTTTTTTTCGC
>MFFV01000040.1:0-18682 GCA_001777995.1 Candidatus Falkowbacteria bacterium RIFCSPLOWO2_02_FULL_45_15 | reverse complement strand
TGTGCTGACGCCAACCGTAACCGCCTGCCGCGGCGCTTCGCTTTGATTATTAAAAAAGCGCGCGTTAGCTTTAATCGTGCTTGGGCTTAAATTCACCGCGCGCGTGAGCGAATTAAACCCGCTGCCGGGTTCGTTAAAGCCAATATGGCCGTTTTGCCCGATGCCTAAAATCTGCAGATCAATCGGATTTTGGTTAATTTGCCGCTCGTACCACGCGCAATATTTTTTTAACGCTTGGTTTTTCCCGTCCGGGATAAAAATATTTTTCGGCCTGATGTTAACCTGCGTAAAAAAATTTTGCTGCATAAAGTAACGGTAGCTTTGTGAGTGATTCTCGTCTAAGCCAATGTACTCGTCCAAATTAAAAGTGATAACGCGCGCGAAATCGTAAGTATATTCCCGCGCGCGCCGGGCAATTTCCGCGTACATTCCAAGCGGCGTTGAGCCGGTGGCCAAACCAAAAACGCTGTTCGGCTTGAGCGCCAGCTGGTTTAAAAATATATTAGCGGCTTTCTCCGAAAGTTCGCGGTAAGAATTAGTAATAATAATCTTCATAAACATTAATTTAAGACTGATTTTTATATTGTAGTCTTGCCGCGCTAAGCTGTCAAAGCCATCCTTATTGCTTGACAAAATTTAACTGCTTATACTCCTCCGTCTAAGCAAGTAGTCTGGCTGGGGTTTATTTATTTATCAAAAACTCGGCCGCGCTTAGCCGAGTTTTTTATTTTGGTAGCCCCAAGGGGAGTCGAACCCCTCTTTTCAGGATGAAAACCTGATGTCCTAACCGATAGACGATGGGGCCAAAATTAATGTTTGGCGCGGAATAAAAAAAGATAAAACCTAATGTCCCCCGCCTGCAACGCTTCGCAAGCGAAGTGTAGCGATGCGGGCAGGTAACCGATAGACGATGGGGCCAAATCAATTAACAATTTATCAATTACGAATCTTCAATTAAGCCGTCATAGCTTAATAAATAATTTTAAAAAAGTCAATTCATAATTTTTAATGTCAACTCGTAGTTGATTTTGCTTCTTCAACCTTCAGACTTAAAAGCTGCGACACGCCGTCTGCGCCCATCGTTACCCCGTAAATAATGTCGGCTTTGTACATAATGGAGCGGTTGTGGGTAATGACGATAAACTGCGTTTTATGCACCAATTCTTCTAAAATATCGCCCAGACGGCCGGAGTTGGCTTCGTCCAAAGCCGCATCCACCTCGTCTAAAATAACAAAAGGTGAAGGATTAACGGAGATAATTGCGCAAATCAGCGCAATCGCCGTTAAGGCGCGCTCCCCGCCGGACAGCATTGAGATGCTTTTGATTTTTTTACCCGGCGGAGTGGCTTCAATTTCAATGCCGGTCATTATCTGTTTTGCCTGCCGCAAAACTATTTTATTTTTTTCCCTGCCCGCCTGAATGCCGCTTCGGCTTTCGACGGGTTTATCACTGCCTTCCTCGTCTTCCCCTTCTTCGTCTTCAGTTCCAGTCTGCTCTTTTGATTCAGCCGCTTTTAGGTCTTCCATTATTTTAATCAATTTGGCGCTTCCTCCCCTAAAAAGCACTTTAAAATATTTTTCAAAATGGCTGGCGATTTCGGAAAACGCTTTGTCAAATTTAACGGCGATGGTTTTGTCTAATTCAACCGCGACTTTTTCTAAGCTCTTAATCGCGCTCTCTAAGTCAGCCGTCTGGCCGGATAAAAATTCAAAGCGCGTTTTCGTTTCCTCATATTCTTTTCTTACTTCCGGGTCAATGCCGCCGATAAGTTCCCGCTGGCGCTTTAATTTTTGAATTTCAGCCGCCGCGCCGTCTTTATCCAAATTATGGTCAAACCCGCTGGCGTCAATGACGGCGCGCAAATTACCGGTTTCGTTGCGGACTTCGTTTTCCAAATCCTCCAGCTTCGTTTCCACTCGCGCTTTGGCTATTTTTATTTCGTTCAGTTGAGCGGCGTTCGCGTTGGCGTTGGCTTGCAGTTCCGGCAGCAGTTTCTGCAGCTTCATTAACGCCTCCTGTTCCTGCCGGCCGGCCGCCTGCAGTTCCGCCAAATTTTTTTCCGCTTTGGCCATTTCCTTATTAACCGCTTCCCATTTGGCGGCTAACCCCAGCTCCGCGCGCTTCAATTCTCGGTTGCTTCCTTCGCCGTCCGCGTCGGTTAACTTGGCGGTTAGCTCTGTTTGCTCTCTCGCCTTGGCGGCCAGCGCTTCTCGCAAAAATTTAATTTTGGCCTGCGCGCCCTGCCTTTTGCCTTGCCAAACGATATACCGCTCAACGGCCGCTTGCTTTTTCTCTTCCCCGGAAATCATTTCTTTTTTAAACCGTTCGGTTTCTGCTTCCGCCTCGCTGCGCTTGTCTTGCAACGCCTCTTTGAGTCCCTTTAATTTAGCTTGCAACAAAATCAAATGCTTGGTTGCGCCCGCGATGTCGCCCGCTTGCTCCAAACAAATAAAAATCCGCTCGTAGATATCCAATAATTCGTCTATTTCCTGACGGGTTTTTTTGAGTAAAGCGCCCGCGGGTTGCTTTTCTCCCGCGCCGTTATTTAACTTGCCGCGCCATTCGTTAAGCGCGCGGCTGATTTGTTCTTGCTCGGTTTTTGCGGCTTGCGCCCCTGCTTCAGCTTCGGCTAAATTTATTTCCGCTTCTTTGATTTCTTTGTTTAAGCCGGCTATTTCCTGTTCCAGCCGTCCACTGCGCTTTAAGAGCCAAGCCGCGTCAGTTTTGCCCGCCCGTTCGTAACTCACGCTAAGGCGCGCCTTAACTTCGGAAAGCGCCTGAAATAAATTATTGCGCTCGGCTTCTAATTTCCTTTTAACTTCTTCCAGCCGCGCGCGTTCGGCCTGTCCGCTCTGCCGCTCCTGCCGCTGTCCGAGCTCGCGGTTGATTTTAGCCATTTCTTTTTCTTCCTCGCGGCTAAGCCGCTCGCGCTCCACCAGCTTTTTATTGATGGCTTTCAATTCGTCGTTTAATTTATGCCATTGCCCGGCGTAGTAATTGTTTTGCAAAGCTTGCAGCTTTGCCTCTACTTCCGCCCGCTGCTCCAGTTTTTTCATTTGCCGCGTTAAGGAACGCAGGCGCGGCTCAATTTCCGCGAGTAAACTTCCGGCCTGCGCCAGGTTCGCCCGCGCGTTCTGTAATTTATTTATCGCGTCATCGCGCTTTATTTGGTACATCTTGACGCCGGTGGCTTCGTCAAAAAATTCTTTGCGTTCGGACTGCGTGGTATTTAAAAAATTTTCCACCATTCCCTGGCCGATAACCGAATATGCCCGCTGGCCGAAACGCGCCTTAGCGAGCAATAGACTGACGTCCAGCAGCCGCACCCGGCTGCCGTTTAATAAATATTCGCTTTCCCCGTCGCGGTACAGCCGGCGCGTCACGACTACGTCGTGGAAATCAATCGGCGCCGCTCGGTCCGCGTTGTTTAAATACAAAGACACCTCCGCGAAGCTCAAGGCGGCTTTGGTGTGGGAGCCGGAAAAAATCACGTCTTCGCTCTTTTTGCCGCGCAACAGTTTTACGCTTTGTTCCCCCAAAACCCAGCGCACCGCGTCCGCGATGTTTGATTTTCCGCTGCCGTTAGGCCCGACAACGGCCGTAATGCCGTGCTTACTCCGAGGGAAGCCCTCGGTCTTTTGGGATTTGCCCCCTACTTTTTCCGCGGCGGCGAATTTTAAAATGTTTTTATTGGCAAACGATTTAAAACCTTGGATTTCCAGTTTTTCCAAATACATAAGTTCAAATAGTTATTACTGGTTTGTCTGGTCAATAAATCCAAACACCTTCACCGCCGGGTATTAAACCCCAACACCAATTTTGGTGTAGGGGTAAACCCTGCGGGAAGATCCACACTTTCCATTCATCCCCCACACCAAAATTTGGTGTGGGGGTATTCTGGAAGGTGTCTGGATGAACCTTTAATGCCTGCCCACGGTGCTACCCGCCAGCAACTGCGTAGCTGTGGGCGGGTTGCCGGCGGGCGAATGCTCCGAATATCGCGATGAACTTAACAAACCATTTCTGCTTTTTAGTATACATTATTTTTGCTTAAAAATAAAAACAAGAATTTTTTGTTTTTCCTGCCTCGCCGGCAGGCGGGTTATTTTAACGCTTTTTTGTTTTTATGTTTTTCTGTTTGTCAAGAAAAAAATGTTGATATATAATAAAATAAAGCTTGATTGAAAATTAGAAACCTGCCTGCCCAGGCAGGATTTTGACATTTGACATTTTGATTTTGAAATTTATAAATTATGCCTATTCCTCAACTGTCTAAAAAAAACAAGCCGCCGCAAAGCTGGCGGCGGGACTCAATTACTGCTTCCGTCCGGGAGCAGATACTGCGCAGCCGCAAAATAAGGACCGGCGACTTTAAAAGCCGGGGCGCGTGGCGCTCGGCCGCTCCTATTTTTAAGAAAAAACGGCCCGCCCCTTCGCCGGCTTTTATTTACCGCGTCTTAAAATTAACTTTGCTCTTAATTGTCATCGGCACTTTGTATTTCCTTTGGCTGTCGCGCGATTTGCCCAACCCGAATAAACTGATAGACCGCGACATTCCGGAAAGCACTAAAATTTACGACCGCGCCGGCGAAACAATTCTGTATGAAATTCACGGCGACCAAAAGCGCACGATCGTTAAATTAGAGGAAGTCCCCGACTATGTTAAATGGGCGACCATTACCGCCGAAGACCGGACTTTCTACCAACATCACGGGTTTAACGTATTAGCTATCGCCCGTAGCTTAATTCTCAACCCTTTGCTGGGCAAACGGATCGCCGGCGGATCAACCCTCACGCAACAATTGGTTAAAAACGCCATTCTGACGAACGAGCGCAGCGTGGCGCGTAAAATTAAAGAGTTCGTTTTGGCTTACCGCATTGAGCAAAAATTTTCTAAAGACGAAATTTTACAGCTGTACCTAAATGAAATCCCTTACGGCTCAACGGCTTACGGCATTGAAGCCGCCGCCCGGCGCTATTTCGGCCTCTCCGCTAAAGACTTAAACTTGGCGCAAGCCGCCGCTTTGGCCGCCCTGCCTAAAGCGCCCACCTACTATTACAACAACCGAGACGCTTTGGCGGCGCGGCAAGAATACATTCTAAAAGAGATGCAAAAACTGGGTTACGTCACCGACGGCCAGCTTAAAGACGCGCTTGCCTTTGATTTTAAGTTTAAGGAACAAAACGCCGACATCATCGCGCCGCACTTCGTGATGTACGTAAAAGAGCGGCTAAGCGAAAAATACGGCGAACAGGTAATTGAACGAGAAGGATTTAAAATTTATACGACGCTTGACTTAGACAAGCAAAAAATCGCGGAAGAAGTTTTACAAAAGCAGGCGGCGGAAAACGAAAAAAATTATAACGGCTCTAACGCCGCTTTGGTTTCAATCGACCCAAAAACCGGCCAAATTTTAGCGATGGTCGGCTCGCGCGATTATTTTAACGAGGAAATCGACGGGCAGGTAAACGTAGTAACGCGGCCGCGCCAGCCCGGCTCCTCGCTAAAGCCGCTCGTGTACGCCATGGTTTTTGCCAAAGGATACACGCCGGACACGATTCTTTACGATGTGGTGACTAATTTTGCCGCGAGCGGCAAGCCGTACGAGCCGCACAACTACGATTCTAAGGAGCACGGTCCGGTAACGATGCGCCAAGCGCTGGCCGGCTCGCTTAATATTCCGGCGGTAAAAGCGCTGTATTTAGCGGGCGTCAGCCAAGTGATTGAGCAGGCGCAAGCGATGGGTTATACCACTTTAACCGACCCCGACCGCTATGGGCTATCGCTCGTGCTCGGCGGCGGGGAGGTAAAATTACTAGAGCACACGGCCGCTTACGGTGTCTTTGCCCGCGAAGGAGAATATCGTCCGCCGGTAGCCATTTTAAAAATTGAGGACCGCAACGGCAAAGTTTTAGAAGAATACCAAGAAGAAAAAAAAGTGGTAATGCCGGCAAAGATAGCTAGATTGGTTAACGATATTTTGTCTGATAACGGCGCCCGCGCTTTTATTTTTGGAGCGCAGAATTGGCTGACGCTCAAAAATCGTCCGGTCGCGGCTAAAACTGGGACTACTAACGATTACAAAGACGCCTGGACCATCGGTTACACGCCGTCGCTCGTTACTGGAGTCTGGGTGGGTAATAACGACGGCACGGAGATGAAAAGAGGAGCGGACGGCTCAAAAATCGCCGCTCCTATCTGGCACGACTATATGCAGCGCGTTTTAGGCAACGGCCCGGTAGAATATTTTAATCAACCGGAAAAAGAAATTACCGGCAAGGCCGTTTTGGACGGCCTTAACCCGGGAGAAGCGGCGGTAAAAATAGATAAAATCAGCGGCTTGCTGGCAAACGAAAACACCCCGCCCGAGTTAGTGGAAGAAAAAAAGTTTAAGCAGCCGCACAGCATTTTATACTATGTTAAGCCAGACGATCCGCGCGGACCGGAACCAGCGCCGGCGGAGCGCGACGTCCAATTCCAAATTTGGGAAGACGCCATTAGGAAATGGGCTGAGCGGGAAAAAATTACCGTTGATGCCGTGCCGACGGAATATGATAACGTCCATCGGCCGGAAAACATCCCCCAGGTCACCGTTAACTCACCCACCGACAACTCCGTGATTACCGGCAAAACTCTATCCATTGGCATTTCAGCCACGGCGCCTTTCGGCATTGGGCGAACGGAGTACTACCTTGACGACCGTTGGATGGGCTTAAACGAACAATACCCCTATAGCCTCTCCGGGGATATTAATTTTTTAAACAACGGGCCGCATAAATTAACGATTAAAGTCTGTGACGTAAAAGAAAACTGCTGGCGCGGCGCGCAACAGTTTAACTTTGTCATTAGCGACGCGGAACGCGACACTGCTTTGGACTTAAGCTGGTCCTCGCCCGCCAATAACTCCGTTCTTTCCGCCGCTAGTTTTCCGATTTCTCTGATTGCCGTTTCGGCGCAACCCCGACGCATAAAAGAGGTTAACTTTTATTTTCAAGCGGAGGGGGAAAGCGACGCTCACTTAATTTCTTCTGTCCAAAATTTTACCGGCAATGAGGCGGTTGGCGTTTGGAGCGGGGCGCCTGAGCTGGGAAAATATTTTCTCTTTGCCGAAGCAAGCGGCTGGGTTGGTAATACGAAACGGACGGAAAAGGTGAGAGTAAACAAGTAAATAATTTTTTTAGTTTGTATTATTTGTGATGAGATTTGTAGATTTGCGGGTGATTATTTTTTTATCGGCATTATTATATATAAACAGTCGCTCCGGTTTTCAATTCTAAAAACAACCGGCGTGGTTGAATCCACCACCTCCATAATCACTCTTTCTCCCTCAAAATTATTTAAACCGTCTAACAAATACCGGTAATTTAACACCACATAGGTGTCTTTATTAGAAACCTCGGTTGGTATTTCTACCCGGCTTTCTCCGCTTTGGCCGCTGATGGAACTGACGGTTATTTTTTTAGCCGAAAAAGACAGGTCTATTTGGATGTCGTTGATGTTGGTTTGGGAAAACAAGGAAGACGCCTTAACCGCCTGGGATAATTCGCGACGCTCTAAGACGACTGTCGTTTTATTTTCTTGGCTAACATTAGGTATAATTTGTTTATAGTCTGGGTACTGCCCCTCAATAATTCTTGACACTAACTCTACCTCGTCATACATAAAAAGAATTTGGTTCTCCGCTATGTACAACTTTATTTCTTTATTGGTTTTTTCTTCAGCCACCTCCACTTCGTTGCTTCGTTGGGACAGGCGCGTTATTTCTATTAATGTTTTAGTGGGGATGATGAACTTTTTTGCTTCCGGCAAAATCGTTTTGTTTTTATATTTTATTTTCCGCTCAATTAAGCGGTAGCTGTCGGTTGCGGCCAGCGTCAGTTCGTTTTCATTAAACTCAAAATAAACGCCGCTTAATTCAATTCTGGTTTCGTCGGCAGCAACCGCAAAAATAACTCCACCGGCTATCCTTTTAAATTCTTCCCAATCAAAACTAAAGTAATTGGCCTTGTCCACCGAAGGAATGATGGGGTAGTCCCCGGCATCCTCGCTTTTTATTTTTGTTTTAAAGTTGCCGCAAGCTAATTTTAATTCATCTTCCATTAATTCAATGTCTACCCGTCCGTTGGGCAATAAATTAACATAGTCGGTAAGTAATTTGGCGTTAACCGTTATTTTGCCGTTTTTTTCTATCTTCCCCCGGACGGAAGCGGTTATGCCTATTTCCAAATCAGTGGCGATTAATTTTATCAAACTATCGGAAACGTCAATTAAAGCGTTGCTTAAAATAGGTAAATTGATGTTTTTGCCGGCAATATGGACTATGTTTAAAAGACCGACTTTTAAATTTTCCTGAGTGCAAGAAAATTTCATATTGGTTTTTATCCAAACACCTTCTAGAATAGCAGGCGACTTTTTATGTGAGAGTGAATCCCTACGGCAAAAATTTTAATAAGGTCGTTTTATACCTCGCAACGAAGGTGTTTGGATTTATTTAATAACTTAAATATATAATACAATAAAATTAATAAGGGTGGGGACGGCGGGGAAAGAGTTGGTTTTTATTTTAAAATTAGCTAAATGGGATTGTGGTTAAAGTCTTAATTTTTTTTGACTAACTGTTAATTGTTTATTTATAAAATTAAATTAAGCGTTTTTATCAACAAACACATTGAATTATTAAGCGTCTTTCGCGCAGCTTATCCAGTTGTTTAAAAGCTGTAGATTAATTGTTTAATTGATTCCAATTCTTGTTTTTTGCGCTGGTCTTGTTTAACTTCATTGCCGACTTTATTGCAGGCGTGGATCGCGGTGGTGTGATCGCGGCCGCCAAACTCATTGCCAATCGATGGGAAAGAAGTGTTGATTTCTTCGCGCATTAAAAACATGGCTATTTGCCTGGGAACAACCAGCTCCTTTTTGCGGCTTTTGCCTATTAAATCAACAATTTCTATGTCATAAAATTTAGCCACCACCTCAATTATTAATTTAGGAGTTACTGACTTTGAAGGAAGGCTGTTAATAATGTTGGCTAAAATTTCTTTGGTGCTGTCCAGCGTCGGATCGGCCTGATTAAATTGGTGGTAGGCGATAACTCTGTTTAAAGCGCCTTCCAATTCCCTAATGTTGCTTTGGATAACGCTTGCGATATACGTCAAAATGTCGCTTGTTAGGGGGTAGGATTTCTCTCGGCATTTAGCTTCTAATATTGCCGCGCGGGTTTCTAAGTCCGGCTGGACAATGTCAACAATCATACCCCACTCAAAGCGCGACTGCAGCCGCTGTTCCAAAGAAGGAATGGCTTTCGGCTGCCGGTCGGAGCTGACTACAATCTGGCGGTTAGTCTGGTGCAGTTCGTTAAAAGTATGAAAAAATTCTTCCTGGGTGCCTTCTTTGCCGCCCATAAACTGGATGTCGTCGATTAATAGCAGGTCAACATTGCGGTAAAAATCCTTAAATTCCTTGCCGTGGCCGGTCCGAACCGCCTGCACATAGTCGTTGGTAAATTTTTCGCAAGTAACATATAGCGGTTTTTTGTCGTTTTGTTTGGCTATTTCGTTGCCAATCGCCTGCAGGAGGTGGGTTTTCCCTAAGCCCACCCCGCCATAAATAAAAAGCGGATTATAAGTTGCCCCCGGGCTAGAGGCCACTGCCTTGGCGGCCGCGTGCGCCAGCTGGTTGTTTTTGCCGACAATAAAAGTTTCAAAAATGTATTGGGTATTTAGCCCAAAGCGGTTTACTTTAAATTCTTTGGCCGCCGCTTCTCGTGGCAAGGAAAGCGCACTGGCGTCGCTGGCGGTAATGCCGTCGACCCTTTCTCCGGCCGGAGCTTTCCTTAGCAGCTCTACTTTATAGAGAATTTCCTTTATTTTTTTCTGGACTACCTTTTCTAGGGCTTGCATAATGTCTCGATGATATTTTTTTTCTAGCCAAGCCTTAGTAAAGGTGTTCGGTACGCTGATAATCGCCTTATCTTCTTCCAGGGCGGAAATAAAAGTGCTTTTAAACCAAGTGGTAAAATTTGCCCGGGACAAATTAAGCTCCATTTCCCCTAAAACCGCCTGCCAAATTTCCTGATTAGTCATAAAATTATGAAGTTATAAAAAATAGTCCGTAAGTTTAATATAAAGAAGTATAAACTAAAATTAAGAATATGAAAATAGCCGCTTAAAGTTTATAAGGTGTTGATGGGGGGTGGATAAAATTGACATGACGACCGCTAATTGATATGGTTAGTGGTAGCTTAATCATTAAAGCGTTAAAACAATGTCAACTAAAAGAACATATCAGCCCAATAAGCGCCGCCGGAGCAAAAAGCACGGCTTTCGCCGCCGGATGAAAACTAAAAACGGCCGTAAAGTGCTTAAGCGCCGCCGGAGCAAAGGACGCCGGCAGTTATCAAAGTAAGCCAGCGCTATGCTAAAAAAAATAAACAGAATAACTAAAACTAAGGAAATAGACGGCGTATTTAAAAACGGTCGCAGCAGTTTTGACAACATTTTGGGCGTAAAGATTTTACCGGCCGAAAGTAAAATTAGCCGGTTTGTGGTGGTCGTTTCCACTAAAGTAAGCAAAAAAGCTACCTTGAGAAATAAAATTAAAAGGCGTTTGCAGGAAATTATTCGGCTTAATCTGCCTAAGCTAAAATCAAGTTTTGATTTTTTTATTTTAGCGTTGCCCGCGAGCAAAGACAGCGGTTATCATGAGCTGGAAAAATCCCTCCTTAGTCATTTTAAGCGATCGGGAGTATTATAAAAGCAAAAGCGTGGCTAACATATGGAGAATAATTATCGCTACTTCCCTCGTTTATTGTTGGTAAAATTCATTCGCCTTTATCAGAAAACACTTTCCTTTGATTACGGTTGGTTTTCTTTTTTATTTCCGCACGGCTATTGCCGTTTTCATCCTACTTGTTCGGAATACGGCATTCAGGCAATAACTAAATACGGGGCGGTTAAGGGCGCTATTAAGGCTAGCTGGCGCATCTTGCGCTGCCACCCGTGGCATAAAGGAGGATTTGATCCAATGAAGTAAGAAGGCAGAAGTAAGAAGTAAGAAGCGATTATGTTTTCTTACTGCTTACTTCTTACTTCTTAACTTTCTGACTAACATGGCTCAATTATTTCACCTTATTTTTTATCAGCCCATCTTAAATTTGCTCGTCTTTTTTTATAACATCATCCCGGGAAACGACATCGGCGTCGCTATCGTCGTACTCACGGCGCTGATTCGGCTTCTTTCGTATCCGCTTAACCAGCAATCAATCAAATCGCAGAAAGCGCTGCGCGACCTGCAGCCAAAAATTGACGAACTGAAGAGAAAATACGCGGATAACAAGCAAGAGCAGGGCCGGGCGATGATGGAATTATACAAGACGGAAAAAGTGAACCCCTTTTCTTCCTGCTTGCCGCTTTTAATCCAATTTCCTTTTTTAATCGCCGTGTACTACGTATTCAGAGACGGCTTGGCCGGCAACAAGGCGTTAGATTTGGTCTATTCATTTTTAGCTAAACCGGAATCGCTTAACCCCATTACGCTAGGTTTTTTTGATTTGTCAAAACCAAGCATTATTTTGGCGGTTATAGCCGGCGTAGCCCAATTTTGGCAGGTTAAAATGATGTCGGTCCAGCGGCCGCCGCAAAAGTTAGCGGGCGCAAAAGATGAAGACATGATGGCGATTATGAATAAGCAGATGATCTATTTTATGCCCATTTTGACTGTTTTTTTTGGCTTCACTTTTCCCGCCGGACTGATGCTGTATTGGCTAGTAACCACATTGTTAACCGGTCTGCAGCAGTTATATATTTTTAAAAACCCGCCAATCAACGAATCGGCTACAAATAATACAAATACCAGCAACCATTAATATCAGCCTTTGTGGGTTTTAAAACACTCTTTCTTTCCCAACAATAATTTGTAGTCTTTCTTTCACGACGGTTATCTCCGCTGGCGTAGCGACTTCTGCCGCGTTGTCAATCAGAAAATTTTTATGCGCTAAATTATTGGCAATCAGGCGGCTGGTTTGGATAAAGCTAACGTCAGTAGAACTGCTAATCAGCCCTTTTTTGGTAACTGACACCACAATTTCCAACAGGCCGTCTTGGGGGCTGCTTTTGGGGCTGGAGGCATCGGCGTTTAAGTTTATTATCTTGGTTAAGCCCGGCCCAGTGGGCTCAACGGTATATTTCCCGTTGATTTCTAAAATAGTTTCTTTATTAGCTATTTGGGCGGCGGCGATAAAATATTGCTCGTTAATTTTGCCTAAACTGACTGTTTCCACTAAGCGGGCGGAAAGCACGTTACAGGCGCGCTCTTCGTCCTCAATGCCGAAACTTTGGGCGATGGAATTGTTGTCGCCTACCGGGATAATGCCGACCGTGATGTCGTTTTCCTCCAAAGCGTTTATTAGCTGGTTTAAAGTGGCGTTGTTGCCGATGGCTACTATGGTTTTGGGGTTATTTTTAAATTCTTCTTTAACGATGCTTTTTAGGCTTTTCAGCGGCCCGACATGGCAATTTTTGCCGTTTAAACCAAGGTCAGTCAGCCGCGTTTCAATTTTGGCTACCACCGCCTCATAGCTTTTTTGGTTTAGGAAATAATCAAAGATGTAAATATGCATAGTAAAGATTTCGGGTGTTTTTTGAGTTAAGCCTACAATCTTATTTCGGGCTCTGTTTTTTCTAACGGCTGTTTTTTATTGTTTTTAATCTCGTCATTAGTCATGGCGCATTTGCCGTTTAAAATTGCGCCGCGGGCGACACAGATGCTTTTTGTTTCCACGTCGCCGAAAATTTTTGCGTTCTCGGTTAATTCTAAATCCCCCTTAATGGTAACATTGCCGTGGATTTCGCCGCTAATGAGAGCGTTTGCCGCCGTAACGGCGGCGGTAATCTTAGCCTGCTCGCCGACGCGCAAATTGCCGTTAGTGGTTACGCTGCCTTTAATGACGCCGTCAACAATAATATTTCCTTGGCCCACAAAATCCCCTTCTACTTTGACGGAGGGGCCAATAATCGTCTCTGCCTCCTTGAAGTTGTCCGCTTCCTGCTTTTTAAACATATTTTTGTTTTAAGTTAATAACATCATTATTGTAGGGCGGAAAAAAATCGTTGTCAAAAAGGAATTTCTAAGTTAAAATTAGTAAAAATGCCTCTATAGCTCAAGCGGATAGAGCAAGGGACTCCTAAGCCCGAGATCCAGGTTCAACTCCTGGTAGAGGCACAAATATTAAAAGTCTAAGAAATTGTGGACTTTAAGTCATTATATTATTTTTCCACATATTTGTGGATAAAATTGTTAAATTGTGGATAAATAATGAATTATAGTCCACAAAATCGTAGACTATAAAAAGGTAGTTATTATTTATTGTCTACAATTTTGTAGACTTTCAGTGTGAATTATTAAAAATATTAAAATAGACAAAAATTAAATTTTATGATAATTTAATATAGTAAAATTATTTTTTGGGCCGTTAGCGTAGCTGGTAGCGCGTCTCCATGGCATGGAGAAGGTCGGGAGTTCGAATCTCCCACGGTCCACCATAATTATTTATCCATACACCTTCCAGAATACCCCCACACCAAATTTTGGTGTGGGGGGATGCCTTGCGGTGAAGGTGTTTAGATTTATTGCACCCGACAATATTATATGCGAGAAGGTTAGGGTTTTTTACCCCGTACTCACGAGTAAGGAGAGTGTAGTTACGGGGCAAGTCCCTTATGGTCCACAAAAAATTAACGAACATCCAATATGGTTAAACTGCATTGGATGTTTTAATTATAAGTTTGCCATAACACCAAAAACTTTAGCGTGGGGGTTTATTTAACAACTGTTTTTGTTAGTTAGATAACGATTTAAATATATTTGGGAAAAGAAAAAAGGGAATTATTAGAATCAAAGTTCTTATAATTCCCTCATTGTCTCCTTTAAAACTTCACTCCGTCACTCAATCGGAGCAAATTGAGTGATGGTCTCAATTCCTTCAGGGACATCCACGCGGTGGAGCCCCTGAACTGCTGGTGAACGCGAATACAGCTTTGCGTTCACCAGCACCTCAATGGCTTCACTCAAAGAGCTGAAGCCACCGAGGCGGATAAACGAATTTTCCTCATTGGAGGTTTGGTTAACCTCCAAACAAGGAAAAAATCGTTTCAGTGCTGACATGGTTTTCCCATTCTGAAAAGGATGGGAAAGCGTCCATGCTCGCACTACCCCTTGGTGCTGATCAAACATAATGCCGAGGGGCCCAATGGACAACAAAGCATTGAGAATATTCATTATGCTCCTCCTTTTTTCGCCTTTTAGGCGATCAATCCCCTTATTAATGGGTCATCGGAGGAATATCATGTTAAATATAGCATACTTATAATAATATGTCAATAATTTTAATATATTTTAGCTAATATTAGCAAGAAATATACACTTAACACATAACATAAAACACATAACATAACAAATTTGCTTTTAATTTATTATTATGCTATCATGATTTCAATTATTATTATCGCTTAATCTTGGACTGGGAATAACTAACCCATTCTCGGATTTTAGCTAAATTTTAGTTTATGTTAGACAAAAAAATTAAGCAGCGGATCATTAACAAATTCCGCACGCACGAAAAAGATACCGGGTCTTCTCAAGTGCAAATTGCCATTTTAAGCGAAGAAATTAAGCTTTTAACCGAACATTTAAATCGGCATAAACACGACAACTCTTCCCGGCGCGGACTGTTGCGCAAAGTAGCCGAGCGCCGCAAACTCCTGAAATACCTGCAAAAAGAAGACGAAAAGGCCTTTATTGAATTAGTCGGCAAATTAAAATTAAAAATAGGCAAAAAAATGATTGAAGAGGAAGCGGAAATTAAGCGCCGCGAACAGGAAGAGCTGGAAGCGGCAAAACAAAGGGCGCAGGACCGCGAAGACGCAGAAGAAGCGGCGGCGGAGAGAAGGGAAGCGCAAGAATAAAATTATTAGCGATTTGTGTAAATTTGTTTTAAACTTCGTGTCAATTCGCGAAAAAGAATTTTGTCACGAATAACCACTAATACATTAACGAATTGCCACTAATCGCAAAACAAGGTAAATATGATTAAACATAAAGAACAGCGGGTGGGAGTTTTTGTGGATGTCGCGAATATGTACCACTCGGCCAAGAATTTATTTCAGCGGCGGGTTGATTTCGGGCAAATATTAAAAGAAGCGGTGAGCGGGCGGAAATTAATCCGGGCGATAGCTTATGCGATTAAAACTAAAACGGGAGAAGAGGAATCGTTTCTGGAAGCGCTTGATAAACAGGGCTTTGAGGTTCGCATTAAGGACTTGCAAATATTTTTATCCGGCGTAAAAAAAGCCGATTGGGACGTCGGAATGGCGATAGACGCGATTCGCATAGCGCCGAAGCTCGATGTCGTCGTGCTGGTGACCGGCGACGGGGATTTTTTGCCGTTAGTCAGATTTTTACGCGACCATCTGGGCTGCATTGTGGAAGTAATGGCGTTTCAAAAAACTTGTTCGTCAAAATTAATCGAGGAAGCGGATGATTTTATTGATTTAGCGAGTTCTAAGAAGTTTTTAAAATAATTATTAATGTTTTTGGCCGGCAGACAGATAGCCGTTAGATTTTTTAAAAAAATCGCGCGTCTGTAGTTTGTCGGCCAAGGCACAAGTGAAAGGACCCGGTGAAATATGCCGTGAGGCGCGGGAAGCCGCCCAAGCGGCATTTCACGGGGCGAAATTTATGGCAGAAAAAAAATATTCCTGTGAGTGGCTTGGCCGCACTCTCACGATTTCCACCGGGAAATTCGCGCAGCAAGCAACTGCGTCGGTAACTGTGCGCTACGGCGACACGGTTATTTTGGCTACGGTCGTTCAAACTAAAGAAGCTAAGGAAGGCATGGACTATTTCCCCCTGTTCGTTGGTTACGAAGAGCGCTTGTACGCGGCGGGGATGATTAAGGGCTCGCGCTGGATAAAACGCGAAGGCCGCCCGTCCGACGAATCGGTTTTAGCCGCGCGCCTGGTTGACCGCGCCATCCGTCCGTTGTTTAACCAGCAAAGCCGCCAAGACGTCCAGATTATTTTAACGGTGCTTTCCGCTGATAATGAAAATGACCCGGAACTCGTTTCTCTTCTTGCCGCTAGCGCCACTTTAGCGATTTCTAATATAAATTGGGCGGGCCCAATCGCCGGCATTAAAATCGGCCGCGTCAATGGGGGGTTAGTTTTTAATCCCAGCCAAGAACAAGAAAAATTAAGCGACTTGGATTTAACCGTTGCCGGCGCTGACAATAAAATTATTATGCTGGAAGCGGGCGCGAAAGAAGTGGCCGAATCAGACGCGTTAGCCGCGATGAAGCAAGCGCTGAAAGAAATGAAGCCGGCTTTGGATTTAATTAAAAAAATGCAGGCGGAGTTGAAGCTAAACATTAATGAAGGTGCGATTTCGCAATCGCGCCCGCAGGCCGACCTAAGCGAAGACGAGCGGCAAGCGCAAAAACTCGCTCAAGACTGGTTAGCCAAAAACGCCGCCCAATATTTATTTGCTAAAGAAATCCCGACTGACAAAAAGCAGGAGCGCAAGGCGCGGGTTACGGCAATCAAAGAAGAAGCGGTTAATTATTTATTAGGCAAAAAAGTTGAAGTGGTGCTCGCTAAAAAAATAACGGATGAGTTGGCGCCAAAAATCGTAGAAGCTGAAGTAACGCGCGGCATTTTGGAGCGGGGCGAACGCGTTGACGGCCGCAAGTTAGACGAAATTCGTCCGCTGTCTTCGGAAGTAGCAATATTGCCGCGCACGCACGGCTCGGCCCTGTTCCAGCGCGGAGAAACGCAGGTGCTTTCCACCGTCACTTTGGGTTCGCCGGGCGACGAACAATTCTTAGAAAATTTAGAAGGCAAGTCCACAAAAAAATACATGCATCATTATAATTTTCCGCCGTACAGCGTGGGCGAAGTGAAACCGATGTTCGGGCCGTCTCGGCGCGACATCGGCCATGGCGCCTTGGCGGAAAAAGCGCTGCGTCCGGTATTGCCGAACGAAGAAGAATTTCCTTACACCATTCGCGTGGTATCTGAAGTGCTCGGCTCCAACGGCTCTTCCTCTATGGGCTCTACTTGCGGCTCGTCTTTGGCGTTGATGGACGCCGGGGTGCCGATTAAAAAAGCGGTAGCCGGAATTGCGATGGGATTAGCCAGCACGCCGGGCATGAAAGATTGGAAAATCATTACCGACCTGCAGGATTTGGAAGACGGCGAAGGCGGCATGGATTTTAAAGTTGCCGGCACGCGCGAGGGCATTACCGCCATTCAGCTTGATACTAAAACTTTAGGGTTGCCGCTGGAACTTGTGGCTGAAACTTTAGAGCGGGCAAAAAAAGCGCGGCTGGAAATTTTAGCCGGCATGAATAAATTAATCAGCGCGCCGCGGCCTGAATTAAGCCCGTACGCGCCGCGCATTATTTCGTTTAAAATTGACCCGAGCCGCATCGGGGAAGTTATCGGCACGGGGGGCAAAATCATTAACGGCATTATTAAAGATACGGGCGTAACGATTGACATTTCGGACGAGGGCTTGGTTTCCATCTGCTCTACGAACGCGGAAGGGATGGAAAAAGCAAAACAGATGATTGAAGACATTTTGCGCGAGTTTAAGCCGGGAGAAACTTTCCGCGGCAAAGTAACGCGCGTAATGGACTTTGGCGTGATTGTCAGTTTACCGGGCGGCAACGACGGCATGGTGCATGTGAGCGAAATGGCGCCTTACCGCGTCGGCAGTCCGGCGGATTTATTGAAAATAGGCGACGAAGTGGAAGTTTGCGTCAAAGGCGTGGAAGACGACCGCGTCAGTTTGACCATGAAAGGATTGGACGGCAATAGCGAACTTTGGAAAGACGAAAAAGGAAAACAAGAAAGCGGTTTTGGGGGTTTCGGCGGGTTTAGCCGCGGCGGGCGTTCCAACCATGACCATAATCATAGAGACAGAGATAACAGACACGGGTTCCGGCGCTAGTTTTCTATTCACAAGTGCTTCAAAATATGTAAAACTAAAGGCGCGGGGAATGCTCGCGCCTTTAGTAGTTAAAGATTAATAGTTTTGTGAAACGAACAAAATTTAAGTTAAAAAATGATAAATATAGAAAAGCCAGAGGTGGCTATGCCCGGGTTCTTCACGTTTATTGTAATAGCTGTAAATCTTATTTGTTATCATACCAAAAAGACGGCCCGGGGCCGCTTAAACGGCTCTATTTAGACCGTATTTTTACCCCTAATATCCCCAGCCAGACAAGAGAGTTAATTTGCAAAAATTGTAAGATAGTTATAGGCGCGTTTTATATTTATGAAAAAGAAAAACGGCCGAGCTTTCGTTTATACCAAAGCGCTGTTTTTAAAAAATTAGCCAAGAATATAAAAAAGTAAAAGTTATTGTAACTTTGCTCCCGTAGTTCAATGGATAGAACGGAGGCCTTCTAAGCCTTAAATGTAGGTCCGATTCCTACCGGGAGCACATATTTTGCGAAGCAAAATAAATTACAAAAATAATTTTTGACATTTTTTATTTATGATTTATAATTTGTTTGACATTTGAATTTTATGGTTTGTAGTTTCTCTGGCTTTGCCAGAGTGATGGTGGCTATAGTTTAACGGTAGAACAGCGGCTTGTGGCGCCGCTGGCGAGGGTTCAACTCC